>NZ_JBVIIM010000027.1:0-112228 GCF_055569765.1 Streptomyces sp. NPDC031365 | reverse complement strand
GGCTCAGTGCTTGGCATATGGGGCGGTTCTCCTGTCGTGCCCTCTCAGGCTAACCCCGCAGAGCGGGACGTCTCACCCAAGGCTGACAGAGAGGGCGCCGCCACCAGCAGCATGAAGAGCATCTGGAGATGCCTCACCGCCACATCGAAGACATGGAAGGCGATGCGTACGCACTGGGGGTACTCATCACCAACAGCCACACCCACCTACCCGGCCCGCGCCCGAAGCAGCCGACAAAACCACCCATCCGCAACCAGTGATCACTCCAGCCGCCCCACCAGGACCACGCCCACGACATCTCCCACTGCACCGCCACCGCGTCATCCTCATGGCCTTGCTCCGACGCCGCTACCCATGACAGAGCGTCACCGGCGCACGGTCGCACCCCCAGCATCACGAAAATCTTGCCAGGGCCGCATAGACGAGTACGCCGACACTCACCCTGCCCTGGGACTCCGGCGTCGTCGAAGGACACGTCAACCGGACCGAGATGCTCAAGCGCCAGATGTTCGGACGGGCCGGCTTCGCATTGCTCCGCAAGCGGGTCCTCCTCGCCCCATGACCGATGTCAGCGGCTCCTGGAACCATGCCTTCGTCCGAGACAGCCGTATCAGGAGCGATGCATGGGAACGTGGGGAACCGGCCCCTTCGACAGCGACCTCGCCGCAGACTTCGTCGATGAACTTGAGGGACTCACCCACCAGCAGGTCATTGATGTGCTGGGGCGGGCATTTCAGCGAGTCACCGACTCGGGAGAACGCGTCGATGGCGGAGACAGGGCCGGAGCCGTTGCCGCCGGCGCTCTCGTAGCCAGCACCCTCCCGGACAGTCCCATCGTGATTGACCCGGACGACGGCCCCAGGGAACCGCTGCCCGAACTGCCAGCCTCCCTTGGAGCGTCGGCGAGACTCGCACTGGACCGGGTTCTCCGGGACGGATCAGAAATGGCAACCGGCTGGGTGGACAGCGCCGACGCCGACCAGTGGCACCAGGAAGTACGACAGATCCTCCAAGCACTCGAGCACCAATCGTGACCGTTATACGGGAGTCGTGCCAGAACCGGAGAACGGGCAGCAGATGTTCACCGCTTCGGGAGGCGCCACGGCACACCGGACATTCGAACACTGAGTGAGTCGCTTGCCTCGGTCGGAGGCGACCGCCGGTACCACGGCGGTGCCAGGTGTCGCTCCCGCAACAAATGAGAAACCCTGTCCGGTTGCCGACGAGCTGCGAAGATGCCCCTGTTTCCGCATCGGTGGACATTCGTTCGTTTTCGTGCGTGCGGGGTGCGGCACCGAGTTGACCACCCCGCTGTCCCAGGTCTCACTGCTCGTCCATGCCCGCCAGAAGTACGGAAAACGGGGCCCAGCTTCCGGTGCTCATGGAGTCCGGGACGTTTGCCGTGGACCCGGACCCTTGTGGGAGGGCCGTGGCGGATGTGGGATGAACTCGATCCGGGCGAGGCGGCGGCACGCGGCATCTATGCGCCGGTGCACGCCCTGCTCGACAGCCCGCCCGGGGCGAGTGTCATCGCGCCCGGCGATATCCGCGGAACCCGGCTGATGCCTGAGAAACTCGGCGGTGCCTGCTGCGGCCTCGACGGGGCCGACGGGGCCAACATGGCCTGTGAAGCCTGCGGCCTCCCCGTCGCAACCAGGGTCGACGATTGCTCGCTCTGGCAGGCAGTGCCCCTCAGCCCGGACGCGGTGCACCGCGTCCCCGTGGACGGTATCCATCCTGGACCCCTCCAGCCCCTTCGCTCAACACCGTCACCGCCCGCACGGACCAGGTGGACGTCGACGCGTTGCTCATCCGGCCCGACGGCTGTGTCACCTGGGCCTTGCCTACCGGGCAGAACCTCGACGCCACCACGCTGGTGCGTGCGCTGGGCACATGGTTCGGCCAACCGGCCTGAGCACCGTATTAACAGTCGTCTCAGGTTCGCTCGGTAGCAAGTAGGCATCCAGATAAGCGATGCAACCCGTGTGTAGGAGGCTAGTGATGGCAGTCAACGCAGCGCCGTCCGGGGAAGCGCCGGCCGGTCGGTTGGCAGGCCGGTGGGTGCCATGGTTGGTGATTGGCTTGTGGCTGGTGCTGGCGGCGGGCATGGTGCCACTGAGCGGAAAGTTGAGCTCGGTCACCACCGACAGCGCCGTGGACACCCTTCCGGCCAGTGCCGAGTCCACCAAGGTGGCGGCGCTGGACGACAGTCTCCCCGGCGGTGAGGACAGCACGTTCGTCTTCGTGTACCACCGGGCCGACGGCATGAACGCCGCCGACCGCGCGGCGGTCGAGCGCCACTACGACACCCTTGCCAAGCGGTACCCGCCGAAGACGACGCCGGCGGACGGCGAGGACGACGGGGGCTCACCGACGAGCCTCTCCACCGACCGCAAGGCGATGACGTTCACTCTCGAGGTGAGCACGGCCTACGGCCCACCGGAGGAGATCGTCGGCCCGTTGCGTGACGCCGCGAAGGACCGCCCCTCCGGCCTGGAACTCGACGTGACCGGCCCGAGCGCGATCGACGGCGACATGGATGCCGTCTTCGACGGCATCGACGAGCAGGTCCTCCTCACCACCATCGCCGTCGTCACGCTCCTGCTCATCCTCACCTACCGCAGCCCGGTGTTGTGGATCATCCCGCTGGTGGCCGTCGGCGCGGCCGCACTGACCTCGATGGGGACCGTCTACCTGCTCGTCAAGGGCTTCGGCATCGTGGTCAACGACCAGAACTCGGCGCTGCTGACGATCCTGGTATTCGGCGTCGGCACGGACTACGCGCTGTTGCTCATCGCTCGATATCGGGAGGCACTGCACCACCATGAGAACGTCCGGGTCGCGATGGTCCACGCGCTGCGCGGCGCGGCGCCGGCCATCGTCGCGTCCGCGGCCACCGTGGTCGCCGGCCTGCTCTGCCTGCTCGTCGCGGACCTGAACAGCACCAGCGGGTTGGGCCCGATCGGTGCGGCCGGCATCCTGTGCGCGCTGGTGGCCATGCTGACGTTGTTCCCGGCGGTGCTCGTGGTGCTCGGCAGGCGGATCTTCTGGCCGGCCATCCCGCGGTTCAGCACGGCCGTGGAGGAGAAGCCGGGGCTGTGGGGACGGCTCGGCACCGCCATCAGCCGCCGCCGGTGGGTGGCGACGCTCGGCTCGCTCGGAGTCCTCGGCGTGCTCGCCCTCGGGCTGGCGGGCAACACCGGCGCCCTGCGGGAGCAGGACCAGTTCCTGTCCGCGCCGGAGTCGGTCACCGGCTTCACCGTTCTCCGCCAGCACTTCCCGGAGCTCGGCGGCCAGCCGATGACGGTCTTCACGCGGCCGGCACACCAGGAGCGGGTGCTCGACATCGTCAAGGACACGCGCGGCGTGGTCCTGGCCGTCCCGGAACAGACCAGCGGTGGCTGGGCCAACATCTCCGTGTTCCCCAAGGACGCGCCGGACACCGCCGCGGAGTACGACACGATTCTGCGGGTGCGCACCGCCGTGCACGCGGTGAGCGGGGCGGAGGCGATCGTCGGCGGGCCGAGTGCGGAGAACCTCGACACCGAGGTGACCACCAAGCGCGACGAGAAGCTGGTGATCCCGCTGGTGCTCGTCGTCGTCCTGATCGTCCTCGGACTGCTGCTGCGCGCGATCGTGGCCCCGCTGATCCTGATGTCCACCGTGATCGTCTCATTCGCCGCGGCCTTCGGCGGCAGCGTGTTCGTCTTCGACACGATCCTCGGATTCAAGGGCATCGACTATTCGGTGCCGCTGCTGGCATTCCTGTTCCTGGTGGCGCTCGGCGTCGACTACAACATCTTCCTGACCAGCCGGGCCCGGGAGGAGACCGTGCGTCTCGGCACCAGAGAGGGCATGCTCAAAGCCCTCTCGGCCACCGGTGGCGTCATCACCTCGGCAGGCCTGGTCCTGGCGGCCACGTTCGGGGTCCTCGTCACACTTCCGCTGGTGATGCTGGTCGAGGTCGGGTTCCTGGTGGCCTTCGGCGTGCTGCTCGACGCCCTGCTGGTGCGGTCGGTCCTGGTGCCCGCCCTCACCTTGCTGATCGGCCGGCGGATGTGGTGGCCAAGCCGGCTGTCCCGTCCAGCGGCGGAGCTGCCGGACGGTCAACAGCCGCTCGCCGACGACGAGGAGCCCGCGCTGCAACGGTGAGCGCGGCGGCACGGACGAGTTCCGGGACGGGCCCCAGGCCCGTCCCGGATTTTCATGAGCCGCGGCCGCCGCCCTTTGGTCCTGCGCCACGCGCCGGGGCTGGGGTCGGCGCATCGCGGTGTCCTGCCCCGACGGGTGAGCCGCGCAGGGCCATGCCCGAGGGCCGGCCCCTTGTCCTGCGCCGCGCCACCAGGGCGGGTCAGCGCACCTCGGTGTCCTCCCCGGCGGTGAGCCGCGCGATCGGGGCGGGCGGGGCCGCGGCCGGAAGATCGACCCGCAGCAGCGCGCCACCGCGTGCGGAGCGGGCGACGGTGGCCCGGCCGCCATGGGCTTCGACGACCCGCTGCACGATCGACAACCCCAGACCGGATCCCGGCAACGCCCGGGCGCTGTCGGCACGGTAGAACCGGTCGAACACCCGCGGTACGTCGGCGGCGTCGATGCCCGGCCCGGCATCATCGACCTCGAGCACCGCCGACGCGCCCTCGGCACGGAGCCGGACCTGGACCGGCTGATCCGCGGGGGACCACTTGCCGGCGTTGTCGATGAGGTTGAGCACCGCCCGCTCGAGCGCAGCGGGGCGCCCGCTCACCCACACAGAGGTCACGTCGAGCGCGACCTCGCTGTCGGGCACGCGGGAACGCGCCCGGGTCGCGGCGGCCACCACCACGTCAGCGAGGTCGAGCACCTCGGTGCTCTCGTCGCTGACGTCACCGCGCGCCAGGTCGGTCAGCTCGGCGGCAAGGGTGCTCAACTCGGCCACCTGGACGCCGAGATCGTTGAGCAGCCGGGTCCGGCTCTCCGCCGGCAGTGCGCTGTCCAGGGTGCCGCGCCGATCGAGCCGGATCAGCAGCTCGACGTTGAGGCGCAGACTGGTGAGGGGGGTCTTGAGCTCGTGGGCGGCGTCCTCGGCGAGCAGCCGCTGGGCCCGCCGGGAGTTGCGGAGCGCGGCGAGCATGTCATTGATCGACTGGATCAGCCGCCGGATCTCCCCACCGCCCTCATCCGGGATGTCGGCGTCGAGATCCCGGGTGTGCGCGACACGTACGGCGGCGGCGGTCAGCCGGTCGATCGGTGTCAGCCCGGTCCGCGCCACGGTCCGCCCGACAAGGGCGCCGCCGACCACGCAGAGCAGCCCGATCAGCAGCATGCCGAACCCGAACTGGTTGATCGGGCCGTCGTCGACGACGCGGGCCACCTGGACCGCGCCGTCGCCCGCCCGCAGCGTGTAGATGACGTAGCCTTCTTCGTCGCTGTCGTTCGACTCCATCAGGTCGGCCGACACGCCCTGCGCCACGCGCCCGGCCTGCTCGCTGACCGGGGGCAGCGAGGGTTGGCCGGCCGGCGTCCGGATCGAGCCGTCGGACAGGATGACCCGCACCAGCCGACCGGCTCCGGGATATGGCGGTAGCTCGACCTGTGCCAGACCGGCGCGCTCCGCGTTCGCCGCCAGGACGCGGGAGTCGGCGCGCAGCTGATTCTCGGCGGTGTCCCGCAGCTCCCAGTCCAGTAGCTCGCTGGCCACCTGGAAGGCCAGGAACACGCTGACCGCGATGGCCGTCGCCGCGATCACCGTCAGCCTGGTCCGCAGGGACCGCCGGCGCCACCATCGGGTCAGCCGGCGCGGTTCCCGGCCGGCGGGCCTGCTCACGGAGGAGTCTCCCGCAACGTGTATCCCAGGCCGCGCAGCGTGTAGATCAATCGCGGCTCACCCTCGGCCTCCATCTTGCGGCGCAGGTAGCTCACGTATACCTGAAGGTTGTTGGCAGTGGAGCTCATGCCAAAGCCCCAGATCGCCTCGAACAGCACGTCGCGGGTCAGGACCCGGGTCGCGTTGCTCATGAGGACCTGCAGGAGGGAGAACTCGGTCCGGGTCAGACGCAGCGGCCGCCCTCCCCGCCACGCCTCGAACCTGTCGGGATCGAGCCGGACGTCGGCGAACGACAGGATCTGCGACTCCTCGTCGGTCGGCGTACGCCGGCGCAGCAGGGCCCGCACCCGGGCCAGCAACTCCTCGGTGGCGAACGGCTTGGGCAGGTAGTCGTCGGCGCCCGCGTCCAGCCCCGCGACCCGGTCGGAGACCTGGTCACGGGCGGTCAGCATCAGCACCGGCAGATCCCGCCCCGCGGCCCGCAACCGCCGGCAGGTCTCCAACCCCCCGAGGTGGGGCATCATCACGTCGAGGAGCAGCAGATCCAGCGTGTCACCGCTGGCCCCACCGACCCCTTCGAGCACGGCGAAACCGTTGGCGACGGTGCTCGTGTCGTAACCCTCGACCTGGAGCACTCGCTCCAGCGACTCACGGATGGCCACGTCATCATCCGCGATCATGATCCGCACGCCGGCCCGCCCCCTTCCAGTCGATGTTTTTGCCGCTCATTGTCCCCGATCAACCTGAGGCCAGGATTAGAGCGTCGCTGGGGACCGCGCCCCTACGGATGCCTAAGAAATGGAACCTACCTCGGCTCATGAGCAGGGGAGGACCAGATGACCAGCATCGCACCCGGCAACCAGACAGTAGATCCTCCGCGGCGGTCACGGGCGCTCGACGTCCCCAGGTGGCTCCCGCGCCCAACCCTCATCATCCTGCGGCTGCTGCCATTGATCCCGGTGCTCCTGGTGACCGTGCTGCTGGCCGCTGCGCTCAGCGGCGACGACGACGCCGTGGCCACGCTGAAGCAGAACGCCGCCGGCGTACTCGGAAACGCCGCGTTGCTGAGTCTCGCCGTGACGTTCGCGATCACGTCGGTCGCGCTGCCGAAGCGGCGCATCGACCACCGGTTGGAGGTGATCGCGAGGGGGACAAGCAGCAGGGTGGCGAAGACCGGTCTGTCCGAGGACCAGAGAGCTTGTTCCGCTACCGTCCGTCCGTCGGGGAGCACGAAGGGGTCGGCCTCTGCCGCGATTGGGGGGTACTCGAAAGACCGCGTGCGTGAAGTCCACCGTGGCGTAGCGCAGCCGTACCTGGGCCGTGGAGAACCAGCGCGTGCGTCGGCGCTCCAGGCGGCGCGCGGCAACGAGAGGGCCGTTGGGCCGTTGAACACCGCCCCAGACAACCTCACCCGCCCGGTGCACACAAACGGCCCGAGATTTACCAACCGTTCGAAAACCGCCTGCTCGAACCAGGCGTCGCCTTGGAAGGCAGCTGACTCGAACACGGCATCGCTCTGGAAGGCCGCCGCCTCGAATGAGGCGCCGCGCTCAAAGGTCGCCGACCTTAACCAGGCGCGGCCCTGGAAGGTGACCGCATCGAACACGGCGCCGTCCAGGAAGGTCGTCCTCGGGAACCAGGCGCCGTCCTGGAAAGTCGCCAACCCGAACGCGGCACCGCCCCCAAAGGATGCCGACGCGAATGTGCTGCCGCTCTCAAAGGCCGCCGACGTGAACACGGCGCCGCCCCGAAGGATGCCGACGTGAACACGGCGTAGCCCTCGAAGGTCACCGACACGAACCTGGCGCGGCCCAGGAAGACCGCTGAATCAAATCGGGCTCTGCCGAAGCGGGGGTGTCTGGTGGCGGGGGGGGCGCGGAGGGCGTTGAGGAGGGCGTCAAGAAGGAGCGAGGTGAAGGGGATACCGCGGTGATCGATGTCGGTGCCGGAGGTCAGGCTGGGCAGGTAGGCGTCGCGGTCGGCGTCGGACAGATGGGCGAGGCACGCGGTGTGGCCGGGGACGTGGATGCCGCGGCAGCCGACCGGGTCCTCCGGGGTGGTGCCTTGGCCACAGTGTGGCCAGTCAAGCTGAGTTGTGGACCGTTCGGGGCTCGGGTGTGGCATACCCGCAGGACGATCAAGCCCGGCCGATGGTTGCCGACTTCGCTTCTGAAGCCGCCGCGATGAACGCTCTGAAATGAACCGTGCGCTACTGAAATCTGACCTGGCGGGACGAGCCACCGACGGCGGGCCCGTGGGGGCGGCCCGCCGGTGCGCTCGCCTCCGAAGGCTCCCCTGTCCTATCTTCTGCAGTATGACGCTGATCCGGGCAAGGGGCCCGGTGGCAAGGGGTTGGTGGGTATGGTTACCGGTCGTGTGGTGCGGTTCGACAGTGTGCGGGGTTTTGGTTTCATTGCTCCCGATCATGGAGGGGACGACGTCTTCCTGCACGTGAACGATCTCCTGATCCCCGAGCACTACCTCCGCTCGGGCCTCTCGGTCCAGTTCGAGGTGGAGGAGGGTGACCGCGGGCTGAAAGCCTCGGCCGTCCGGCTCGCGGAGGGGGCCGACGCCAAGTCTCCGGCCTTCCAGACGCCCGCCGACGCCGCCGCGGCCCTGGCGTCGGAGCCCGCCAGGCAGGCGGACGGTGACGACTCCCTGTGCGACGTGCTCGCCGCGAACGAGTACCTGCACGAGGTGACCGAGGTGCTCCTGTCGAGCGCTCCATCACTGACGGGCGATCAGATCGTGCAGATCCGAGCGGGATTGCTCCAGTCCGCCAAGAACCACGGCTGGACCGAGGGCTGACCGACTGTCCGGGGGAGCTTCGGCTCCCCCGGATGTCACCCGCACCGTTCACTGCCTGCCGGTTTTTCAGGGGCTCCCACGCGCGTGACGCCATTCCGCGCCGGCACCCAGAAGCGCCGCTATCTCGTTCTCCTGTCTCGGCACCCTACCCGGGCCATTGGCCGAGCACCCCGCGTAACGTCCGGGTGAAACGGTCCCGTCCGGTATTGATCGGGGCGACCGTGCAATGCATCGTGGATGTCACGGTTTTCTGGAATGCTGCGACGGCGATTCAGCACACCGCAGAATTCCGCTCCTGGTCGCCGGATGTTGACCCGATGTCTTCTCTCCACCCGTTGCGGCGAAGCGGGAAGAACAGAGAGCGAGGCAGTTTCCGTGACCGTGCTAAACCGCCCGTCCATGGGCCCGATACGGCTGCGGCCGGGCGACGAGTCGCTCCAGCGCCAGCAGGTCAGACCGGGAACGGTGCGGCGCATCCTCCCGTACGCCCGGCCATACCGCTGGCAGGTCGCGCTGTTGCTGACGGTGACCGCCGTCGACGCCTGTATCACGGCCGCCAGTCCGCTGATCCTCAAGTACATCATCGATCACGGCATCCTGCCCGGGCACCTCGACGTCGTCGTGTGGCTCAGCCTGGCGCTGGCGGGACTCGCCCTGGTGAGCGCCGGGGTCGTCTACGTCAAGAGCCAGTGCTCGGGCCGGATGGGTGAGGGAGTCGTCTACGAACTGCGCACCCAGGTGTTCGCGCATGTGCAGCAGCAGCCACGGGCGTTCTTCACCCGCACACAGACCGGCAAGCTGATCAGCAGGCTCAACACGGACGTCGTCGGCGCCCGGCAGGCCGTGACCACTCTGCTCACCCAGGCCGTCTCCACGGTTCTGACCCTGGTCCTGGTCCTCGGCGCGATGTTCTACCTCTCCTGGCAGATCACCGTGGCGGCCCTGGTGATGATTCCGCTGTTCCTGATCCCCCGCGCGTCTGCTGACGCGTCGCATGCAGCGCATCACCAGATCGCTGATGGAGCAGGACGCGGAGATAAGCTCGATGATGACCGAGCGCTTCAACGTCTTGGGCGCCATAGCTCGGCGAGATCGAGGCGGTCGTGCGCGCGGTACCCGGGGTCCTGGACGCCGTGGCCGTGACCGAGGAGGCGGCCGGCGGTGAATCCGTCCTCGTCGTGTACACCACGCTCGACGGGGAGTCGGCGGCCATCGCGCGGACGGCCACTGTGCTGCGGGAGGCCTGCGCGGAGCGGCTGCCCGCCCACATGGTGCCCAATCGGATCACCGTGGTCTCCGAGATGCCTCTCGCCCCCTCCAAGAGGCTGGACCGGGCGCGTCTGTCCACCGACACGGAACTGCGGGTGACGCTGCGATGACCACCGAGATCGAGCGGAAGTTCAAGGTCGCCGAGGGCTGGCAGGTACCCCCGGGCACCGCTGGAGAGCGGCTGCGGCAGGCGTATCTGACTCCGTCCGGGGCCCCGGTGGAGTTCCGGTCCGCGCGGGGGAAGGTACACGGCTGATGACGGCGAAGACCTTCGACCGGGCCGCGGACGCCATGGTCCGTCAAGAGGTCGAATTCCCCGTCACCGACGAGGTGTTCGATCAGCTGTGGCAACTTGCCGACGGTGAGTGTCTGAGCAAGTTCCGCTGGACGGTCCCGCTCGGCGAGCATGTGGCGACGGTCGACGAGTACGACGGCGCCCTGGCCGGCCTGCGCGTGGTCGAAGTGGAGTTCGCCGACATCGGGACGGCCCGGGAATTCGTACCACCGGACTGGTTCGGCGAGGAGATCACCGGGAGCACCGCATGGAGCAACCGGGAACTGGCGGCATTGTCACGGACGATGCCGAGGCATGAGGGAGAGAGCCGATGAAGCGGCACGTCGAGTTCGAACGTCTGCACAACTTCCGCGACCTGGGCGGCTACCGGGCTTCCGACGGTCGCACCGTGCTGTGGCAGGCCCTCTACCGCTCCGACTCGCTCGGCAAGCTGCAGGGCGCCGACTGGGTGAGGTTCCTGGGGCTCGGCATCCGGACTGTGATCGACCTGCGCTACCCGTGGGAGATCGAGGCCAAGGGCCGGGTGCCGGAACCCGAGCGCTTCCACTACGTCAACCTCAGCATCGAGCACCGCCCCTACGACCAGGCCGAGATCGACCCCGAGATCGACCCCTGGCGCTACCTTGCCGACCGGTTCGCCGAGGTCGCCGAGGACGGAGCCGAAGAGATCCGGCAGGTCCTGGAGCAGATCGCCCACGCCCCCGGCCCGGTACTGTTCCACTGCACCTCCGGCAAGGACCGCACCGGGCTCATCGGCGCTCTCGTCCTCACCCTCCTCGGCGTGGACCGGGAGACGGTCCTCGCCGACTTCGCGCTCACCGAGCTGGCCACCGAGCGTCTCATCGCGGACTGGAAGGCCGCCAACCCGGGCCGCGAGCTGAGGTGGCCCGGCTACGGCCGCGCTCCCGCAGCGGTCATGGGGCTCGTCCTTGCGGATCTGGAAGCGAAGTACGGCTCCGTCGACGGCTACCTCGAGGACCGCGTCAAGCTGTCCGACGACACCGTCGGTGCCCTGCGCGCCCGGCTGCTCACCGACGGGAGCGACTGACGCATGCCCGGCACGAACCTGACCGCCGAGGAAGCCCGGCTGCGCTCCCGCGCCCTGGCGGTCGACACGTACGACGTCGCTCTCGACCTGCGGACGGCCGCCGAGTCCGGCACCTTCGCCTCGGTGACCGAGATCCGCTTCGACTGCGCCGACCCGGACGCGCCGCTCTTCCTCGACCTGCGCGCGCCCCTTCTGCGCGAGGTGACCCTCAACGGGCGTTCCCTGAAACCCGCCCAGGTATTCCGGAACTCACGGATCGCGCTGTCCGGCCTGGTGGCGGGCCGCAACCACGTGAGGGTCGCGGCGGACTGCGCGTACAGCACGACCGGAGAGGGGCTGCACCACTTCACCGACCCGGTCGACGGACACACGTATTTGTACAGCCAGTTCGAGGTGGCCGACGCCCGCCGGGTGTTCGCCTGCTTCGATCAGCCCGATCTGAAGGCGCGGTTCAGGTTCACCGTGACCGCCCCGCCCCAGTGGACTGTCATTTCCAACACCCCGCCGGTCGTCGCCGGAGCATGCGGTGACGCGACCGGCGACAACGTCCGGACCTGGAGTTTCGGCCGCACCCCGCGGCTCTCCACGTACGTGGTCTCCCTCGCCGCCGGCCCCTTCCACGCCGTGCACAGCGAGCACCGCACAGCCGGCCGGTCCCTCCCGCTCGGCCTGTACTGCCGCCGCAGCCTGGCCGAACACCTCGACGTCGAGGACCTGTTCGCCGTCATCCGGCAGCGCCTGGACTGGTTCCCGGAGCGGTTCGAACACCCGTACCCGTTCGAGAAGTACGACCAGATCTTCGTGCCCGGCTTCAACGCGGGAGCGATGGAGAACGCGGCGGCTGTCACCTTCAGCGAGAAGTACGTCTTCCGCTCACACGCCACCGAGGCCGCCTACCGTAAGCGGGCCGCGACCGTCCTGCACGAGCTCAGCCACATGTGGTTCGGCGACCTGGTCACCATGGCCTGGTGGGACGACCTGTGGCTGAACGAGTCCTTCGCCACGTACTGCTCCTTCGCCTGCCAGGCCCTGGCCCCCGGTTCGCGGTGGGCAGACTCCTGGACCACCTTCGCCAACCACCAGAAGGCCAAGGCCTACCGGCAGGACCAGCTGCCCTCCACCCACCCCGTGGTCACCCGGATCCACGACCTGGAAGACGTACTCGTCAACTTCGACGGCATCACCTACGCCAAGGGTGCCGCCGTCCTCAAGCAGCTCGCGGCCTACGTCGGCACCGACGCCTTCTTCGCCGGCGTACGGGCCTACATCGCCGCCCACGCCCACGGCAACACCCGCCTGCCCGACCTGCAGCGGGCCCTGGAGACGGCCTCCGGCCGGAACCTCGGCAGCTGGGCGGAACTGCGGCTGGAGACCGCCGGGGTCAACGTGCTGCGGCCGGAAATCGACACCGGTGTCGACGGCACGATCACCGGCTTCCGGGTCCGGCAGGAGGCCCCCTCCCTCCCGGCCGGCGCCGCGGTCGAGGCCGTGCTGCGCCCGCACCGCATCGCCATCGGCTTCTACCACCTGGACGAGACCGGCACCCTGAGCCGCGTGCACCGCGCCGAGACCGACGTCCTCGCGCAGGAGCTCACCGACGTCCCCGAGCTGGTCGGCCGCCCCCGGCCCCATCTGGTGCTGATCAACGACGACGACCTGACCTACGCCAAGGTGCCCTTCGACGCGGTTTCGCTGCGCACCCTGGCCGGACAGCTCGGCGCCCTCGCCGAACCGCTCCCCCGCGCCTTGTGCTGGACCACGGTTTGGGACATGATCCGCCCGCACCCAGCCCCACCTCGACCTTGTCGCAGGCATCCTGGAGGGCGTCGCACCCGCGCCCGGCCTTGTCCCGGACCCCGAGCTGCGCTGGGCGGCCGTCATTCGGCTGGCCGTGGCCGGCCGCCTCGGTGAGGCGGAGATCGCCGCCGAGGAACGGCACGATCCCACCCAGACCGGAGCCGCCCACGCGGCCACGGCCCGGGCAGCCCGTCCCGAGGCCGCGGTCAAGGCGGAGGTCTGGGCAGCCGTGATCGACCGCGGCGACCTCAGTAACCCGGTGCAGAAGGCGGCCATCGCCGGGTTCACCGAGACCGCCGACCAAGCTCTCCTCGCCCCGTACACCGAGCGGTACTTCGAGACGATCGGCGACATCTGGGAGAGCCGCAGCCACGAAATGGCCAAGCAGATCGTCCTCGGTCTCTTCCCGCCGCTCTCCGACGCGGCCACGGCCGAGGCCGCCGCCCGGTGGCTGGACGCCCAGGCCGACGCGCCACCCGCCCTGCGCCGTCTCGTGCGCGAGCAGCACGACGACGCCTGCCGCGCCCAGCGGGCCCGGGCCGCCGACAGATCGCACGCCCGAGAGCCATGCGCCCACGGGCCGTACTCCACCTCCTGACGCCGCATCCGGCGCGGCACTCATCGACCGCGACGCCATGTGCGCCGCGGTCCTCCCCCGGTCCCGGGGCAGCGCGGATTGGACACGACACATGGATCACGACCTGTACGAGTTCTACGGCTACCGGGTGGCCTGCACCGCCCCCGACGAGGCGTGGGCCGTGGTCACACGGCTGTTCGGCGCCCCGTTGGCGGTCGCGGCGGGCGATCACGCCCCCGACCGGTACGAGCACCCCAGCCCCCGCCCACGCCAGCCCCGTGACCAGCGAATTCAGGTTGGACGATGCTCCATGCCTTGCCGGGGTTCTTGGCGAGCCAGCGAGCACCTGACTTGGCGGGCTTGCCCGCCGAGTTGGTGTAGCGCTCCGCCTGCCGGGATGCCGTGCTGGCGGACCACGAGGCGTTTGTACCGGTGGAGCAGGGCGAAGGTCTGCTCGGCGACCAGCGGAGCTTGCCCAGGCCCCTGATGCGGGGAGCCCTTGCGGGACATCACCGCCTGGACGCAGCGGCGTCGCAGCTCACCGCCCACAGCCTTCGAGTCGTACGCCTTGTCGCGGGTCGTCGGCGGTGCTCGCCCCGAAGGCGTGATGTCTCTCGGGGGGTTCAGGCGTTGTAGCCGCCGTGGGCGTCCAGCACCGCGCCCGTGACGTACGACGCGGCGGGGCTTGCCAGGAAGGCGATCGCCGCGGCGATTTCGTCGGGGTGCCCCATGCGTTGCAGGGACAGCGAGCTGACCAGGGCGTTGAGGGTCTCGGGGTCCGGCGGTTGCATGCCGCCCTCCATCAGTCCGGCCTCCACGACGTTGGCCGTGATGTTCCGGGGCCCGAGGTCGCGTGCGACGCCCATGGTGTACCTCTCGATCCCGGATTTGGTCGCCGCGTAGTCGGCAAGGCCGGGGGCGCCGACCCGGGAGCCCAGTCCGGAACTCACCGTGATGATGCGGCCGTCCGTGCGCAGCGCTCGGGAGGCGGCCCGGATGACGGCGATCACGCCGAGGTAGTTGGTGGCGTGCATCCGGTCCAGTGCGGCGGTGTCGGCGTCCGGGTCGTCCACCGTGCCGGCCACGGAGATCGCCGCGTTGTTGACGAGGATGTCCAGGCCGCCGAAGTGCGCCACCACGTCGTCGATCAGCGCCGGCGCCCGGCTCGTGTCCGCCTGATCGGAATGGAACGCGATGGCCTTGGCTCCCTTGCCGTGCACCTCGTCGACGACGGCCTGCGCCTGCTTCTCGGAGCTGACGTAGGTGAAGGCGACGTCGGCGCCCTGCTCGGCCAGCAGTCGTACGGTCGCGGCTCCCAGTCCGCGCGACCCCCCGGTGACCAGGGCGACCTTGCCCATGAGTGGCTTGCTCATTCTTCTCACCTCGTTGATTGACCCTTCCCGACTGTCGCAACGTTAACTGTTACGACAGCCTGTTGCAACCTTCACTGTTACGACTGCGTTGTCGTAACATGAAGCGTTGCGGCCGGGAGGAGGGGTACATGAGCGCCAACAGCAGGTTGACCATTGCCGCCCACGCGCTGTCCTGGATCGGTCTCTACCAGCGCCAGGGCCATGAGGTCGCCACCTCCGAGCAGATCGCGACCAGCGCGAACACCAACCCCGTGGTGATCAGGCGGCTGCTCGGCGAGCTGCGCAGGGCCGGGCTCGTGGAGTCCCGGCGGGGCGTGGGGGCGGGCTGGTCGCTGGCGCGCGAGCTGGAGTCGATGACCCTGCTCGACGTGTACGAGGCAGTGGAGCCCGGCCCGCTGTTCGCCATGCACCGCACGACTCCGAATCAGGAATGCGTGGTGGGTCACGGCATCCAGCCGGCGATGCAGGGCATCTACGAGGGCATCGAGGAGACCCTGAGACACGAGCTGGCCCGCGTCACGCTCGAGAACGTACTCCGGGACGTACTCGCGGCACCTCGCTAGCCTCCCCGTTACACCCTGACATCACCAGGTCCCCGTCGATGCCCAAGCCAGTGAATACCTGGCAACCAGTCACGCCAAAGACGGTGGCGCCATCTCTCGCCCCAGGACCATCCTGACGTTCGCACGCACCGCGACCGGGCGGCTTCCAGGATCCGGTCCATGCTGGATCCCGAGCTGCTGGAACGGATCACCGCGCGGCGCGCGGAGCTGGACGAACTCGAAGAACAGCTGGCCAAGCAGCTGGCGGAGGTGGGGGCCGAGCGGGATGAGCTCGCCGTCGCCGAGCGGGTCCTCGAGCGGATGAGCGAACAGCTCGCCGCCTCCGAGCAGGCGCTGCACCGTGGCGGGTGAGACGGCGGCGAGTAGGCCGACGGTGTGGATTCCGTACTCGTGCAGGGCTCCGGCCTGGCGCGGGCCGATACCGTGCAGGGCCTCCACCGGCAGCGGGGCAAGCCAGCCCGCGGCCTGGCCGGGCGCGACGGCGAGGACACCGCCGGGCTCAAGAACCTGGGCGGAGGCCGTGGCCGCAACAGTGATGGAGGAACCGATGCCGATACGGACGTCGACACCGAGGCGGGAGATCGTACGGCCCCTCAGCATCTCCCCCAGCCGCCGGGTGTCCGTGCCGTGATAGCGCAGGGCACCCTTCAGCTCCGCCGGAGCAGCCGATGGCGGCAGCGCCTGCACCACAGGCGAAAGCTCGGTGAGCTCCTCCAGGACGTGCCGATAGGTCCCCCCGCAGCGGTCCGGGCAGCGCACATGCGTCAGCGTCGGCGCCACGCCTGCTGATGCGGCCTCTGCAGTCTCAGCACGGCCACCTCTTACCACCCCCCGCTATCGAACAGACACGCGAACGTGCGAGTGCACAAGCCGTGAATCGTGAGCATAGAATCAAAAATGTGTTCGATGACCTGCCGCCCGACCTCGACCGCCTGCACACCCTGCGGGTCTGGCACGCCCTGTGGCTGCAGCGCATCGACGCCAAGATCGCCACTCTCACCAGGCGGCAGGCCGAAGAGGAACGCGGTCGCCGCAGCCGGCCGGTGCCGCCGGAGTGGATCGTCGAACTCGGCATCGGTGACCGGCGCCCACCCCTGCAGGTCCACGCAGGCGACTGCTACATGGCCGGCAAGCGGCGCCGCCCCGTCGATGGGGACGAAGCCCGCCGCCTGCTCACCGCAGGACTCAAAGCGTGCGGGCACTGCCGGCCCGACAGCGCGCTCGGCATCAGCGAGTTATCCAGCGACTCCGCCCTCACTGCCGCCGCGGCGCACTGACCGCACACTCCTGCCATCCGGTCAATGTCACGCATCCGCAGCAATATCACTGGCTCGTGCTTCCGCGCGGAGAACGAGCGGTGGACCGCGTTCCGGTCGCACTACGGCATTGAAGCTGCGTATTGCCTGCCTGGCATTTGCCTGCCTGGCATCGAGGGAGCCTTGGAAAAGGGCGGGGATGAGGGACAGACCGGCTGCAGCGTCATGGGCTTTCGCGTTACTCCACGGCGCGGCCGATGAGTTTGTGGCTCCCGGCCGGTCCAAGCTCGTGACACCCTAAGAAAGGACACCGCCATGTCGGAGCTTCTCGTCGACTTCATCACCTCCCTCGACGGCCACGCATCGGGAGAGGGATGGCCCGGGTTCTGGGGCCTCGAAGGCCCGGAGTACCTCGCATGGCTCGGCGAGCAACCCGAGGCCACCTACCTGATGGGAGCGAACACCTACCGCCTGATGTCGGGCTTCGCCGCAGGCGAGGTCCCGAATGGCCAAGACGAGTTCAGGCCCGAGGAAGAGGCGTCCGTCGACGAGCTCACACAAGCGTCCAAGGTGGTGTTCTCCTCCTCACTGAAGGAGCCACTGACGTGGGCCAACTCCACGCTCGTCCGTGACGACGCCGTCGAGGCGGTCCGCGCCATGAAGTCGAGTGGCTCGGGGCTCCTCAGCACGATCGGCAGCCTCAGCCTGTGCCGGTCCCTGCTACGCGCCGGACTCGTCGACCGCTTCCGGGTCGTGATGTTCCCGGTGATCACCGGGGCAACGGGCGAAGAACGCATCTACGACGGCTATCCGGACGTTGCCCTTGAGATGATCGGGCACCGCACCTTCGACGGCCGCATCCAGCTGGTCGAGTACAAGCCCCGCGTGCTCGAGCACCCGCCGCTCGGCGGCCCCGCCTGACGTCGCCGCGTCCGCCGGTCTGGACGGCCGCCAGGCCGGCGCCGGCGGACGCGGAGCAAGACTCTCATTGGGGGCGGTACGGCCAAGGTCAGGACGTCTTGCCCAGGTCGTAGCGCGGTTGACGGGCCAAGGTTTCTCTCGCACCCGGAGGCGATCGTGCGCCCGAACGCGATTCCTGGCTCGGTCTGCGCTGTCCGGTCACAACACCGCTCACCTGGCTGCGATGTCGCGGGACAATCGCGCATTCACCGTCTATCGCAACGAATGTGGGGAGCCACCAGGTCGGCTACGCCCGTGACGGCGAGGTTCCGGCCTACTACCAGCCTGGGATGCCGCATTCGGTAGAGGTTGGCGTCGAGGCAGGACGCTGATCTTTGCTCGCCTGCCCGACGGTGATGCTCCGTCAGCGACGCGATCGGCCCCCTCACGAGGAACCACGGCCCGGACGCTGCCAGGGCGGCCGCGCTTGCCCCCACGGGCGGCGGCCACCTACCTACCTCTCTTGCTGATGTTGCCCTTGCTGTGACCGTAGGCGTGGCCGGCCGCGGTGGCAGGCAGACATGTTCCAGCCGCCGGGGTCGACCGGACCGTCCTGGGTGTAGCGCGGCGGGCCGTTCTTGGTCTCCGCCCCGCGAGCGGCGCATCGCGCCGGTCCGTGAACGTCTCCGCCCACACCCGCTTGGCCCTCAACACCCCCGCCATACCGGGGAAATGCCCAGTTCGAGGCCTTGTGCAACGCCCTTTGGCAGGAGCGACCACTCGCAATTGGTTAGATCCCCCTGCCCACGCCCGAGTCAAGAGCAACTGGTTGAAAATTCACATGACCCGCCGGACAGGACCCTAAGCTGTTGGAGTCACCACATGAACGAAGGACAACCATGGCCCGCCCATACGACCCCAAACCCAAGCAGTTCGTCTTCGCAGTCGGTGACGGCAACGACGCTCAGGTCTCCGTGGACGACGCTCAGGAAGCCTACGTGGCGTTCTCTGCGTTCTTCCGGGATCGGAACTCCGACACTTACACCATCGGTGACGAGCCGGCGGGGCAGAGTCTCGTACTCATGCCCGGCCAGGGTGTGATCGCCCGGGTCAAGGGCGCTAACCGGCCTCGATCGGAATACCTCCAGGTCGACCGAGCCAATCGCTACCTTCCGAGCGCAATGTTGTTCTTCGAAAACGGATATGCCGGCCTGGACCGCTTCGGCCAGTGGTTCTCCGACCTCGCTGACCTCGACGCATCACCGGAGACTCGCGGCGCCGCCCGCGCCGCCACGTTCACGAGCGAAGTAGCGGCGATCGAAGAAGTGGCTCGGCTCTGGGGAGCTTCGGGCATCGTGGACCCGAGCGGCCATTATCACGTCTTCTTCGACTCGCACGATGTCGACGACGACCGAGCCGAACGAGCCGAACTGCTCAAGCTGATCGAGTTCCTCGGTATCGAACGAGTCGACGCCCCGGCCGAGGCCGCCGACGGCGAAGTCTGGGTACGCACCGACGCACGCCTCGACGCCGAATGTGCACGGTGGTCGTGACCAGGTGCTGCGGGGCAGGGTCGCAACATCCCCGTGATGCTCGCACTGCACCCGAGGCGACCACGTCCAGCCGGTGCCGCTCCAGAGAGGCCCTGGACCCATGAGAGACATCGTGTTCACCCGCAGTAGCGGATGGATCCCGGACGTGATCAGCAAGGACGGCGAACTGAGGCTGATGCTTGGCGCCGGGGCCGACGCCAACCATGAGCCTCGCACGTTCACGTTCCCCATCGAGGAAGCCCATCTCACGGTGATCCGGGAGCATCTGCCCAGACACCTACTGCTGTGGAGTGCGGTCCTTCCGCTGTGCGACGACGCCGGAACTGCGGGCCGGCTCAACGAGAGCGCCGCCGTCGCGCTCCTGGACCCGGTTCTCCTCTCCTCTCCCGCAGACGTCGATGCGCTCTTCCGACACATCCGGTGGGACTGGAGCCGGCTCGTCGCCCATGGGGCCGACATCGATCTCCTCGAGCGCGGACAGGTCTGCGCGGCGATGCGCTCGGCGACCGAGACATGGAACGAAAAGCGTGCCCAAGAGCATCGTGCGGACCGCCGTCGCGCCGAGCGCGGAGTAGTCCCCGGCCCGCTCGACGCTGCGATTCTGCGGTACACGGGCCAGTACACGCACGGCGCGACGGTTCCCAGACGGATGCCCGATGCCGTCGACTCCGCGCTGCTGCGGGAGGTGATGAGTGTGATCGCCACCGCGGAGCAGGCGTGTGCCGGGATGCGGATCGGCATCGATCCGCGACGGGGAAAACGCGCCACGGACAAGCACGACTGGGATCGGGTGGCGACGACGGTCGACTCGGCTGTCCGCCGTGCATACCCCGGACTCGTCGACGATACGGTGCGTACGGTGAGCTTCCTGATGTGCTTGGAGACTGCGGACCGCTCCAGGAGCACAACCGAGGAAGATTGACGCGGAGGCTGCCGACGACCGCGCCGGCCACGGTCGGAGTGCGAGAAAGACGGCTCTGTCGTTCACGGACGACAAAAGCGCAGAGAAGAAGTGGCCGAGGGACGGCTCTCGCAGCGCCTCCGCAGAGTTCTGGCAATTCGTCGGCGATCGCTCCGCCGCGGACAACGAAGTGTTCACCATCGAGGACGAGAAGACGGGTCGGCTTCGGCGGCGCCGAGCAGCGCGGGCAGGGCCATGTGGGGCTGGGGCATCCGCAGGGACGAGTCCGGATCGCCGAAGGTGACCCTCATCGTGTACGGCATCGCTGCCCCGGGCTGCGGTGTCAGTGGTGCGGCGCGGTCCGGTGGCTTCATCATGGCGGCAAAGGGCGGCCCTCGGCCAGGGCGGTGAGCCCTGCGGCGATCCAGCCGAGGTCGGTGAGCCCGGCCTCCTCACAGGCTCGGCGTGCGGTCAGCAGCGCTGTTGTGCGCTAAACCTCAGGGCTGGTGGCGTCGATGGCGTGGACGAGGGCCGGGTCGAAGGCGAGCAGGCCGCGCACGTTGCCACCGATCTCGCGCAGGGCCCGGCTCGGCGCTTGACCCTCATCCCCTCGTCGCCGGGAGGGCGTGATAGCCGGCAACCTACGGCACGGCACTGACATGGTGCCGTGCCGAGCCCGGCGTCGCTAAGCACCCAGCTCAAGGCCGAGGCACCCACGCCCGGCCCCGCACGACGACGCAGAGGTGCCGTTGACGGGGCGGACAAGCACGCGAGAGAACCGTGCGCTTGTGGGACGCTTCGGTTCGCGGCATGGTGTGCCGGACGGCGTCCTCAGGTAGCGGCCGTTACGGCGGGAACTGTATGCCTCGCCGGCACTGACGTGGTCCGGCCTGCTAAACGGATCGCTACGCGACTCCGACAGTCGGTCGAGCCCTCCGCCCCGGTGGGAGCCCAGAAGTTCGTCTTCCCGTCACCGGCCGACGGCTGTCAGCACGTTGTCCGCGGCGATCCCGGGGTAGCGTCCCTGGCATGGCCTTTCACACCACCGTTGAGCGCGCTCAACGCCTCAAGCAGTTGCACGCCCAGTACAAGCCGCTCGTGTTGCCGACCGTCTGGGACGTCTGGTCCGCACGCACGGCAGTCGCCGCCGGGTTCCACGCGCTGACGATCGGCAGCCATCCACTCGCCGACTCCCGGGGGGCCGACGACCACGAGGGGCAAACCTTCGAGGAGGTGCTCGCCGCCGTCCGGCCGATCATCGCAGCGGTCGACGTCCCCGTGTCCGTGGACCTGGAGGCCGGGTACGGGCAGAAGCCCGAGGACCTCGTCGCCGGGCTCATCGAGGTCGGCGGGGTCGGTCTCAATATCGAGGACACCGTCCACTCGGACGGTGGCCGCGTGCGCAGCACGCAGGAGCACGCGAGCTACGTCGCCGGCTTGCGCACGGCGGCTGACGACTCGGGGGTCCCGGTCTTCGTGAACGGGCGCACCGACCTCTTCATACACGCGCAGGATGCTTCCGATGTCCTCGACGAGGCGATCGAGCGACTGCGTGCCTTGGAGAAGGCCGGCGCCGACAGTGTCTACCCGGTGGGCATTCAGGACGACGACGACCTGCTCGCGGCGGTGACTGGCGCCGTCACCGTTCCAGTGAACTCCACGGCCCATCCTGTCAGGCACGATCTCGAGCGCTTCCGCCGTCTCGGCGTGGGCCGGATCACCTACGGCCCACTGCTGCAACTCGCCATGGCGGACGCGATGAAGGACATGCTCAAGCCGTGGGCACCCTGAGGACTTGACCGGACGACGGGGCCGGCCGCCGGTGTCCTTGCACTTCCGGCGGAGGTGACGCGCCTCTGCGGAATCCGGTAGCGCTGCACCGAGGGCCCCAGCGGTCGTTGCCGGCCTTCGGGGCGGTGCGGTCCCGTTGTGCCGTGAGCCCGGATGCCGGCGACTCTGCCGGGACTGCGGCCGGGCCCAAGGACAGTGCCTTGCACTTCACCAGGCCGGGGTTTTCGTTCGGCTTCCTGTACACGCCCTGCATGCTGATGATCAAGATGTGGGGGCGAATTCGACCGCGAGCACTACAAGAAGCGCAACACTGTCGAGCGTGCCATCGACCGACTCAAGGGCTTCCGCGCCGTCGCACCTGGGGCAAGTGCCCGGCCCTGGCCGAGGGACAAACCCGTGACCCCCACCTGGCCTGTGGAACGTTGGAGGTGCCACTCGACTACCAGAAGCCGGACGGCATGAAGATCGACTTGGCGGTCTCCCGGCTGTCCACCGCACAGCCCGGGAAGCGACATCGCGGTTTCAGCGACCCGCTTCCGCGGGAGCCGGGGACGGGTCGTTCTGCTCGGTGGCGCAGGAACACGCCTTGGCATGGACGCGCTGATCGCCAGCCTGGAGATGGGCGACGACCCACGCACCTGCCAGTAGCCGTTACGCGGCCGTCCCCGGGCCCACCTCTCTGGGGTCGCCCATCGGACGGGTCAGCCCGTCATCCACCACCGTCCGCCGGCCCGGCTCAAGGTTGTCCAGCTCCCAATGGTGCTGGCACTCCTCGCACCGCACCAGGTCCTCGAGGGCGTCTTCGCCGTTCGGGCAGTCCGTGCCGTCCCCACGCCCCACACACGCGCGTTCTTTGATGTCCCCCATGCATGCACCGTGGACCGGCCGCATCCAGGCCGGGAGAGGGCCCTGGGGGCGCACAGACGCTCGACCCGGCATGATGCCCCACCACCCGCCAACCGCCCCACGTGACGCTCCACAGGCCCGGGGGAACGTTCGCCCGCCGCCGTCGGACTGGAGTGGTCTCGACATGGGACCTTCTTGAAGCGCCTCCACGACCCGGCTTGCAGGGCTGGTGAGGGGAGGAGCTGGCACAGCTCCCGGAGCGTCACTCAGAAGCTGTATCGCGTCCGCGGATTTGGCGCGGGCCGGCCGGGGTGTCAGGGGGTTCCGGCCGGGCATGCGCCCCATGACGACCGGTCCAACGACCGACGGCCCGCCCATTCACAGCAGCGGCTCACCCCGCGGGCTGGGCGGCGTGCGCATCACGTTCGAAACCGCGACGTGAAAATTCGACCGCTCCACCGACGCGCGCGCCGTCACCTGAAGCCACTCCACCCGCGGCACCTCGAACGGATCCTGTGAGCCCTGCTCGTGCAGCACGTCGCTCACGTCCCGCCATACGGCTAGGAGGTCGTGTACCGCCTCCGTGACGGCGGAGGGGCCCAAAAGTTCTGCCTGTTCGAGACGCGGCCGTAGCTTGGCCCAGACCTCGTCCCACTTCCGCGCTGCCACGTCCGACGGGTGAACGACGAACCCGCCCTCCTGGAGGGACTCCACCTGCTCGTTCCACCCGTCCTGGAACCGGCGCAGGTCCTGGATGGCTTCGTCCCAGTGGGTGAGCAGGTCGGTGTAGGCCTTCAGACGTTGTTCGCGGAGCCAGTGGCCGTGTTCGACAGTGGCCTGGTCGGCGGCCTGTCGGCGGCCGACGACGATGCCGCACAGGGCGCCTGTGATGCCGAAGACGCCGGCGGCTATGGCGGCGATGACGGCCGCCCATCCTTGGTCCATGCCGGTCATCCTGCCGTGGCCGGGTGGGGTGTCGGGCTGGGTTCGGGGAGGTGCTGACGACGCTCGTCCAGGGCGCGCTCACGCCGCTTCTCCTCGGCCACCTGCGCCAGGTAAGCGTCCAGCGGTAGCCCCGCCACGTCGGCCAGGGCCTGCAGCGCGTCCACGCCTTCAGCTGGAGAGCGTGCGCGCTCTCGGAGGAGTTGTTGTCCTGCCCATCCTTGATGGTCGACCGCGTGTAGCCGGCCTTGGGCGAGGTGCTTCCCGCGTGGATCGAGTCCTGGATCTCCTGCGGGAGGTCCAGCCAGTTGAGGACGGTCGTCACGGCGGCGAGCTCTCCCCGGCCCCGGGTGCCGTACTGCTCCGGGCCGAGCAGTACGGTCAGGACCTGAACTGCCTGTTGCAGCGCTCGTACCGCCGTTTTGGGCGTCACTCCTTTCGGAACGCCGGTGCGGCGCAGCAGGTCGTACCACTGCCGGGCCCAGCCCTGCCCGGCGAGCGGGGAAGCGTCCAGTGCCGAGGCGGGCGACGACCAGACCTGCTCGCGCTGCGCCGCGTGGGACGCGCGGACGGCACGGCGGTCGGTGAGTGGCGGGCCGAGTTCCTCAAGGACCTCCCTGAGCGGCTGGAGCGGGCTCGAAGATCACTACAGTCCCGTCTCGTGACGACGATTGCGACGCACACGGTCGAGTAGAGTCCAGCCGGACGGCGAGTGCAGGTGGTCGCCTGCGGCGTATCGACTCCACGTCCCGCCGGTCTCCTTGAGGAGGCGGCTGGTGGTCTTGTCTTGATGGCCGAGAGCGTCCGCGACAACGGGGGCGGGCAGCTCAAGGAGTTGTTGTCGGATGGCGGCTCCGCGAGCTGCGACGACCGGGACGCCGATCTCGCCCAGAAGCGCGGAAAGGTGGTCGGGGCGGGCAGGCTGGCCTGCCCGACGGCGGGGAAGAGCCAGCGGGACGCTTGATGGGTGGCAGTGTTCGTGCCGTCGCGGTCCGCGATGTACGTCAGCAGCGGGAATGCGACTGGGCGGGGACGGGTGAGGCAGGTTCTCCGAGCCGTAGAGGCGTTGCGTTGCTCCACTCGCCCGTAGGCGCCGACTGATCAACGCGGGCCGCTTCGCCACTTGCATCAGCGCAAGCCACACAGCCCATGCCAACGCGGCGGCGCCGAAGTGCTCATCCGTATCCCTTCCTCATGACCGACTGAACGCGTTCAGAATAAGAGACAGGTCGAATGCGTCGCATCAGGGCGGCCGGGAGCGTGGCGCCGAGGCGGTCGGCGAGCATTCCGCCGAAGTCGCGAATCTGCCCGGCGACCATGCCAGTTCGGGACCACGGCCAGAACGTCCTTCAGGCCGGCGCGGTCTGCCTCGGTCAGGGCTGCGGGGGGACGGGTGAGCCAGCCGGATCTGGCGCACCGTCGGAAGGCGGGGCTGCACGCCTGCCGGAACCGTGCGCAGGGTGGCGATGGCGCCCGCCACGCCGGTGCCGACACTCCCGTGGCCGATGACTTGCTGAGCGCGTCGACGAGCGGGCCGGGGCCCTTCGTCCAACGGATCCAGTCGAGCCGTATCCGTCACCGCGCTTCTCAGAGACATTGCCTCCGACGGGCTTCCCGAGGCCTTGTCCGGTCATCACGTCAACCCCCGGTCTCAGCTGGCTCATACCGCTCTTCGACGGGCCGCACGAGCCATCTGATGGCACCGAGAACGAGGCATGATGCCTGGACCGCTCGCGGACGCGGTCGTGGACGGTCGAAGTACGCGTCAGCTGACCCGAAGACCGACCGCCAGCGTCAGCTCAAGGACCCGGTGTGGCGATGCGAGATCCGGAAACAGCTCCCGCAGCTGCGACATCCGGTACCGGACCGTCTGGGGATGGACGAACAACGCCTTCGCCACCTCCTCCCGCCTGCCCTGGTGCAGCAGCCACGACCGCAACGTCTCCTCCAGCCGCGTTGCGGTCGCGACAGGCAAGGTCCGCAACGGTGCGAGGGCTCGGGCACGTAGGTCTGCGAACGCCTCCACGTCGGCGCTCAGCACCAGCTCGGGCAGGTGGTCCTCGGTGTCGCGAATATCGGAGGAAAGGGAGCGCGCGCGTACGGCTCGTGCGTACGAGGCGGACGCACGAGCCCATGGCCGGGCCGGGCCGACCACGGCGGCGCGGCCGGTCAGCTGCCTCAAGAGATGTGATCGGTCCGCATCGGGGACAAGCAGCACACCGGTGGCGTCCGGCAGATCGTCGAGGACGAGGGTGCTCGGGTCGAGCGCGCGGTAGGCAGGCCGGGCCTGTGCGGCGGGCAGCAGGACCGCGGTCAGCGAAACCGGAGGCTGCCACCCGGCCCGTTGAACGGAGGCCAGCAGCACATCCGGGCTCGCGCCGGCGAGGAGGTCGCGGGCCAGGTGTTCCAGGTGGCGCTCGTGGGCCCTGCCCCGGGCGGCCAGTTCGTCGGCGTGGCCCGCGGCGCTCGCGGCGGAGAGCTCGTCGATGTAGGCGAAGGTCAGCTCGGCGAACTTGGCGACCTCGGCGGCGGGCAGACCTGCGGGTACGGCACCCGCTGCCAGGCATCGCCAGGCCACGCGGGCGCCAACGCGGTAGGCGCTGAGCAGGGCGTCCATCGAACGGCCGTCGCGCACCTCGCCGCGGCCCAGCTCGTAGGCGGCGTCACCGGCGTCGCCGCCTGTGGCGTTCCCGCTCGCGAGGTCCAGGTAGTGCCCCAGGGCGGTGCGGACGGCTCGGCGGATGGTGGCGCCCATGTGGCCCGAAAGAGCGTTGGCGTAGGGAGGGACCTCGTCGATGATCGCCTGGACAACCTCGTCGGCGGTGCTCTTCAGCGCGGCCCGAAGTGCGGTGACTGTCGTCTCATCCAGGGCCAGTTCGCTGACCCTCCGGATTGCATAGCTCACGTTCTATTCCCTGCGAACAATTCAGCCGACCAGATTCACGTTCTGCGGTCAGGACTTTACGCCCCAAGGCGCAGCAAGCTGGAGACATGACGAGTGCAGCCCTGCGCAGCAGGGCGTGGAAACTGCTGGAGATGGTCACGACGCCGCTGCTGCCGTCGGACTACCTCGACCTGGTCAGCCCGCTGCGTGCGGGCGCTGACCTGCGTGGGCGCATCGAGGCCGTGCACCCCGAGACGGGTGACGCCGCGACCATCGTGATCAGGCCGGGACGGGGCTGGCGTGGCCACACAGCCGGTCAGTACGTGCGGATCGGGGTCGACGTCGACGGGGTGCGCCTGTGGCGTGCCTACTCCCTCACCTCGCCGACAAACCGCCAGGACGGCCGCGTCACGATCACCGTGAAGGCGATCCCGGACGGCAAGGTCAGCAACCACTTGGTCCGCAGGGCGAAACCGGGCACGCTGATCCAGCTCGACCAGGCGACCGGTGACTTCGTACTGCCGCGAGCCAGGCCCGCCAAGGTGCTCTACCTGACGGCCGGCAGCGGCATCACGCCCGTGATGGGCATGCTGCGCGACACCGAGTTCGACGACGTCGTCATGGTTCACTGCGCGCCACAGCCGCACGACGTGATCTTCCGCAACGAACTGCACGGCCTGGTCGCGGACAAGAAGCTGCGGCTCACCGAGGTGCACACCGACACGGACGGCATTCTCGACATCGCCCGTCTCGATGAACTCGTGCCCGACTGGACCGAGCGCGAGACCTGGGCTTGCGGGCCCGCGGGCCTGCTCGACGCCGCCGAAGAACACTGGACCGAGCACGGCGTCCAAGAGCGCCTGCACACCGAACGCTTCCGCCCCAGCATCGTCGTCGCCGGCGACGGCGGCGAGGTCACGTTCAGCGCCTCCGGCAAGACCGTCGACGCGGACGGTGCCACGCCGTTGCTGGACATCGGCGAGGAGGCCGGCGTGCTCATGCCCTCCGGGTGCCGCATGGGCATCTGTTTCGGCTGCGTCACGCCGCTCAAGGCGGGCGCCGTCCGCGACCTGCGCACCGGCGAGATCACCGAGGCCGAGCCGGGCGTCCTCATCCAGACCTGCGTGTCCGCCGCGGCGGGCCCCTGCGACATCGAACGGTAGGAGCACCTTGACCGCCATCGACCCCACCGCCCACCTGACCGCGGAGCAGATCGAGGAGCTCGGCCGCGAGTTGGACGCGATCCGCGACGAGGTGATCGCCGACCGCGGCGAAAAGGACGCCGCCTACATCCGTAAGGTCATCTCGGCGCAGCGCAAGCTCGAGCTGGTCAGCAGGGGCGTGCTGCTGTTCTCGATCTTCCCGCCCGCGTGGCTGCTCGGCACCGCCGGTCTGTCCGTGGCGAAGATCATGGACAACATGGAGATCGGCCACAACATCCTGCACGGCCAGTGGGACTGGATGCGGGACCCGAAGATTCACTCCACCACCTGGGAGTGGGATCACGTCTCGCCGTCCGAGCAGTGGAAGCACTCGCACAACGAGCTGCACCACACGTACACCAACGTGATCGGCAAGGACAACGACCTCGGCTACGGCATCATGCGCGTCGACGAGGACCAGAGGTGGCACCCGTTCCACCTCGGCCAGCCGCTGTGGAACTTCATCAACGCCTGCTTCTTCGAGTACGGCATCGCAGCGTACGACCTGGAACTCGGCAAGAACCTGCACAAGCGCCGCCGCAAGAACCCGGAGTTCCGCGCGCGGGCCAAGGCCGTGGGCCGCAAGATCCGTAAGCAGGTGCTCAAGGACTACGTGATCCACCCGCTGCTGTCGGGCCCGTCGTTCCTCACCACGCTCGCCGCCACGTTCACCGCGAACCTGGTCCGCAACATCTGGACCCACTCGGTGATCATGTGCGGGCACTTCCCCGAGGGCGTGCAAGTCTTCGAGCGCCGGTCGATCCAGGGCGAGACGCGCGGCCAGTGGTACCTGCGCCAGATGATGGGCTCGGCGAACATCAGCGGCAGCAGGGCCATGCACTTCATGACCGGCAACCTGTCACACCAGATCGAGCACCACCTGTTCCCGGACCTGCCGAGCAACCGGTACGCCGAGGTCGCGGTGAAGGTGCGCGCGCTGTTCGAGAAGTACGAGCTGGAGTATGTCACCGGGCCGCTGCCCAAGCAGGTGTTCTCCGCGTGGCACAAGGTCTTCCGGCTCTCGCTGCCGAACAAGAAGCCCAAGGTCAAGACGCCGGACCGCGAGCAGGAGCTCATCGCGGCCTGATACCCGGCATTGGTTCAGATCTTTCGGCCGTACCGGGCGGCGTAGGCGGCCGTGGCGCACCGGCGCCGGACGCCGGACGCCGACAGCGTGAGGTTCTGCCCTGGTTGCCGCGTGAGGTAGGCGGCAGTGGCATGCGGGAGAAGCGAAGGTTCCAGGGTGCGCCAGGGCGGGATGAGGGTCCTGCCCGAGGAGTGCGTCCGCCGCCGCTGGGACTGAGAGTTCATCGACTGGTCACGGTTCGCCGAGACGGTTGCCGATGTGTGACGCGTCCTGGACCGGGTTCACCCCGCGTCCTGTGCGGTGAGGCGGGTGTGGTCGAGGACACCTGCCGCCACCTCACCCCGGCCGAGGTTCGAAAAATGTCGTGATGGACGAGTTTCTGGTTCTTCTCTGCCCGGACTGTGGCCCGCATCTCCCCACATGACGACGGCCCCGCTCGCGCCTCCCTCGGTGCGGGGCCTTCATCCGCCAGGTCTGCCTCAGGCTCGGCGGCGAACTCGGACAGAAAGTCCTGCCCGTCCAGCGCGCCAAGCGCGGAACGGACCCCAAGGAACGCCGGAACCGCCTCGCCGACCAGCTCTGCCTGAACGGGCGGCTCCAGGCGGAACTGCGCATCGACAGCACCCCCGGCGTCCTGGCCGTCAGCGCCGACCTGCGCACCGGCAGACTGCGCACCGCCATCGACATCCCTGCTCCCGAGCAGGGCTACCCCCTGAGCTGGGCCAAGCGGCTCGTCCGGTACCTGGCCGAGGCGCCGGCGGACCTGCACGTCGAAACCCTCCTCGACAGCGAAACCGCAGGCCCGCGCGGAACCCTGGAGCGCCTGCGCCCCGAACCCGCGGACCTGCTCCCCAAGGACAACGACACCAAGATCACCGGGTTCCGCCTGTCCCTGCTCAAGAGCATGGGAAGCGGCCGCGGCAACGCCGAGACAGGTTTCATCCGCAGCGTCGACGACGCCGTGCACCGCTTCTACACCACCGTCGTCGTCCACCTCAACACCCCGACAACACGCCGGACACCGTCCAAGGGACGCACCAGGACCGGATGACGCCGGGGCACAGGCGGCAGCAACGCCGTCTGTGCCCGCCACGAGACCGTCCTCTTGCGCAGGCCCGCCCTCACCTGACCTCCGCAAGAGGGCCGGCTTCGACACCGAGGTCCGCCGTATCCTCTGCACCGCGAACGCGATCGAGTCCGGGAACGCCAGGATCCGGCGGGCGGTCAAGGCCCGTGGGCACTTTCCCGAACGAGACCGCCGCTCTGAAGTGCGTCTACATGGCCATCATGAGCCTGGACCCCACCGGCAAGGGACAGGCCCGTTGGACCATGCGCTGGAAGACCGCTCTGAAGGGAGCTGGAGTTCACCGCTGTGGGCGCCTACACGGGCGTGGCCATCGACCAGGACGCCGTGAAGGCCGGTGACCTTCCCGGCGTTCTCGTCGCCCCGGCATGACTGTCTGCCGCGCATGAGACCGGCTCCCACCCTGATCACAGGGTGGGAGCCGATGCCGTTGCGGCCAGGGGGTGTCACTTCGCGGCCGGCTTGCAGAGCATCGGCTGCCCCCGTCGATGCCGTACTTGCAGGTGTCGCCGGCCACCGGACGCCGGCCCTGGGCCGGGGAACCGCTTCCGCCCACCGAAGGCCATCTGCCATACGCCCTTCTGTCCGCGGTCATCAAACGCGCTGCCGACTTCGAGGAACTCCTGTCCGCCGCCACGACCTCTGTGCCGTGTGGCTTCGCAGGTGGGAGCGGCCACTACGTGCCGACGAGCTCAGGCAGAACTTGTCGATCACCGAGCCGTGAAATGTCGATGAGAACTGACACCGCTCGGTGGCGGAGTCGATGTCTCTCCGCTGCTATGTGGCGATGTTGGGGGGGGTGCTGTTCAGGATGTCCTCGGTGTTCTGCTGCCTCACCGGTCCGCGTCCTGTCGGCGAAGGCCGTCGAGGACGACGTTCATCAGAGGCCGCGCCGTTGATTCCCATTCATCCTGGTCCAGTCGGCCGAGGTAGGCGATCAGCAGGAGGACCCCGTGGGCGTCCACGTCCGCGCGGAGGGAACCGGCCGCTTTCCCGGCGTCCAGCAGGTGACCGAGGGCGCCTTCGATGGGGTTCTGGCTGTGAGCGACGAGGTCCTGCCAAGCGGCCGGCTCCAGCGCTGCCAGGACGCCGTACTTGATCTCGGCGTAGTCGATCACTCGGTCGAGCCAGCGACGCAAAGCTTCCACGGGCTCGTGGGCCGCCAGCAGAGTGGAGGCAGCGGTCACGAGTTCTTCGACGTCGCGCCGGTAGACCTCGGCGAGGAGCGCTTCGCGGTTGGGGAAGTTCCGGTAGAGCGTTCCCTGTCCTACACCGGCGCGCTTGGCGATCTCGTTGAGGTGGACGTGGCGGGACTCGGCGAGGGCCGCGCGGGCAGCCTCCACGATGCGGGTCCGGTTCCGCTCCGCGTCCGGACGGCGTGCTGGCGCACTCATGGGCCTCTCCTGATGTTCCGCCTACGACAAGTGGACACGTGTCCGGTAGGGTGGACCAAGCAGCGGACACGTGTCCACTTTACTTGGAGGCAGTAGTGCCCTCTCTTCACGGCAAGATCGTCGCTATCACCGGAGCGAGCGGCGGCATCGGCGAAGCCACGGCCCGCCTGCTCGCCGGCCGCGGCGCTGCGGTGGTCCTCGCAGCGCGCCGCAGCGAGCGCATCGACGCCATAGCGCAGGACATCCGGGAGGAGGGAGGCCGTGCTGCCACGCGCGTCGTCGACGTCACCAGGGCCGAGGACCTGCAGCGCCTGGTCGCCACCACCATCGACCAGTACGGCCGTATCGACGTACTGGTGAACAACGCCGGCGTCGCCCCGATCAGCCCGCTGGCCGACCTCGACACCGAGAGTTGGTCGGCCATGATCGATGTCAACCTCCGCGGCATGCTCAACGGCGTCGCCGCCGCGCTGCCGGCCTTCCGCGAGCAAGGCTCGGGCCACCTGGTGAGCATCGTCTCCGTGGCCGGCCTGTCCGGCGTGTCCCCCTCGATGGCTGTCTACGCCGCGACCAAGAACGCGGTGCGCGCCGTCCACGAAGGGCTGCGCACGGAGTCCACCGACGGGGTGGTGCGCACGACAGCCATCTCGCCGGGATACATCCGCACCGATCTCGCCGACTCCATGACAGACCCCAACATCCGCGAGCAGACGCGCAAGAACATGGACGCGGTGGGCATCCCTCCGGCGGCGGTCGCCCGCGCGGTGGCCTTCGCCATCGAGCAGCCCAGCGACGTCGAGATCGGCGAGATCAACGTTCGCCCCACCGTCCAGGCATGACCCTTGCCGTCACCGGTCAGTGGGGCGTCCGCCAACCGCTTGCACAACGCCACTGCCCGGCCGGGCGTGCCGACGGCCACGACAACCCGGCCCCGGGTGAAGGTCATACGCTCGCCGTCCGCGTGCACGTACCGGGTGTACGAGCCGTGCTGCTCCGGGCCCGGCGGGCGTTCCGCGGCCGCGTCCGGAGCCGGTATCGGCGCTCCGTCCGCGCGCTGCGCGAAGTGCTCCAGCTCGGCCAGCTCGGCTGCTGGAAGAAGCACGCTCACCCGCTGGCCCTCCGCGGTGATGGTCACGCGCTCGCCGGCCTCCTCCACCAGGGCGACCATATGCCCGAAGTCCTCGATCGGGCCTGTCATTTCGAAGCTGCTCATGCGCTTGGACGCTATCGGCCGCACTCTCGCCAACCGAACCGGGGACGGCCTGGCGGAATAACAGGGCTCCGAAGATGGGGAGCTTATCCAGAGTCCACAGCGGACGGCGGCCCGCGCAGAAGTCGCATCCATTGCATGCCGGTTGGCCGTTTCCAGGATGTCCGCCCCGTCTCTGCCGCAGCGTCGTCACCTCCAAGAACCGGCGCTACGAGAAGCTTTCGCCTTTCCATCCCCGCGGTCCGGCCGTGCCTCTGAGGCAGGCACAGGTGAAGTCAGCCCCAGTCGCCGTTGATCCACGCGAGCAAGCGGGCGCGCTTCTTGTAGGAGCAGGGAGCGTGGACAGTGCCGGACGTGACATACGTCTCGGACCCGACCCGCAGCTCGTGCCCATAGTCACTGGGGCCGTACTCGCCGTCGCGGCGGCCGTCCAAGTCGTCGGCCCAGTCGGCGAGACCGAAGTCGAGGTCGAGGTTCTCAAGGTACCGGCCGGGGTCGGCCGGTTCTACCGGTGCGGGATGACCGTTCGCCCCGGCGGTGGGCCGGTCTTCGAGGCAGCCATCGGAGCGCACGGGCTGGCCCAGCCACCACCCGGCCAGGAACACGGCGTACACAGTGGTGACGGCGCCGAGGCGGCGCGGGGTTATCCAGGCAGGCACCCGGGGAGTGTCGCACGATATGGGCCGGCGCCCGTGTCGGCGGACACCCCGAGCCACACCGCCTCTCTACCGCAAGTGGCCCTGGAACCACGCTCGCATGCGAGGGCGTTCGCTCGTGTCGTTGGTGCAGGCGACGGCATAGGAGATGAACGTGGTGTCGGCGCTCCCACGCGGGTTGGAGGCCGGGGCCGGTGTCGGGTCGATCGGGAGGGGAGACTTCGAGCCGTGCTGTGGCGGGTACGCCGTCGGCGTGGGGGTGGGGGGTGGTTCGGTTTCGTACTTGTCAGCGATCTGGTCGAGAGCCGCCTGGTCGAGGTGGCATGCGGGGGTGACGGGCTGACCCAGGTACCAACCCGCAACGAACACGGCGTAGAGCGCGGCGGCGGCGCCAAGGCGGCGCGGGGTGACCCGGCGGGGGGTATTCACCGGCGGCCCCGTTCCAGTACACGGGCGGCGTTCCGCAGCGCCCAGGCAGCGGCTTCGGCGTCCGTGGCCCGGCTGTCCCGGAGGAACCGGCGGACGGTCGAGAGCGCCTCATCCCCGGTGCCGTGGCGGGGCCCGACCGAGTGCTCGACGACGATGTGGTCCGGGTCCACACCGCCGCTCGGGTCGGCGGCGCGAGTGAGCCCGGCGTCGAACGCGGCGGCGGTGCAGGTCGCCCCAGTTCCGAGGGCGGCGCGGAGGCTGACCCGGCGTAGGGCAGGGGGTGTTGTGCTCATGCCGAAGGACCCTACCCGCAGGTGTAGACCTGTCTGCCAGCATGGGTAGTCGCCCGGCACGGTCACTGTGACCGGCGTGCCCACCACCCACGGCCCCGGACCCGCGCGAGGAAGTCGAACCGATCCACCGGCCAGGTCGTCGGGTTCGTCCTGACCGGCGAGGGCCTGCCCACCGTCCACGTGCCCCCCGTGCCGAAACAATCGTTGCGTCAAGCGGCAGAAGACGAGGCGGCAAGGGCCGGGGTCGGCTGGATGTGAGCTGCGGATGGCAGCGACGGACGACTGGTGATCCGGCGTGCGAGCTCCTTCACCTCGACTGTCAGCTGCTGAATGCGCTGGCCAGAAGCCGGAGCGTGAAGACGGCCGCGCCGCCGGCACAGGCATGGTTGGCGTACCCGTCGGTCAGTGACGTGTTGGTGAGCGTGGAAAGCGCCTCGCGCAGCAGGGGATCGACTCCGAGGAACCGGGCCTCGAGCTGGTTTTTCGCCTGTGTGCGGGCCTTGATGGCAGACTCCTCCGCCAGCCGCAGCACGCGTATGTCGGCCGCCGGGCCTTCACCGGTCCTGGGCGTGAGGTCAGCGCGTCCGGACAGCACGGCACGGGCAGCAGCCTCTGCATCGACGGCGTCGGTCTTGCCGCGCTTGCGGCGGATGGCGCGGTCGGGCTGGTTGACCTCGACGAACTGGACGCTCTCCAGCCGGCGGTATCCGGCGCCGGTGGCCTGGAACTCCTGGTGGGCCACGAACGCTCCGAGCGCGCTGATCACAGCGGCGACATGCACGTCCCCGTGTGCGCGGCGAAGGCCCGAGACACGGAAGCGGCCGCCCTCGCCTGCGACGGCCGGGGCCTGCCTCGGCCGTCCTCGTCACACCGCGCCGGCCAAAGGGGTGGACCCGACGAAGTCCGCGATCCGCTCGTCCGGGGCCAGCAACTCCCGCTGCCCGTCGGCTCCCTCCAGCATCACGTCACCGAACGGGCCGAACAGCGACTTCGACCAGTGCCCCAGGAACACCCTCGTCCGGGACGAGGTCCCGGCGGCGGTGATCCGCCCCGGAACCAAGGGCGTTCCTCACCCCGCGCACACCTTTCCTACGGAGCCTGTGCGCTCCTCCCCCGGCCCGTCCCGAGCGTCCCGTTCCTCCAGGATGCCCGGTGGGCCGGGGCACCCACCGCACCGCCGTCAGTCGGCTCGCGAGGAGATTCTCACTGAAACGTTGAAACAAAGCTGGTTGATGATTGATGGTTCATCTAAAGCTCCGTCCCCCCGGAGCTCCGACCGGAAGGAACCACGACACTATGCAGAGCCGACCCAAGAAACTGGCGCTGGGTGCCATGGTGGCCGTCGCGATGAGCATCGCGCTCCCGGCAGCCCCCGCGTTAGCCACCGAGGAGATCGACTGCGGCGCCGGCACGGATTCCGTGTAGGTGACGTACCTGGAGAACGGCACGGAGCACACCCGGTGCTGGACCGGCCCCGGCGACGTCCCGCTCGAACAGGGCGGTGTCACTTCCTTCTCCTCGGGCGCCCACAACGTGGTCGTCTTCTGGAGGACGAACCTGGGATGGGACGTCGAAGTGCTCCCGCCCCACACGCTGGCCCCCTTCACCGGCGCCGACACCTACCACGTCTACGGTTTCCACGTCAGGTAACCGCTGACGGCGGCCCGGCCGGTCCGTCCGGGCCGGCCGGCCGTTCGCGACGCACACGGTGATGAGGGGTACTCGCCACCCGGCGGCGGGCGGAACCTCTCGTCCGGAACAGTCCGGGATCTTCCGGCGCAAGGGCGGTGCGCCCGGGGACAGTCTCGCCGGAGGCGACCGGATGTCCGGTGCACAGCACAACTCGCGGAAAACCTGCTCACCCACGAAGACACCGAGTTGCGGCACCCATACACGATCCTGACCCACTGGCAGACAAACAGCCCGATCGAACACCGCAAGGCCCAGCGGCCCCTTGCCAGGCCATCATGGAGCACATCGGCCTTCCCCACCTCCTGGCAGGCACCACGGAGGGGCCGTGCACGCGGTGGAGCACCCGCGAGCCGATACTGCTGCTCTCCGGCGACCACGCGGCAGGCGACGCTGTCCGCGCACCCTGCGCAGGCGTTCGTCCAGGACGAATACTCCGCGTTCGACTCCGGCCGCCTGCCCTGCACCTGGCAGCTCGACCGCAATGGGGCCGGGGAGAGCCAGGGTTGGACCTTCAACGCCCACGCCGCCACGAATACCTGGTCAGTGCCCGGCGGGGATGCTCGCCTCCTGGGCGGAGCACATGCCCGTCCAAGCCCCAGGCGACTGGGCGCACTTCAGACACCCGACGGGTGGACCCGCCGCCCGCCAACCGGCACGGGCCCTTCTTGCTCCGCCGGGCGGTGGTGCTGCCTGTCGGTCGGCCCTGGCGTGGCGCCCGTCCACCGCGATCAGGCGAAACTGCGGCTTCTTGACGATCTTCGGGTCAAACGTGCCGTCGCGGTCGCGGGGAACGGTCATCTCCACCGGACCGACGTCGGTCAGCAGGGTCTTCGCGCGGTTGCCGTCGCGGGAGTTGCCGCTCTCCCTGTCGTGCTTGTCATAGCCGAGGTGGTCGGTGATCTCGCCCTCCAGGGTGGACTCGCGGCCGCTTCGTCAGCTGTTGGATCAGTCCGCCCTCGCCGGTCAGCTGCAGGCCTTCGGCCTGGGCCCGGGACACCAACTCGTCGATCAGCCGGTCATCCACCACCTTCGCCGGCTGCGGCTCCAACAGCTCGACGGTCTCGGCCCCGGTCACGTTCTCACTGGTCATCGATGCATCCTCCATGATCGGGAGCTACACCGAACCCTCGGATCAGACCGGTTCGGGCTGCGGTTCGCGTCGCGGTTCCGGCAGGTGGGCCGGCACGGCCGTCCGTTCCGACAGCCTGGTGATCCGTGCATAGCCGTAGACCACTGAGGCCGTTGCCAGCATGAGCAGCGGGCCGAACACCCACGGATGAGCAGCCATCTCCGTCGGCAGATAGCGGTACGCCGCCAAGAACGCGGTGAAGACCACCGCGCCGTAGACGACGAACCGCTTCGCCGACCGGTCCCAGCCGCGGTCGAGTGAGCGCAGCGCCATATCGATCGTGAGGGTGAACACCACACCGGCGATGATGTCCGCGCCGTAGTGGTAGCCGAAGCCCAGCGTTGCGCCCAGCGTGGCGATCAGCCAGGACGCGCCTGCGAACCGCAGCACCCACGGGCCCCTGAGGGCATGGATGAAGATCGCGGTGGCCCATGCCGTGTGCAGACTGGGCATGCAGTTCCGCGGAGTGATGTCGTCGAAAGGCATCGGCTGCGGATTGCCGACCGGCGGCGGCGTGTCCGGCCACAGGTTGGCCACGGCCCAGGGCCCCCCGTCGGCACCGTAGGCGAAGACCGGTCCGACCACCGGGAAGATCATGTAGATGCCGGGCCCCAGCAGGCCGATGACCAGGAAGGTGCGCACCAGATGATGGCCCGGGAAGCGGCGCTCGACCACCACATGGCGCAGTTGGTACAGCGCGACCGCGACCGCCGCCACCGGGAGCTGGATGTAGACCCATTCGAGAACGTGGGCGCCGACCGTGCCGGTGGCCTCGACGATCCGGCCCGCCAGCCACGACGGGTTGCCCAAGGCCTGATCGGCGGTGGCCACGTACTGGTCCAGCACCGTCGGGCGGGTCTTCGACGTGATCAGCAGCCAGGTGTAGCCGGTCTTGCGGCCGGCCACCAGTAGCAGGGCCAGTCCCACGCCCTGCAGCAGCAGGACACGGTCCCGGCCGGTTCGGCGCGTGACGGCGATGACACCACAGGCCACTGTCACCCACAACGCGCCGTTGCCGAACATCATCTCGGCGCCGACAGCCCACCGCACGAGCCAGAAGACGATGTCGATGCCGGCTGCCGTGCCGAGCGCGATGAACCGCTGGCGCCAGGTGAGTACCACCATCATCAACGCCATGCTGACGTACAGCACGGTCCCCGACCTGGGGGCGAAGATCACCTCTCGCGCCTGGTCTGTGATCGGCCCCCGCTCGCCGTATCGACGCGCGGCGATCTCCAGTGCGATGAGGAATCCGAGGCCCACCACGGTCACCACGACCCATACCATGCTGCGTGGTTGACGCCATGGAACCGCCCGAAGGCTGCCGCATATTCGCGAGGACCCTCGCGTTACCCCAGATGCCAATTTTTCAGCCGATGTGTCATTGTCCAACATGATTGTCGCGAGCTCGAACATGCTAGCGGGGCGGGTGGCTTCACTGATCCCCGGTACGTCGAATACAGCGATCGGCGCCATCCGCCCACGGTTGCGGCGAACATGGAACGCCGCGCCGCTCCCACGGACGCGGCGGGCGTTGGCCTTGGCCGTGACCGGTGCCCGGCTCGGCTTGGCGGACGCCGCCCATACCGCGCGGACCTCTTGCCCCTCCTCTGCGCCGCAGTGGCGATCGTCGCGCTCTTCGCCTTCCACGCAGCTGTGGGCTGGTGGAAGGAGCCAGCCGTGCGACACGGCCGCGGCCGGCCAGTGCGGGCGGCCGGCTGCACTTCGCGCGGTGACGCATCCCCGTTGGGCCTGTCACTGGCTGTTGCGGGACATGACGTTGGTGACACAAGCCAATGCCGGTAAACCCAAGGTGCCCTGACGGGCATCAGTCGGGTACCGTGCGGGCCATGTCGAGTCCTGAGTCAGACGAGGTGGGGGCTTTCGGTCACGCCGTCAGCCCCCTGAACCACTGAGCTCGTAGCCCTGTCGTCGCGCCGCATTCTGCGGCCGGGGGCGAGTATGCCTTTGGGGCTGGCCGCGGTGACGAGATGACCTTCTCGTGCTTCTCCTCACCTCGGAGCCACTCGATGCCTCTCCCTCTCCCGCTGTATCTGCTTGCCATGGCGGTTTTCGCCATGGGCACCTCGGAGTTCATGCTCGCCGGCCTCCTGCCGGACATCGCCTCAGACCTCGACGTCACCGTCGGGACAGCAGGCACGCTCACCTCGGCCTTCGCCGTCGGCATGATCGTCGGCGCTCCCCTTGTAGCCGCGCTTGCACGCAACTGGCCCAGGCGCTCCAGCCTTCTCGGGTTCATCCTCACTTTCGCGGCAGCTCACGCCGTGGGCGCCATCACCACCGGCTTCCCGGTCCTGTTCGCCACCCGGGTCGTCGCCGCGCTCGCAAACGCAGGGTTCCTCGCCGTCGCTCTCACCGCTGCCGCCACGCTGGTCTCACCCGACAAGAAGGGACGTGCGCTAGCCGTGCTGCTGTCAGGCACGACGATGGCCACGGTCGCTGGTGTACCTGGCGGCTCGGTGCTCGGCACGATGCTCGGCTGGCGGGCCACATTCTGGGCCGTCGCCGTTCTCTGCATGCCTGCCGCCCTCGGCCTATTGAAGGCAATCCCGGCGGGACGTGTGAAGGAAGAGGCGACTGGCGGGCCAGCATTGCAAGCGGAGCTCGCCCAGCTCACAAGGCCGCCATTGATTCTGGTGATGCTGCTCGGCGCGCTGGTGAACGCAGCCACGTTCGGCAGCTTCACCTTCCTCGCCCCCATCGTGACCGACACCGCCGGGCTGGGCGAGTTGTGGATCTCTGTCGTTCTGGTGCTCTTCGGCGCCGGTTCCTTCGCCGGGGTCACCGTCGCCGGCCGGCTGTCCGACCAGCGTCCCAGTCTGGTCATCGCAGTCGGCGGCCCGCTGCTGCTCATCGGCTGGCCGGCACTGGCGGTGCTGGCCAACGAGCCGGTCGCCCTGTTCGCCCTGGTGTTCGTGCAGGGCGCCCTGTCGTTCGCGCTGGGCAGCACCCTGATCACACGGGTCCTCTATGAGGCCGCGGAGGCCCCCACCATGGCCGGGTCGTATGCGACCGCGGCACTCAACGTCGGCGCCGCCATCGGCCCCCTCATCACCGCAACCACCCTCAGTACCGCGGTCGGGAACCTCGGGCCGCTGTGGGCAAGCGGGCTCCTGATTGCGATCACACTGCTTGTCGCGTTCCCCTTCCGCACTGTGGTCGCGGCAGGCCGAAGCGCCGAGGTGCTCCAGTGACACCTGCGAACGCCCCCTGAACATCGAGGGACGCCGAAGGCTCGGCGCCGCCCACCGCGAGATCATGCCCTCCGTCGAGCACCGGCAGTCGAAATACCTCAACAACCGGACGGAGAACAACCACCAGCCCACCCGCCGGCGAACTTCCGCCCCGCCGCCACCTGATGACCGACACCGACTACCGCGCCGAGATGACCGTCCGCTTCGGCGTCTGGAACCAGATCACCAACGCCGCTGACCTGACTGCCGAGGCCTGAGCACCGGCCCGACACCGGACCCACGCCACGTCCCGACACACCGTCACAGACCCAGGTGCCCAACAATGTGACAGCGCCGTCAGGGGAGCAGTTGGCGCACGAGGGAATCAGCGGCCCATTGCTCCCAGCGCGCTGGTGACCAGCCCCGACCGGTGACAAGCAGGGTGTAGGTCTCGGGACCGAGGACGGTCATGGCGATGTCGGCGGCTGATTCGGCGGTCTGACTGTCGCGCAGCCCTGTCTGGGTTTTGGCGATGAGGGCTTGGGCGAAGCGGTGCTGGACGGTGTGCCGCTGCTTCAAGTTGGTCTGCCACAGCTGGGCGAGCTCGGGTTCGGCTGCCGCGGCGCTGCGTACGACCTCCAGCAGGGGTGTGGCCCGTTCGAGAATGCGGCGGGCGCCGGCGGCCTGGAGGCGGAGCTGGATCGCGGGGTCGGGTTCCTTGATGACTGTGCGGGCCCAGGGGCGGTCGAGGGTGGCGATGGGATCTGCGTCGCCTGCGACAGCGGCGTCCACCACCTCTTTGAGCAGGGCGCGTTTGCTGCCGAAGGTGAAGTACACGGTCTGGGTGCCGACCTCGGCGGTGCGGGCGATGCCTTCGATGGTGGTGCCCGTCCAGCCGCGTTCGGTGAAGAGACGGGCGGCGGCGTCGGTCATGCGCTGCCGGGTGCGGCGGGCTTTCTCGGCCCGGGTGATGGGCGCAGCCACCAGAGACCCTTCCTTCATCTTTCTCAAGGAATCTTTGACTGTAGTGAGACTACAGTGTATCTCACTGGAGTATGACTACAGTGAAACCGAGCGGTGCTGGACGGATCCTTGTCGTGGGCGGGTACGGGGCCGTCGGAACGACGGTGACGACCATGCTGGAGCAGTGGTTCCCGGGACGCGTACTCCCGGGTGGTCGCGATGGGGACCGGGCTCGCCGGCTCGGCGGGGTACGCGTCGATACGGGCGATCTTGCCGGCTTCGGGCGGGTGCTTGACGACCTCGGTGACGTGGGCGCTGTGGTCCTGTGTGTCGAGCCCGAGGACGCTGCACTCGCCCGGATCTGCCTGGAGCGGGGCATCCATCTCGTCGATGTCGGTGCGACCCACGGGCTCCTGGCCCAGGTCGCACAGCTCGATGATCTGGCTGCCGGGTCGGGGACGGCGGCTGTGCTGAGTGTCGGAGTGGCGCCCGGGCTGACCAATCTGCTCGCCCGTCGTGTGCATGAGGAAGTCGGCGGGGCGCAGCGCCTGGATCTCACGTTGCTGCTGGGCGCGGGAGAGCGGCACGGAGCCGACGCGGTGCGCTGGACGGTCGCCGGTCTCGGTCACCCCGTCCTGGCCCGGCCTCAGCGGGTGGTCCTGCCCGGGTACGGTGTGCGCAGGGCTCATCCGTTTCCCTTCTCCGATCAGCACACGGTGCGGCGCACGCTCGGTGTGCCGGAGGCGACGACGCGGTTGTGCCTGGACTCCCGGCTGCTGACGGCCGCGCTGTTCGCCGTGCGTCGGCTGGGGCTTTTGCGCGGCACACGTTGGCCAGGGCGGCAGCGGCTGCTCACGCAGGCCTTCAGCCGGGTGCACCTGGGAGGTGAGGGGTTTGTGGTGCGGGCGGATGCCCGTCGCGGCGACCGGCACGCGGTCTGTGCCCTGACCGGGCGCGGGCAGAGCCGGGTGTCGGGCCTCGTGGCCGCCTACGTCACCCGCGCGGTGCTGGCAGGCAGCGTGCCCGCCGGGGTGCGGCACATCGAGCAGGTACCCGTGCTGGCGGACCTGCCCGAGCAACTGGCCGTCCACGGCGTCACGGTGTACGGCATCGCCAGTGGGGCCCGGCGATGAGCGAGAGCTGGCGGGGTGGCCATTACACAGCGGCCGGCGATGCCTGGGCGCATGCAGCCGACGAGGTCGTCGCCCTGGCTCTGGGAGAGCTCGGACTTGCCGCAGACGGTCCTGCCCCGTCGCGCGCACTGGATGTGGGCGCGGGGTCCGGTCCCGCTGCCCTTGCCCTGGCCCGGGCCGGTCTGCGAGTTGCTGCACTGGACCGGGAGCCGTCGTTGCTGCGGGTCGCCTCCCGTCGGATCCACACGAGCGCCGGATGCGGTACGGCGTACTGCGTGGCAGGTGATGCCGTGGCACTGCCCTTCAGGGCGAACGCCTTCGAGTTGGTGGTTTCCACGTTCGGGGTGATGTTCGCGCCCGATCCCGCCCGGGCTGCGACAGAACTGGTACGGGTCTGCCGCCCGGGAGGAGTGATCGCCGTCGCCTCGTGGACCCCGGAAGGGACGATGGGGCAAATCGCTCCGACAGTTCTGGCGCACCTGGACCGGCCGGGCAGCAAACCGTCTCCGATGCGCTGGGGTGATGCCGGGTGGGTGTGCACCTGGTTCGCGCCGCTGCCGGCGGACCTTCATCTGTCGGTACGGCAAGTCCTGGTGAGGTACGACTCGGTGGAGCATGCCGTGCGCGCTTTCGAGAACAAGCCCGGTCCGCTGCGAGCCCACCGTGCGGCGCTTCGGGCAGCGGGCCGTTGGAAGCAGGCCCGTGCCGCTTTGAGCAGGTTGTTCGAGGACGGCAACGAAGCCGATGACGGCAGCTTGCTGCTGCGGATTCCCTACCTGCTCCTCATCGGACACGTAAGGGAGACGTGAGCGCCACGAAGGCTCTGTTGCACGGCGGTGCGGCGGCGGGCACACCCGACGTGGCGCTGCTGACCGCGGACGTCCTGGACAAGGAGCTCTCCCGGCCGGTGTTCCGGCGGCCGGGCCGGAACGGACACCTGCCGGCCCCTACACCGTGTCGCGGTGTTCGGTACGCGGCGGGCGCTAGCGGCCGCGCTCGCTACCACTGACGGCCGGACCGATGCCGACCGGCTGCTACCGGGTGACGGCCCGCATCCCACGGAGCGCGGTATGACTGCGGACCGGCCGCCTCTGCGCGCCGTCATCACCGATGATCAAGCGCTCGTACGCACCGGTCTCAAGATGATTTTGGCGGCGGACGGCATCGAAGTGACGGCCGAAGCCGCCGACGGGGCGGAGGCTTTCGCAGCGGTTCGCCGTACGCGGCCCGGCGTCGTCCTCATGGACATCCGGATGCCGGACCACTACGTCTACGCCGCGCTCACGGCCGGCGCCAGCGGCTTCCTGCTCAAGGAGGTCACCCCCGAACATCTGGTCTCCGCCTTACGCCTGGCGCAGACCGGCGACGCCCTCCTCGCGCCCACGATCACCCGTCGGCTGATCGAACGCTTCGCCATGCCCGACGAACCGCGGACCATCGCCCCGCACCGCGATTTGTCCGGCTTGACCCCGCGCGAGCTCGAGGTGCTCCGCCTACTCGCGACGCGCCTCGGTAATGCCGAACTCGCCTCTCGGCTGTTCCTGAGCCCGACCGCGGTCAAAGCAGCGAGGGGTCGTGGCCTGCTGGGCAGGGGCTGTTGGCAGGTGGCGCACGCCGGTCCAGCACCCCAGGATGCCCTGGAGGGCGTCGCGGGTCTGGCAGGGAGTGAACCCGGTGTGGATGCTCCTCCCAGGCAACTTGCCCGGCGAGGCCGACTCGGGTGTACGGAGCGCACCATCGGGACCTGGAATCTCGCGTGTTGTGAAACTGGACAGCCCTCGCGCCAGAACCAGGTCCCGTTGCCGTGCTGCGAACGCCCTCCCTGGCATCGCCCCGCACACCAGTCCTGGCCGCATCCTCGCTTTCCGGTCCCGGGAGGGTTCTGCCTCCCGGCTCACGGCAGATTCCCTGCTCGCCGCCCATCCCTGTGATCAACTCCGTTGGCTTTATTGACATTTCACTCAGGAGACGTACCGTTGGGAGCGCTCCCACTACAGTCTTGCAACTGGAAGGAGTTCCCCCCACATGCGCAAACAGAGTCCATTAACCGGGCGTTCGCGACCGTCCCTCCGCCGCCCTCTCCAGACGCTCGTCATGGTGTTCGCCGTGGTTGTCGGCGCACTGGCCTGGTCGACCCCCGCCCAGGCTCACGGCACCATCGTCGACCCCGCCTCCCGCGCGTACCAGTGCTGGAAGACGTGGGGCAGCAACCACACGAACCCGGCCATGCAGACCGAAGATCCCATGTGTTATCAGGCATTCCAGGCCAACCCCGACACCATGTGGAACTGGATGAGCGCGCTGCGCGACGGCCTCGGTGGCCAGTTCCAGGCGCGGACCCCCGACGGGACGCTCTGCAGCAACAACCTCTCGAGGAACGCCAGCCTGAACAAGCCCGGGCAGTGGAAGACGACCAACGTCAGCAACAACTTCACGGTCCAGCTGCACGACCAGGCGTCCCACGGTGCCGACTACTTCAGGGTCTATGTGAGCAAGCAGGGCTTCGACCCCAAGACCCAGACCCTGGGCTGGGGCAACCTCGACTTCATCACGCAGACCGGCCGCTTCGCCCCGGCGCAGGACATCAGGTTCAACGTCGACACCTCCGGCTACACCGGACACCACGTCCTGTTCGTGATCTGGCAGGCCTCGCACCTCGACCAGGCCTACATGTGGTGCAGCGACGTGAACTTCGGCTGAGTCGGAGAGCGCCGCACACGGCACCGGCCTCTGCCGGGCGCCGGTAACCCGCCGCCCGGCCGACCGAGCTCCGTCGGGGCAGGGGACCATGTGGTCGCCCTGCCCCGACGGGGCTCCCTGCGCTCCTGGTGTGAACACACGGCTGACGGCCTTCGTCGACCACGGGCCGGGCGGAACCGGCGATCCCGTCGCCGCCCTCCTGCGACCGGGAGACGCGGGATCCAACACGGCAGCCGACCACATCACCACCGCCCAACTCGCCCTGGCCCACTCGGCCTGACCCAACTGCCCAAGCACTGTCGGCGAGGACGGCAGACGCTGACCCGCACGAACTCCGCCGGCGGCACCCATGACTTCGTGTCCTGGCTTGTCGATGTACTCGGTGGGGTGCTCAGGTGCGTACGGATAGATGTGCTGAGTCGTCAGGCGACTCTGCTGTCCCGCTCGATGGCCATGGGAGCAGTTCTTCAGCCTGTGGCTGGAGCCGTTTGCGCAGACGCCGACGCCTCAGGGAGCGAGCCGAGCAGTGCGGCGGTGCACTCCTCGGCGAGGTCTTCGGCATGGGCCGGGAGGGGGTCGCCGCCCCGGAGGTGGCGGCGGACCAGTGAGAGGGGCAGGTCGACCACGGCGAGCGCGACTCGCTCGGTGGCCTGCTGGCCTTCGGCGCCCAGGGCAGTGGCGAGGGCGGCGAGGGAGGCGCGCACGCGCTGGTTGCCGCGGTCCGCCCGTTGGAGGTGTTCCTCTGGCCAGTCGGCGCGCCCGAAGTCTTCGGCGCCGTAGAGGAGGAGAGCGGCCTCCTCCGGGTGGGCGCGGCTCCAGGCGACGACATGGCGTGCCGCTGCACACCCCGCCTGCCGCGCGTCGACGCCTGCTTCGAGTGCCGCGAAGTAGCCCTCCTGGAAGCGCTCTACCGTCCGCAGCCACACCTCGGCGAGCAGCGCGGCCCGTCCGGCCAACCGGTGGTACACCGAACCGCTCGGAGCGCCCACCTCCATGGCGACCGCGGACATCGTCACCGCAGCCGGGCCCCCTGTGGCGGCCAGTCGTACGGCTGCGTCGAGGAGCTGCTTCGTCTCGAAGCGGGGTGGTCTCGCCATGAACTAGAGAGTACTCTCCACAATATTAGAGAGGCATCTCTAAAAGGAACCCGAGGAGGACCGTATCGGCGTCTACAACGTGCACGAGCGCCTGCTGGCTGCCAAGCGAAGCGAGGTGGGAGCGCTGATAGACACGCTGGCAAGCAGTGACGACAAGCTATGGCCGCAGGGCAGCTGGCCGTCGATGGCGTTCGACCGTCCCCTGGCGGCCGGGGCGGTCGGCGGGCACGGCCCGGTCCGCTACACCGTCGCCGCACATGTCCCCTCACAATGGGTGCGCTTCACCTTCAGCGGACCGCGCGGCTTCCACGGATTCCACGAATACGCCGCCCTGGCAGTCGACAGGGAGCACACCCTGCTGCGCCACACTCTTGCCATGGCCGCCCGCGGCCCGGCGCGTCTCACCTGGCCGCTCATCTTCCGCCCCCTCCATGACGCCTGCCTGGAGGACAGTCTGGACCGCGCCGAACTGGCCTGTTCGGGCGCGGTGACCCGCCCGGCTCATTGGAGCCGCTACGTACAGCTCCTGCGCGGCCTCATGCGCTGACCACCGGGCAGGCGCGCTCATGTCCAGACCACACAGCAGAGGGGCGGGGCTGGGACCAGGTGACCGGATCGATATCGGATCGCGTGAGGTGGTCGCCCGCTGGCACGCTGCCCCCATGGAACACACAGAAGTACTGCTCATCGGAGGACGAGCTGGTGTCGGCAAGACGACGGTGGGGTGGGAGGTTTCGGCGCTACTGCGCTCCGAGGCGGTCGCTCACGCGATCATCGATGGTGACTTCATGGGGCAGGTGCATCCGGCTCCAGAGGGAGACCCTCACCGCGCGGAGATCACCGAGAAAAATCTGACTGCCGTGTGGGCGAACTTCGCCCAGCGCGGCTACCGACGCCTGATCTATACGAACACCGTGAGTGTGCTGCCGGAGGCGACGGGCATGTTTGAGCGTGCCACGGGGGCCGGAGTGGGGATCATACGAGTCCTGCTCACCGCCTCCGATGAAACCGCCCGCGAGCGGCTGGTGGGACGAGAACTTGGCTCAGAGCTGGAGCAGGAGCTGGAAGGAAGTGTCCGCAAGGCACGGCTCCTGGACCAGCGGGCCCCTGCGGAGACCGTGCGAGTGGCGACGGACGGACGACTCGTCGTGGACATCGCGCGGGAGGTAGTCGCCGCCACCGGTTGGGCCGGGCCTCACTTTGCTCGCAGAGCATGATCGTTGATGGGCTGGTCCGGGAACGGCACGGCCACTGGTGATCATCAGTGGGTGAAGACGGAAGATCAGTCGGTGGCCGCAGGTCACAGTTCACGACCTCCAGTCTGCTGGGCGCGCGAAAGATCGAGGCTGACAACCAGGCCGCTGGTGGAGGCCGCCTTCTTCCTCGCATTCGCCCGCACCTGTGGCTGCCACCACTTCTTGACCTCACGCTCTATGCGGCCGCGCAGGCCCTGGCGGGGCCGCTTGAGCTTGCCCTGGACGTCCCGCTCTCCACCGTGCGCTGGGAGATCCCGAGCGCCTGCGCGGTGGAGTACTGACTTCGGCTTGTCAGGGTGGGGCCGGTTCGTCGATGGTCAGGCCGGCGCCGTCTGAGTAACGGGCAATCCGCAGGGTGGCAGGTCCTGGACACCGGGTCCGGCTCGCGCCGACCAGGTGGCCACCACCTCCCCGTGGTGCGGTTGCGGTTGCCATGAACATCGGCATTGCCAGGAAAAGACGGTCGGCCCCGGCCCGCGCACGCTGCTCAGCGATCCAGCTATCCGTCTGCTCGCGCGTGACGACGCCGGTGGAGCAGACTCCCTCGGCCAGTCCGGTGAGCAAGGGCAACATGGCCGGGCCGGTGAACACGCCCCGTGTGCACCTCGACCGTCACGTTGCCGAAGGAGGCGTCCAGCAGCAAGCTGCGGTAGCGGCGAGCAGCGCGCGGGCTGGTGGTCATGTCGGCGCGGGCGTGCACGTTGATGCGGGTGAGGGCCGGATCGTCGGAGTCGATGATGAAAGTGTCCCAGTCCTGGCCGAGCAGCACGATCCTTCCTCGGGGCGTAAGAACCCTGCGGGCCTCGGCCAGCGCCCGCTCCGTTCGGCCAGTTCATGGAACACCTTGTCGGCCCGGTAGCCATCCACCGAGGAGTCTGGCAGCGGCAGGTCGTACGCTCCTGCGATCCGGAAGTCCGCTTTGGGCCACCGACCTCGGGCTATGGCGATCATGCCCTCGCTCGGGTCCACGCCGACGGCCTTCACGTCCCGTTCGGCCAGTTCTGCCACAGCTCGTCCGGCGGCGAAGCGCGGCGGCCGACCGCCGCGGGAGCCGAGCTTCTGGCGGTTGCGCGCCTGGTCGGCCTTGTCGGGCACAGTGCATCGGATCCCTCGGTGGCGCAGGTAGGCGCAGTTCTCGCGGGAGGCGTACGCCTTGTCAGCACGCACCCGATCAGGGCTGCCAGTGGGCAGCGGTCCGGTTGCCTGTCGTGGTTCAGTTCCCCTACCAGGGGGAGGTCGCTCACCGGATACGGCGGGCAGTGGCCGGTCGCAGCATTCACGATGCCTGTCCCCCTGGACGTTGAGGTGCCCAGGCACGACTCCGATGCCGTCGGCGACCTCGCGACCGTCCGGTTTCCGCGGATCCCGTTTCGGTTCGCTTCGGGCCGGGTCTGCCCGAGGGCGGGCCATCGGAGACGAGGCCGGACTGCCATGCCCTATCCGTCGACGGGTCCTGACGGACCACTCCCTGCTCACTGCGGTACCGCCCGGCGGGCCCGTCCTGAGCCGCGCCCACCGAGCCGGTCACCAATACTGGAAAAATGGGTAAGATCCGGCGATACGCCCCTGCGGGCCGACGGGACGGCCGAGTGCCGCCGAAGGCCGGGCCGCCGGAGGCCGGCCAGGAGGCACATCACCGTCCGGCCGGGACGCGCGTCCTGTCCTTGCTGAAGCCGCGCAGCGTCGCCGGTCAGGTTTTCCTGCTGCAACTAGTGGTCGTCCTGCTACTCATCGCCACGGCCGTGGTGGCGCTCGTGATCCAGGACCGCAACAGCACAATCCAAGAGGCCGGCGATCGGTCACTGGTGGCGGCTGAGGCGTTCGCGAAAGCACCGGGCATCGCGGAGGCGATGCAGAGCGACGACCCGACCGCGGCACTCCAGCCCCATGCCGAGGCAGTGCGCAAGGAGACCGGCGTCGACTACGTCGTGGCGCTGAGTCCTTACGGCTTCCGTTGGACCCACCCGGACCCGGACCAGATCGGGGAGCATGTCTCCGCCTCCTATGGCGAGGCGCTCGAAGGGGAACCCCAGCAGACCACGTTCGACAGCAGTCTGGGAAAAGCGGTCGACTCGACGGTGGCCGTCTTCGACGAAAAGGGGACCGCGGTCGGCCTCGTCACCGTGGGAGTCACGGTGGACAAGGTGACCAGTACAGTGCAGCACCAACTGCCGGTGATCTTCGCCTCCGGCGGTGTCGCGCTCCTGCTGGCCGCGGGCGGGTCGGCACTGGTCAGCGGGCGCTTGCGGCGTCAGACCCGAGGTCTGTTGCCGGTGGAGATGACCCGCATGTACGAGCATCACGACGCGGTGCTGCACGCGGTCCGTGAAGGCGTGATCATTCTGGACGGTGACGGAAGGCTGCTGCTGGTCAACGACGAGGCGCGCCGACTGCTTGAGCTGCCACCGGGGGCCGAGGGCAGGCAGGTCACCGCGCTCGGCCTGAGCCCGGCCCTGGCCGGGCTGCTGAAATCGGGCCGTGCGGTCACGGACAAGGTCTTCCTCGCCGGGGACCTCCTGCTCGCGGTCAACCTGCGGCCGGTGGGCCCCAAGGGGGGTATCGTCGCCACCCTGCGGGACACCACGGAGCTGCGCGTCCTCGCGGGCCGGGCGGAGGTTGCGGGCGGACGCCTGCAACTGCTCTATGAGGCCAGCACGCGGATCGGTACCACCCTGGACATCAAGCGCACCGCCGAGGAGCTTACCGAGGTGGCGGTCCCGCGCTTCGCCGACTTCGCCACCGTCGAGTTGGTCGAGCCCGTGCTGCTTGGTGGTGAACCAACGGGAGCGCGCATGGAGATGCGCCGCATCGCAGCCGCGGGCATCCGGGAGGAGGCGCCCCTCGACCCCGTCGGAACGCCTTTGCGCTATGTGCCCGACACCCCCGTGTCCGTCGGTATGACCTCCGGTCGGCCAATCCTGGTGTCGCACCTCGCCATGGCCGACGGATGGCGCGCCCAGGATCCGGAGCAGACCCGGAAGGTCATCGAATACGGTATCCATTCCATGATCTCAGTGCCGCTCCAGGCTCGAGGCCAATTGCTGGGCGTCGTGGAGTTCTGGCGTTCGGAGCAGGACCCCTTCGAGTCGGACGACCTGTCCCCCGCCGAGGAACTCGCCGCCCGGGCGGCCGTGTGCATCGACAACGCACGCCGCTATACCCGCGAGCACACCACGGCCGTCGCCCTCCAGCGCAGCCTGCTGCCCGGCACACTCCCCGAGCTGTCCGCCTTGGAGGTCGGGCACCGGTACCTTCCCGCCCAGGCGGGCGTAGGCGGCGACTGGTACGACGTCATCCCGCTGCCGGGGGCCCGGGTGGCCCTGGTGGTCGGCGACGTGGTGGGACACGGGCTGCACGCCGCCGCGACGATGGGTCGCCTGAGAACCGCGGTGCACAACTTCGCTTCCCTGGACCTGCCTCCGGACGAGCTTCTCGCGCACCTGGACGACCTGGTCACCCGGATCGACCAGGACGCGGCAGCCGAGGGGAAGACCGAGGCCGTCACCGGCGCCACCTGCCTTTATGCCGTCTATGATCCGGTGTCCGGACGGTGTGTTGTCGCCCGGGCCGGTCATCCCGGTCCGGCACTGGTTTCGCCCGACGGCTTCGTGACCTTCCCCGACATCCCCGTTGCCCCGCCGCTTGGCGTGGGAGGAGGCCTGCCGCTCGAGACGGCCGAACTCCGGCTGGCAGCCGACAGCCGACTGGTCCTCTACACCGACGGGCTGGTCGAGGCCCGAGGCCGTGACATCGACGTCGGGCTCGGCATGCTGAGGGAGGCCCTGGCTCATAGCGACGGCGCTACTCCGGACGACACCTGCCGGGCGGTGCTCAGCGCGATGCTGCACACCAGGGCGAGTGACGATATCGCCTTGCTCGTCGCGCGCACCCGGCTGCTCGACCCGGCACAGGTCGGAGAGTGGGAGGTGCCGGACGACCCCGCCGCCGTGTCCCGGATCCGCGCCGAGGCCGCCGGCAGGCTGGAGTCCTGGGGGCTCGGAGAGACCGCTTTCACAACCGAGCTGATCCTGAGCGAACTGGTCACGAACGCCATCCGTTACGGGGCGAGCCCCGTCAGCCTGCGGCTGCTGCGCGACGGCGACAGCCTGATCTGCGAGGTCAGCGACGGCAGCAGCACCTCCCCGCACCTGCGCCGCGCGGCTATCACCGACGAAGGGGGCCGTGGTCTGTTTCTCGTGGCGCAACTGTCGCGCCGCTGGGGCACCCGGTACACCGACAGAGGCAAGATCATCTGGGCTGAGCAGGCACTGTCCGCCGGAGCCGCCGGGGACCTGAGCGGTCTCCTGATGACGGATTTGTGAGGCGGGACGGACGCCGGCCGTCGCTCACCTCGCGGTGTCCACACCCGGCGCGTTCAGGAGCCGTCGTCGACTGTGAGGTACGGGATCTTGACCGGGTCCTGGCCGAAGGCGGCCCCGAGGTAGACGGCCGACAGTTTGGCGAGCGTCCCGTCGTCGATCAGCTGCTTGATGATCCGGTCCAGTTCGCCTTTGTCGGATGACCCCTTCGGGTACAGGGCGCCGTAACTCTGACCGGTCCTGTACTGGCCCACGAGGCGAACCCCGTCCTCCCTCGGTTGGGAATATGCCAGCAGGATGGTCGTGTCGTGGATGACGGCGTCGATCCGCCCCTCCTCCAGCGCCGTGACCATCTCCGGGTCGTTGGCGAACGCGGTCACGGGCTTGGTCGGCCTGAGGCGGTCTTCGACGAAATCCTCGCCCGTGGTGCCCTCGGCCACTCCTACGCGGACGTCGCGGATGTTGTCCTCGTTGATCTCCTCACCGTCCCTGATCAGCAGGCCCAGGGTCGAGGAGAGGTAGGGCGGGGAGAAGTCGGCGACCTTGGTCCGTTCCGGGGTGATCGTGATCTGCGCCAGGGCCAGGTCGAAGTCCTCGGTCCGGCCGGAGACGATCTCCGGGAAGGGGGCGTTCTCCACCGTCACCCGGTCCAGTCCGGACCGGTAGGCGATATTGGCCGCCATACAGTATTCGTAGCCGCTCGTAATGGAGTCCGGCGTGTCACCGTTCCACCAGCCGGGTGCGGGCAGGGTCGTCCTGACGGTGAGGGCGCCCACCGTCTCGGGCGACAGGTCGAACTCCCCGTAATGACCTGACACCGGGCAGTCACCGTACCGGACGTCGGACGGTTCCGACCCACCCTGGTCACAAGCGGGAGCCGCGACGACGAGCACCACGCTGACAGCCCTGGAGACGATCGCTGCCGCGGCGCGCATCATTGCACCTCCGGTAGGGACATCCTCCTTACGTCACCATAAATCAACCCGAACCATACGACCGCCGGAACCAGGTGGGAGGGATCCACTGCGCAGGGTCCATCGCCCGTCTCCCAGCGACGTCGCAGGGGTGGAGCGGACCCGTATCACCGGCGGCGGACCGGTGATGCTCGGCGGCCGGCTGGGCGACGTCCTCGGCAGGCGCCGTAGCCTCCTCGGCACAGCACTCTTCGGCGCCGCGTCCTCGCCGGCCCGGCTCCCGCCACCCTTCGCCGTAGGGGTGACAGTCCGGCTTCCGCTGGGTGCCGGAGAAGCACTCGCATGGCCACGCTCACCACCGCACCACCGCATCACCGACGGCGAGCACATGCTGCTCCCACCCGGTACCGGACCCGCAGTGGATTCCTCGCCTACCGCACCGCCGGCTGCCCGGAGGCGACTGAACTGGAACCCGCCTCAGCCACCCTGGAGCGGAACGTGCTGGGGCTCAGCCCCTTGTGGCGTTTGAACGCGGCACTGAAGCCGAAAGCGTCGGCATAGCCAACGGACCTGGCGATCAGGGCGATACCGAGGTCCGTGTCGGACAGAAGAGCCTCGGCCTCGTCCATGCGGCATTCGGTGAGGTAGGAGAGGGGCGGACGGCCCATCAGCTGGGTGAAACGCTTGGCGAACAGCGCGCGAGAGACGCCGGCTTGAGCAGCCAGGGACGCCACCGTCCAGGCTTCGGCGGGCCGGTCGTGGAAGGACTGCAGGGCTGGAGCGAGGATCGGGTCGGCGAGGCCCCTGTACCAACTGGGCGCGTTGGCCCCCGCCTTGTCCAACCAGCTGCGCAGCGTGCAGACGAGGACCCAGTCGAGGAGCCGGTCCATCAGTGCCTGCGAACCGGCCGAGTGCCGGGCGGCGTCGCCGGCGGCAGTCTCCAGCCAGGCACAGACCTCTGCGTCCTCCTTGACCACCAGGACGGGCGGGAGGGCACGCAGGAGCCGCTCGTGGCGGTGGCCCGAGGCGCGGTAGGCGCCCACGATCAGCGCGGTCGCTTCATCCGTGTCGTTGTCCCAGTTGATACCTCCGAGTTCCTGGGCGGTGCACTCGTCGTTCGTGGTGAAACAGGCGAGCTCGTATGCGGCGTGGGCGCTGTGGAGGGTGTGGGGATGGTCCACGAGGTGGAATGGTGCGGGGCCGCGGACGACGGCCGTGTCGCCCACACCGACCGCTCGTTCCGTTCCGTCGGACAGCAGCAGGGTGCCCCCACCGCGCAGCACGCTGATCATGATGAGCGGCGCGTCATCAACAAAGCGGATAGACCAGGGCACCGTCAGTACGGCACGGCTGACGACCGAGCCCTCGGCCCGGATTCCGCTCAACAGCGAACTCAGAGGATCCATGAAGGGCACCGTAGACGATCTCCTATGCTTGGGAGCGTTTCTCCCATGGATCATCCACGTCACCGCGGTTGTACTGGGTTCATCGAACCGATCGACACCCACCGGGAGACACCGTGACGCAGTACGGCAGCCATGCCAGGACAGCCCTCGTGGTCGTCGCACACCACCGCATCGATTCCCTCACTGGGCACACGGCCGGTCGTGCCGCCGCCCGGCTCGAAGCCGCCGGATACCGAGTTGACCTGCTCGACCTGCATGCCGAGGGTTTCGACCCGCGGATGAACGTGGCGGACCAGCCGGACTGGGGCAACAGGGAGAAGGCGTACTCGGACGAGGTGCACGCCCATATGCAGCGAATCCTCGACGCCGATGTCGTCGTCGCTGTCTTCCCGGTGTACTGGCAGAACGTACCCGCCATCCTCAAGGGGTGGATCGACCGCGTATGGAACTACGGGTTCGCCTACGGCCGCAGCAAGCCCCGCCTCGCCGGCAAGCGCATGCTGTGGCTGGGCCTCGCCGGCGCCACTGCTGACGATCCCGTCGTGGAGGGGATGCAGAGCGTCCTCGAAACCAACCTGAGCGACGGCATCGCCTACTACTGCGGCTTCTCCCGTTCCACGGTCGGTCTGCTCACCGACGCGGAGGAGCGCCCGCAGCGCCTCGACGCCGACGGCAGCCTCCTGGTCGGCGAAGCGGTCACGGGCGCCGAGCGAGAGGCGCAGTACGGGGCTCTTGACCGTCGTGCACGGGAGTTCGTGGACAAGTTCGCCGCCGAGGAAACCGTGGCGTCCTGACCCCTGGGCTCCCGCAAGGCCGTAAGGACGTTCAGGCTGAGTCGCCCGGGTCGCTCTGGTCCGCCTGGCTCGAAGCCTCCTTGGCGGGCGCGCCAGGCGAGCGCGTCGCCCGCGGTGACGAGGTGGACGGTGCGACGCATCAAGTGGGTGCGCACCACCGTACGGCCGGTCAGCGCGTCGTCCAGTCGTTCGGGTTCGAAGTCGGCCAGGCGGGACCACAGACCGATGAAGGGTTCCTGGGGTTCCTGCGCCTGCAGGCCGCACAGGTGGGCCACCGCCTCGGGCGCGGAGTTGCGCGCCGCAGGACCAGGGACCGGCCCACCGCCGTGAGAAACCCTCACCGCGCCGCTCAGCCCCTCCGGCGAAGCAAAATGCTGCGCGGGCAGCTGGTGGCGCGGGCAGATGCGCGAGGAGTCACCGGCGGGGATATCGGCCGGGCCGCCGGCGGTGTTGTCGGTCCGTTACTCAGGGGAAGTCGGCCAGTTCGGCTTCTGGGAGCGCGGCTGTGCTGAGGCCGGCCTCCGAGAGTGACGTCGACGAGGCGCAGGTGCAGCCGCCGTCGGCGGATGCTCGGGGGGCAGCAGCCCGTGGTGTTTCAGCCGGGTGTGGAGGCCGGGCAGAGCCTTCGCGTCGTGGCTGGTGGCGTCGGTGGTGGCCGAATCTGTGATCGCGTAGACGCCGTCAGGGTGACAGATCTCGGTGAGATGTCTGGCGCCCCCTCCAACGGATGCCGTATCCGCGGCGCGCGTGGCGGACCGTCGGGTCGCGGGGCGGGACGACTGCGACGGCCGAGGACGGCAGGCCACCGTCCCCGGCCGTCCGCCGGCGCAGGCAGCCAGCCCTGTCGCGGAGCGACGCTCACCGCGCCGATGAGTTTCCGTGGCGGGATCGGTCTGCACAGCATGAGAACTCACACACTCCAGACCGCCGGCGCGGACCTCGTCTATGACGTTCGCGGGCCGCTGCCGACCACAGATGGACGCCCCCCGTTGTTCATGATCGGGCAGCCCATGGACGCTGCCGGCTTCGCCGCGCTCGCCGCGCGCTTCCCCGAGCGGACCGTGGCCACCTATGACCCGCGCGGGCTCGGTCGCAGTACCCGTAAGGACGGGCGAGTCGAGCACACGCCGCAAACGCAGGCCGACGACGTGCACGCCGTCATCGAGGCGCTCGGGGCCGGGCCGGTTGAGATGTTCGCCAGTAGTGGTGGAGCGATCACCGCGCTCGCGGTCGTGGCGAAGTATCCCGCAGACGTGACCACTCTGGTCGCGCACGAGCCGCCGCTCATCACCCTCACGCCGGACGGCCCAGCGGCCGTGCGGGCGCGGGCCGGAGTCCGGGAGGCCTACGAGAAGCGCGGATGGGGGGCCGGGATGGCTGCGTTCGTGGCCATGACCTCGTGGGCGGGAGAGTTCACCGACGCGTACTTCGCACAGCCGCAGGCCGATCCCGCCGCGTTCGGGATGCCCACGGAGGACGACGGCTCACGTGACGATCCGCTGCTGTCCGACCGGTCATGGGCGGTGAGCAGCTACCGGCCGGATGCCGAGGTCATCGCCGCTGCGCCGACCCGCACCGTGATCGCCGTGGGCGAGGAGTCCGAAGGCTTGCTGACCGGACGCACCGCTGTCGCGACCGCCGACCTGCTCGGGCAGCGAGTGACCGTGTTCCCGAGCCATCACGGCGGTTTCTGCGACGGAGAGTTCGGATGGCCGGGGAAGCCGGACGAGTTCGCGCATCGGCTGCGGGAGGTCCTTGACGGCACCTCGTGAACCAACCGCCGACAGAACACGCCGACACCGGCGGCGCCGGGAAGTACCAGAGATCTTCGGACACTCGAAACACCCGCCCATCACGCACTGCGGCGGGTGCGCGTGCGGCACCGGACGGTGGCAGCCTCCTCATCAACGGAGCCACCCGGCCAAGGATCGCGTACGCCCCCCCCACCGCCCGTCCGGGCCAGGGGTTCGAGCCATTTCGCATGTGCAGGTGTGGGTATGCGGGGAGGAGCCCGCGCATCACCGTGGCCGGCACGCGGGTGGGGAGCCTTGCGACCGTACGCGGTCGATACTGGAAGTCCGATCATCTGCGCACCACCCTCCTTCAGCCCCACCTCGTCCTCACGAACCTCAAGATCGCTCGCTGAAGGTGAGCTACGGCCCGGACAGCCGGCCATGACCAGCATGAGCACCAGGGACAACTGGTGCGGCGGAGAGGAGTTCGAGGAGAGCCATGCCTCGCGTGGTGGCTTGCAGTCGGACGCGCTGGCCGTGCCGTTCGCGTTCCAGTAGCCCTGCCGCGGCGAGTTGATCACAGTGGTAGGCGGCGGTGCTGGGACTGATGTGCAGGTTGCGGGCGAGCTCTCCGACCGCGGGGCGGTGGGTCAACTGCCGCAGGATCGCCGCCCGTATGACTCCGAGGACGAGACCGAGCGCGTCGGCTGCCGGGGGAGGGACGTCCGGGGAAGCGCCGGTGACATGGCCCAGGCCCGGCAGGGGCTCGGGTCAGGCCGGCCCATCGGTCTCCCCGCCTCTCCACCGGACGACGCCGGACACGCCTTCGCCTCAGGTGTGCGCGGCGGTGTCCGACGGATTCCCGGCAGCGATCACTCTGATGACCAGGCGCATCACGCAATGGCAGTCCCGACGGACCCGTCCGGCGACCTGCCCGTTCGCTTCGCCTTCCCGCGGGCCGACCGCCCCGTGCGGCACCGACCAAGGGGCGGAGACAACCCGACCGGCATCGACCGGCGCGCCCGACGAGAGGCCCCTGCTACCGCAGGCCGTCCAGGAACTCGATGACCCGCCTGGTCAACAGTTCCGCCGCAGCCCGATCGTAGGACGGCAGCGAGGAGTCCGCGAACAGGTGCTGCTTGCCGGGGTAGAGGAACAGTTCGGCATGGTCAGCACCGGCGGTCAGTTCCCTGGCGGCGTCGAGGTCGCCCTCGTCGGCGAAGAACGGGTCACCTTCCATCCCGTGCACCTGCACCGGGACGTCGGCCGGCCATGCCTCACCGAACTCGGACACCGGCAAGCAGGAGCAGAAGAGCAGAGCACCCTTGGCGCCGGCGCGCGTCTGGGCCAGGCGCTGGGCCGGCATGACGCCGAGGGAGAAACCCGCGTAGATCACCTCGCCACCGAGCGGCTGAACTGCGGCGATCCCGCGCTCCATGACGGTGCCGAACCCCGTCTGGCTCGCATAGCCGAGGCCCTGCTCCAGGGTGTCGAACGTGCGCCCTTCGTAGAGGTCCGGCACGTGGACGGTATGGCCTGCCCGGCGGAGTTCGACCGCGAAAGCCTCGACCCCGGGAGTCAGCCCCTGAGCGTGGTGGAACAGCACAACCTCGGCCATGGCATGCCTGCTTCCGACTCATCGAACGATCCATATTTCTCGAACAATCGGCGATGCTAGTCTAATGCCATCATGTCGAGCAACACTCCCGACTACGACCTCGACGAGACGATCGAGCTCACCACCACCGAGCAGGTGCGGGCCATCAGCGACCCCCTGCGCACCACCATCCTCGGGCTGCTGCACGAGCGCGCCGCGACTGTCACCGAGCTCGCCGCCGCGGTCAAGCGGCCGAAAAGCACCGTCGCGCATCACGTCGCGGTCCTGTCCAAAGCCGGCCTTCTGCGCGTGGTACGGACGCGCAGGGTCCGGGCGATCGAGGAGCGCTACTACGGCCGCACCGCACGGATGTTCTTCGTCGGCCTCGGTCGGCAGACGGCGGGCGGAGCGCTGCCGCCCGACTTCAACGACTTCGAGGTGGCAGCGAGGGAATCGGCTGCGGCACACGAGCTCGGGCGGCTGCGTCAGTTCATCCGGCGGGCCCGGATCTCCGAGGAACAGGCGGCCGAGTTCTGGGAGCGCGTCGAGCAGGTGATCCACGAGTTCGACAGACTGCCGCGCACCGGTGAGACGGTTCACGGCTTCGCCGTCGGCGTGTATCCGATCCCCGACTACCCGGCCCTGCCGCCGACCGGGGATACCGCGGAACAGGACTGAGGCGTCCGCTCATCCTCTCCGGCCTGCCCCGAGCAGCGCCTCCCCCCGGCCGGCACGCCATGCGAACGCCGGGGGCTGGCACCCGGCCCCGTTCGCCGTGACCTCGCCGGGACGCAGGCCACCGGTGTGAACCGCCCGACCGCCCGACCACTGTCCGGACGGGGCCGGAGGCACACACGCCGCCCTGTTGCCGGGCGGCGGATGGTTGCACGCGAAGCCCGTGCCGCCTGCCGCTGTCCGCGTCCCACCGGACGTCGCTCCAGGTGCTCGTCATCCCCTGCCCCGTCCGCTCCCCGGGCGGGGCAGGGGTGGCCGGGCCGGCTCGCGTGGTCAGTGTGCGTCGGCCCCCGGTGGAAGGCTGTCCTCCGCCCGTACCGGCTGGAGGAGGGGGCGTTTGGCGGTGCGGCCGTCTCCCGAGGACCGTCCCCTCAGACGGCGTACGAGCCAGGGCCCGAGGAAGCCCGCCGCCCAGCGGAGTTCGGCGGTGGTGGCCTGCCGGCCGGTGGACAGAGGAGCCGGCGGCAGAGGATGCGTCCACGTGTCATCGCTCCCGGGGAGGTGAAGAGCGTGGGCGAGAGCGGCGGCGACGCGCTGGTGGCCGAGGGTGCTCGCGTGAAGCCGGTCGGTGCTCCACAAACGGGAGTCGCCTGCCACCGGATGAAGCGCGGTCTCGGCGACCGTGACCCCGTGGCGGCGGGCCGCCTGACGGATGTGCTGGTTCAGGGCCGTGACGCGTGGGACCAGGGGGCGGGCGAGCGGGCTGATGCGCGCGGGATCAGGGATGGTGATCGTGGCCACGTGAACGCCCTGGGCAGTGAGCGCGGCAAACATGGTCTCCAGGTGGGCGGCGACCTGGCCGGCGTCGAAGCGGGGCCGCAGGAGGTCGTTGACACCGGCGACGACGGTGGCCAGGTCGGGTCGCAACGCGAGGGCGGGCGCCAGCTGTTCGGCGTGGATCTGTGCGGCAACACGACCCCGTACGGCCAGGTTGGCGTACTGGAGCCCGGGCTCGAGCCGGGCAAGCTGTTCGGCGAGGCGGTCAGCGAAACCACGCAGGCCGACGGTCTCGTCACCGTCGCCCAGGCCTTCGGTCTGACTGTCACCCAGGGCGACATAACGGAGATACGCCACGTCAGAGCCCGGCATGGAGCTGCCGCCTCTCTTCCAGGACGGCGATCGTGCGCGCGCACCAGTCGCGGTTCTCCTGCTCGAAGGCCACGCCACGCAGACAGGTCAGGTACGGGCCGATCCGGTCGCCGTGGCGCAGGAACTCCTCCTCCGTGAGATCGCCGCGCAGGCGGAGCAGCAGGGAACCGAACAGGTCGATCTTGGCCTGGGCGATGCGGGCGCGTTCGGTGAGCCGGGCGATGAGGGTGTCGGTGTCGACGCGGTCTGCGGCCTGAACCTTGACGAGGAGGTCGTCGCGGATGAAGGCCGGTTTGGCGGACGCGGCCGTGAAGGTCTCCAGTTCTGCCAGGCCGGCGTCGGTGACGTGGAACAACCGCTTGTTGGGCCGGGTCTCCTGCACGACTTCCCGGCCGGCGACCAGCCCTTCCTCCTCCAGCCGGGTCAGTTCGGAGTAGAGCTGCTGCGGCTGTGCGTACCAGAAGTTGGCTACGCCGATGTCGAACGCCTTGGCCAGTTGGTAGCCGCTGAGCTCGCCGTCGAGCAGCGCCGCGAGCACGGCGTGCCGTAGTGCCATGGGATCGGCTCCTCACATGCCTCTGTTGCCGTACGGGCCACCCATGATAGTCATGAAGATGACTATTCCTGTTCATGACTGTGGAGGTGCGCCCCGTGGACACCGCAGACCGTTTCCGCGCAGCCGTCGACAACCGGGACCTCGCCGCCCTGGACGACCTGTTCACCGACAACATCCGCCTCTACAGCCCCGTGAAGTTCACGCCCTTCGAGGGCAAGCCGGCGGTGATGGGGCTCTTCGGGGTCCTGTTGCGGACCTTCGAGGACTTCCGTTACATCGGCGACCACACCGGCACCGCGCAGACCAGCGCCGACGCCACGACCGCGCCCTCCGCGGTGCTGCTCTTCCGTGCCAGGGCGGGCGGCAAGGAGATCCACGGCATCGACCTGCTGCACTTCGACGACGACGGCCGGATCAAGGAGTTCACCGTCATGGTCCGGCCCCAGTCGGCCGTGCACGCCCTCGGTGAGGCCGTCCTCGCCGGCCTCACCGCGGACGGACTGGCTGTAGCCCCCATCCGTCCGTAGACGACCCGCAAGCCCGCGGACGGGCCCAAGGGCCCGTGCGTCCGCGAGCAACGGTCGCACCCTCGCAGTGGGCGAGCACCGCGGTCAGAGACGTGGCTCCGCCGGGTTCGGCCACGGTACGCAGCCGCTGTCGACGGCGAGGGCCTTCGTACCGAGCGAGCGGCCGACGGCATGGCGGTACTGCCGGCTCAGTGGGCATCCCAGCGGGATCCGAGGCGGAACAGGCCGGGCCGGGAGTGAGGCGCTCGCCGACCCGGACCACGGCGCCGGACACCTCCACCCGTGCCAGCAACCGCTTCGGTGTCCCCGTCGCGCGTGATCCCCGCGCGGCGCACAAGGGCCCAGGAGGCGTCCAGAGCGCCGAGGATCGCGACGTCCCCATGGAGGACTCCGCATCCGAGTGCCGTCCGCTCATCGACCGTCGGGTTTCACCTCCGGGAGGGGACCTCACATCGGCGGGGGCGGCTGAGCAGCCGGTCGATCTCGGCGAGCACACGGTCCGCATGCGGACGCCCCCGCGCCCGCACCGCATCGCTCCGGTTCTCCTCGGAGGGGCGGCGGTCGCGATGGAGCTGCCTGGCGTGCTCGAGGGCGGGGCGATGCTCGGGCGGGAGCTGGGCGAGGGCCCAGCCGGCCGCGCTGGAACGGGATCTCGGCGTGCGGCTGTTCGACCGCGACCGCCACCCGGTCCCGCCAAGTGGTGACGAAGCGAGGTGGCCTCTCCTTGAGTGGCCTGCGTACGGGACGCCGTGGTGATGGAGCCCTCGCAGACGTAGGTGCCCCTCCCTCAGCGGCCCGGATTGGTACGGGGCCGCGGGGGCACGTGCACCCCAGGACGGGCCAGGACGGAGGAGAGGTGATCGCCATGGCCGAACAATCCATGCCGGTGGCGAAGCAGAGGGCTCGAACAGTGGGTTGCGCGGACACGCGGACGCCGCCGCTGCGCCCAGGCGAGTATGCGCCGGCCGACTACTCGGCAGTCGTGACGCGCGCTGCCCGGGAGGCCGGAGTTTCCCCTCTGCTCGTGATGACCGTGCTCCACAACGAGGCGTACAAGCCGCACCATCCCCTGCTGGAGCGGTTGTGGCAGTGGTGGAAGCCCGGGGCGTCCTTCGGCGTGGCCAACATGCACCACGCGACGTTCGAGCGGGTCCGGCGGACGCACGGCCTGCCGGGGCGATGGCAGGACCTGCGCGACGACCCCGCCTTCGCCATCCGCACGGCCGCCCTGCACTTGAGGGACCTTGACCGGAGCCTCCCGGAGCGGCACGTACGCCGGTACACCCGCGACGAACTCCTCGCCCTCGGATACAACACGGGTGAGCGCAACATGCGCGCCTTCGCCCGGGGCGTCCCGCCGGGTCCGATGGCGCGGTCGTACCTGCGCCGTTTCCGCGCCCACCGGGAACGAGCCGCCGCATCCCTGGCCGACGGCGGCAAGCCGCACGACGCGGTCACCGGCTAGCGTGTCCGCGAGTGGGTGACGTCGCCGGTCGGCTCGGTTGGGTCGGCGATGGGGGGAGAAGGCGTCCGGGCCGGCCGCCGAGCCGGAGCCCGGCGGAGCGCACGAGCCCACGAGCACACGAAGCGCACGAAGCGCACCGAGAACCGGAGCAGGTCTGCGAGATCCGCCGGTGTACTGCGGCGGATCCTGCGGGGAAGTGACTCGTGGACACGAGGGCCACCGCACGCCGACGGCGGCCCCCTCTTACTTCCCTCCGGGCGCGGTTCGAGACGCACCCGCTCCCCGGGCGACCGCGGCCGGCCGCGGCAGCGGCCTCGGTCAGCCTGTCGCCGTGTCGAACGCGACGAAGCGCAGTTCCGAGGTGTACCGCCGTCCTTCGTCGTCGCGGAGCCAGGTCTGCTCCGGGGTGGGCAGCATTTCCGTGATCGTGACCGTGCCCTGTGGGTCACGGCGGGCCAGACGGCGCAGCGCCTTGGCGAGGATGGTGACGTAGACAGGACTGTCGAAGTCGACGTAGAACGGCCGGGACTCGGTCGGTGAGACGACGAAGACGTAGCGGGGCAGGCCGAGCCGGCCGCGCCAGCGGCGGGCGCGGACGAAGCGGCGGGCCTCGTCCTTGTCGTCGGCGAAGTCGGCTTCGGCCGCGGGCAGTCGCCAGGTCTCCCGGGCCACCACCAGCCGGTCCAGGGTGACGCGCGGGGTGTGGTCGTCCTGCGGCAGGAGTCGGAAGAGATCCATCGACAGGGTGGTCAGGACGTGCGAGAAGACGTCCGTCACCGGGAACCGCGCGCCGTCCGGCAGCCGGACGACGAGGTCGTCCCCGTCCCCCTCCACGACCGCGTCGGCGCTGCGCACGGCCCGGGGACGGGTGGGGTCGGCGGTGAAGTCGGTGAGGGCGACCTGGTAGTCCTGGGGCCGTATCAGCGTGTGCCGGACCCGGGTGGACAGGCGTGCGCGGTGCTCCTTGGGGAGCAGCGGCAGCAGGCGTGGGCCGGGGTGGTCGCGGTCGGTGAGACGGACCAGTTCGCCGACGTCGGGGTGCTGGTGGGTGAAGAGGGAGGCGCCCAGTGTGTTGGCGGCCAGGTGGAGTTCACCGAGAACGAGGGTGAAGTCGCCGCGGGCCACCGCCTCGGTGCCGTCGGCGGCGATCATGATGTCCGGACTGAGGTAGCGGGCCGCCGTCCAGCCGCCGGATCCGGGGAACTCCTCCCGCACCGCCGCCTCGATGTCCGCGGAGCGGACGTCCACGCGCCGGGTGCCCGCGGGGACGGCGAGGATGCGCCGCCAGACTGCGGCGAACTCCTCCTGGAGTTCGCCCGCGGTGGCGCGCACGGGGCCGTGCAGCACCGGCAGGCACGCGAACCAGAAGGCGGCCAGGTCGACCGTGCCCTCGGCGGCGAGGCGTTCGTACACCGGACGCATGCCGGTCCGCAGCGCGGTGGCGAGTTGTGAGGTGAGCCATCCGGCGCTGTCCATCAGCAGCCGGAGCGGGCGCAGCGCCTGAAGAACCTCGGGGCCGAGGCGGGCCGTCGCGGACCGGCGCGCGTCGTGGTACACGAGCGCCCGGCACGGCGCGGTCGACGCGGACTTCTCCCGTACGGCGGCGGTGTCGGTCAGGTCGGTGAAGTCCCGCTCCAGATCCGTCATCGCGCCGGCCAGCTCGTCCACGCCGCGAGCGGCCGCCACCGCCGCGCGCCCCTCCTCCAGCCGGTCCAGCGCGGCGATCCCCCGCCGGCGGGGCCCGGTCGCGCCGACGGTCGCCAGCCAGGTCCGCAGGTCCCGGTCCGGGTGAGTGCCCGCAGGGACCTCCAGGCGCCAGGTCACCCAGCGGCGCGCGACCAGGTCGGCGAGCACGGCGGGCACGTCGTGGTCCGGAAGCGCGGCGGTGATCTCCCGCGCCGGGCGGACACCGTCGCAGAGGGCGAGGACGGCCGCGGTTTCGGCGGGGACCGCAACCGGACGTCTGCCGGGAACGCGGACCCGGTCGCCGTCCATCGTGACGAAGGGCACCCGGCGGGGGGCGATCCACTCCCTCAGGGCCGGGTCGGCGTCCAGCGTTTTGGCGAGTGCGTCGATGCCCCAGCTCGCCCAGTAGACGGTGGACTCCGCGACCAGTCCCGATCCCGTGCCGAGGGCGGCCCCGGACGTCGCGGCGTCCCAGCGGCCCCAGCCGACGGGGCCGAAGAAGCCGATGGTGTCGTTCTTCACGCAGAACCGCTGCCAGTAGTGGGCGACCAGTTCCTCGCGCTGGCGGGGCATGCTGCTGCGCTTGTCCACGCCCGGCGTCCAGCGCAGGAACGGCGCGATGCCCGAGGTGAGCACCGGACGGTTCTGCCAGGCCACGGCCTCCCGGAAGGACGGCATGCGGGCGATGTCCTGGAGCGTGTGCGCGCTCTCCACGGCGGCATCGGCGAAGAGGCGGGAGAAGTCCGCCCATCGGGCGCCGTCGAGGGGGGCGTCCGCGTCGAACTTGTCGGCGGCTTCGGCCAGTCCGGGCGGGGCCAGGCGCAGCACCCCGTCGGCGGGGAAACCGGGGCCGCGCAGCGCGAACTGCTCCCACAGGCGCCAGCGGCCGAGGGACGGCGGGAGGTCTTCGGTCATGGCAGGGCTCTCCTTGCGAGCGCGGACGGGGCGAACGGCACAGAGGCACGGGGCGCGCCGGGTGGGCGGGAGGCTGCCCGGCGGCTGGTGTGGAGGGAGGGCGGCCCGCACCCGCCTCCCGGTGTCGGTGCGGGTGGGTCGCGCCGGCGTCGGGGACGGGTGGGAACGCGGTGCGGCCGTGGGGTCAGGGACGGCCGTAGTCGGTGTCGACGACCTCGGCGAGGTCCCGCGGCGTGGGGTAGGCGAAGACCAGGGAGACCGGCACCTGGGCGCCGAGGATCTCCTCGAGGCGGCCGGTGATCTGGAAGGCGGTGAGCGAGTCGCCGCCCGCCTCGTAGAAGTCGGTGTCCTCGGTCAGGTCGGGCAGGCCGAGCACCTCGCGGAAGATGTCGACGAGCAGGTCGGCGGTGCGGGTGGCGGTGGCTGCGTTCTCGGTCATGACGTGTGCTCCTCGGTGGTGGTTGCCACGGTGCTTTCCGTGGGGTCGGTGGTGGCCGGGTGGCGCAGGGCGTGCAGGCGGGCGGGTGTGTTGCCGCCGGAGACGACGGCCACGGCCCGCTCACGGCGGCCGGCGCTCAGGGCTCCGGCCAGTGCGACGGCTCCGCTGGGCTCGGCGTCGACGCCGAGGCGGCGCAGCAGAGCGGCGGCGGTGAGGATCGCGTCGTCGTCGACGGTGATGAGGTCGTCGACGCGGTCACGGATGATCGGGTAGGGGACGCGTCCCGGCCGCTGGCCGCGCAGGCCGTCGGCGACGGTCGCGCAGGGCGGCAGTTGGACCGGGTGCCCGGCGGCCAGGGAGCGGGCGTAGCGGGGGACCCGGTCCGGTTCGACGCCGACGATCCGGACCGGATGGTCCGCGGCCGCGACGCAGACGCCGGCGAGGAGGCCGCCGCCGCCGGTCGGAACGTAGACCGTCTCGGTCTCGGGGGCGTCGGCGAGGAGTTCGGTGCCGACCGTGCCCTGGCCGGCGACCACCAGACGGTGGTCGGAGGAGGGCACGAGAGTGGCTCCGGTCTCCCGCGCGAGCGCGACGGCCCGTTCCTCCCGCTCGGCCACTCCCCCGCCCACTCGGACGACCTCGGCGCCCAGCGCGCGGACGGCGGCGGTCTTGGCGGGGTCCGCACCCGCCGCGAGGACGACGGTCAGGCGGATGCCGAGGGAGCGGGCGAGCCGGGCGAGGGCGATGCCGTGGTTGCCGGACGAGCCGGTGACGACCCGCTGGGCCCCGAGCGCCAGGAGGGCGTTGGCGGCTCCGCGTGTCTTGAACGAGCCGCCGTGCTGGAGGTGTTCGGCCTTCAGCAGCAGTTCCGTGCGGTGTGCCGCCGGCACCGGGCCGCTCAGCAGGGGCGTATGGCGGATGTGTGGGGCGATGCGGGCGGCGGCCGCGGCGACGTCGGCGGGCCCGGGCCTGGTGCCGGTCCCGGCCGGCCGAAGGCCGGTGGCGGTCACGGGGTGCTCCCCGCGACCAGCCGGCGGCGGTCCGTCTTGCCGCCGCGGGTGGTGGGCAGCGTGTCGTGGCGCCGGAAGTACCGGGGCATCAGGTGCGGCGGCAGCGAGCCGAACAGGTGGGCGCGCAGCTGTGCGTCCTTCGTATCGGCCAGGTCTCCGGTGACGTGGGCCGCCAGGTACGTGCGTCCCCGCTCGTCGGTGTGGGCGGTGACCACGGCGCCGCTGACCCGGGGGTGGGTGAGCAGGGCGCCCTCGATCTCGGCGGGGTCCACGCGGTAGCCGCGGATCTTGACCTGCCGGTCGGTGCGCCCGGCGTAGGCGAGGCCCTCGGGGCCCCACCGTCCGAGGTCGCCGGTGCGGTAGAGGCGGGCGCCTGGCGGGCCGTAGGGGTCGGGCAGGAAGGACTCGGCGGTACGGTCCGGGCGTCCGCCGTAGCCCCGGGCGACGCCCGCGCCGCCGATGTACACCTCGCCCACCGTGCCGTCGGGGACGGGCGCGAGGTCGGCGTCGAGCACCCGGACGACCGTGCCGGGGCGGGGTGCTCCGACCAGGTCCGCCGCCGGGTCCGGCTCGGCGGGGACCCGGTGACGGGTGGTGGTCATGGTGCACTCGGTCGGGCCGTACTGGTTGATGAGCGTGCCCGGGACCGACCGCCGTCCGCCGGCGGCGAGGAAGGGGCGCAGGGACTCGCCGCTGGAGGCGACCAGGGTGACGCCGCCCAGCGGGTCGGGCAGATCCGGTTGCCCGGCCAGGTGGGCCAGGAAGGAGGGGGTGGTGCTGAGCAGTGCGGTCACCCGGTGTGCGCGCACGGTGTCGGCGAAGTCGGCGGGCCGCAGCAGCCGGGAGCGTTCCACGATCACCAGGCGCCCTCCGGCCAGCAGCGGGGCGAAGGTGTCCCGGAGGGACGCGTCGTAGCCGAGCGGGGCCGTCTGGAGGGCCACGGTGTGCGGGCCGAGGCCGAAGGCGCGGGCGGTGTCGCGCAGGTAGGCGTCGAATGCGTGGTGTTCGACGAGGACGGGGCTGGGGTCACCGGTGCTGCCGGAGGTGTGGCTGACGTAGGCCAGGGCGCGTGGATCGACCCGGGCGTGCGGGGTCGCGGGCGTGTGGGGCGGAGTGACGGGATCGTCCAGCAGGAGCGTCGGCAGATCCGGGTTCCGGCCGAGGGCGCGGATGTGGGCGGTGGTGGTCAGCAGCAGGCGGGTGCCCGCGCTCCGGACGAAGGCCGCGAGCCGGTCGCGTGGCTGGGTGACGTCCAGGGTGAGGAAGGCGGCTCCGCAGCGCAGCACCGCGGCCATGGCGGCCACCGCGTCGGCCCCGTGCTCGACGGCGATCGCGCATACCGTCTCCGGCCGGGCTCCGTGGGCACGCAGCAGGCGGGTGAGTTCGTCGGTGCGTGCGGCGAGGCCGCCGTAGGTGACCTGCCCCGCGGGGGTGTCCAGCGCGACGCGGGCCGGGTGGCGGGCCGCGTGGGCGGCGAGGTCGTCGGCGACGGTGTCCATCACGCCTCCTGGGTGCCGGTGACGGTCAGGTCGACGGCCACGAAGCGGAGTTCGGAGGTGTAGCGGTGCCCGTCGGCGTCGGTGAGCCAGGCCTGTTCGGGGGTGGGCAGCATCTCGCTGACCTTCAGGCGGGCCCCGGGGTCCTTGCGGGCGAGCCTGCGGGCCGCCTTGGCGAGGATGGTGACGTACACGGGACTGTCGAAGTCCACGTAGAACGGGCGGGGTTCGGCCGGGGAGACGACGAACACGAAGCGGGGCAGGTCGTGGCGGCGTTGCCAGTGCCGGGCGCGGACGAACCGGGTGGCCTCATTTTTCTCGTCGGCGAAGTCGACATCACCGACGGGCAGTTGCCAGGTCTCCCGGGCCACGGTCATGCGGTCGATGGTGATGCGCGGGGTGTGCTCGCCCTCCGGGCGGAGCGTGAAGCGGTCCATGACGCGTTGGGTGAGGGTGTTGGCATAGGCGTCGAGGACGTCGTGGACGGTGCCGTCGGGCAGGACGGCGGTGAGGCGGCCGTCCCGGTCCTCGACGCGGACGTCGGCGCTCGGCACGGAGTTCGGGCGGTGCGGGTCGCCGGTCTGGTCGACGAGGGTGACGTAGTGGTCCTCGGGCCGGTCCAGGGAGGGCCGGCTGCGGGTGGACCAGCGCAGGGGCAGTTCCTTGGGCAGTGTGGGCAGCAGGCGGGGGCCGGGGAAGTCGCGGGTGGTCTCCGCGATGAGCCGGTCACGGTCCGGGTGCTGGTGGACGAAGAGGGAGGCGCCCATGGTGTTGAGCGCGCAGTGCATCTCGCCGAGGACGAGGCCGACGTCGCCGCGGGCGAGGGCGTCCGCGTCCTCGGCGACGACCAGGACGTCGGGACTGATGTAGCGGGCGAGGGACCAGCCGTCTCCGGGCTCGGCGAACTCACGGCGCACGCGGTCGGCCAGGCTTGCGGTGGTCAGGTGGACGCGGCGGGCGTCGGGCGGCAGGTCGAGGATCCGGGCCCACTTGGCGCGCAGTTCGGCCTGGGCGGTGTCGATCAGGCCGTCGGCGTCGGGGTGCGGGGAGGGCAGGGTGTGCATCCACAGGGTGGCGAGGTCCACCGGTGTGCCGTCGGCGCTCAGGCGGTCATGGACGGTGCGCAGGCGGGCCCGGATGGCGTCGGCGAAGCGGTTGGTCATCCAGCGGGCGGCGGTCAGGCACAGCTGGAGGGGTTCGAGGTGCTCCAGCAGGGCGGGGCCGGCCGTGGCGGTGGCCGAGCGGCGGGCGTCGGAGTACACCAGTCCCCGGCACGGGGCGGTGCGTGTGCCCTTGGCGCGCTGGGCGTCGCTGTCGGTGAGGGCGGCGAAGTCGGCCTCCAGGGCTCCGATCGCGGCGGTCAGCGCCTCGGCGTCGGTGCCGGCGGCGCGTACGGCGTCCCGGCCGCGCTCCAGCACGGCGAGTTTGGTGAGGGCACGGTCGCGAGCGGGCTCGTCGGGGACGCGTTCGAGGATCCGGCGCAGGGCCTGGTCGGGGTGGGTGGCGGCGGGCACCTCCAGGCGCTGGGCCACCCAGCGCCGGCGGACCAGTTCTCCCACGATGCCGGCGACCTCGCCGGGGTCCAGGTCCAGGTCGGCGGCGATGGCGGCCGTGTGCCGGGTGCCGTCGCAGCGCCGCAGGACGGCCTGCTGGAGCTCCCCGACGGGCTGGGCGGGCCGCCCCGGGACCCTTACCGTGCCGTCGTCACAGCGCACGAAGGACATGCGGCGCGGGGGGATCCACCGCATCAGCTCGGTGTCCTCGGCGAGCACCTTGGCCAGGGCGTCGACGGCCCAGCCGGAGAAGTAGACCTCCTGCGCGGCGAGGAAGTCCCGGCCGGCGTCCACGGTGACGGCGTGCGGTGCGGACGGGTCCCAGCGGCCCCAGCCGACGGGGCCGAAGAAGCCGATGGTGTCGTTCTTCACGCAGAACCGCTGCCAGTAGTGGGCGACCAGTTCCTCGCGCTGGCGGGGCATGCTGCTGCGCTTGTCCACGCCCGGCGTCCAGCGCAGGAACGGCGCGATGCCGGTGCGCAGTACTGCCGGGTTCTGCCAGGCGAGGGCCGCCTGGAAGCGGGGCCGGCCGGCGATCCGCTGGAGCTGGCGGGCGGTCTCGACGGCTGCCGCCGACAGCTCCTCGGCGAAGGCTCCCCACTCGGGTCCGGACAGGTCGCTGCCGGGGCCGAACTTGTCGGCGGCCTCGGCCAGTCCGGGCGGGGCCAGGCGCAGCACGCCGTCGGCGGGGAAACCCGGGCCGCGCAGCGCGAACTCCTCCCAGAGCCGCCAGCCTCCGCCCGGTAGCAGAACCGGTGCGTGCTCGTCCGACATCACGTGCTCCTTCCGGAAAGGGGGGTACGGGCCGGCCGGGCGGTGGCCGCCCGGCCGGACGCCGGGCTCCCCGGCCGGACAGCACCGTCCCGCGACGGACGGCACGGCACCAGAGAAGATCCGGCAGCAACGCGCGCCACGGGCTCGGCGCGTTCGTCCCTGCCCCGGGCGGGCGGGCGCCCGGCACGCTGTCGGCGTCGGCCCCGACCTGCGGCCGGCCCCACCACCTGCGGGAGGTTCACCATGACGCAATCCGACTCCACGACCGGCCCGGGCGCCGGCGAGACCCGTCCGGACACCGACGAGGTGTACCTCGTGGTGCGCAACGACGAGGAGCAGTACTCGATCTGGCGGGCGGACCGCGAGGTGCCCGCCGGCTGGCACCCGGAGGGCAGGCGGGGCAGCCGGCAGGAGTGCCTGGAGCACATCGGCGTGATCTGGACGGACATGCGCCCGCTCAGCCTGCGCCGCCGGCTGGCCGGGGCAGATGTCTGAGCCAGGGGCGGCCCGGCTGCTGGACCCGCCGGCGCACGCCCCGCCGCCGACCGCGTCCGGGCTGCTGTGTCCGGCCGTGCTGGACCTGTCCGGGCTGCGGCGGCGGAGGCAGGCGCCCGGCCCCCGGGTCCTGCGCGGCCCGCTGGAGCTGTACCTGACCCATGTCGGGGCCCAGGACGAGCGGACCCTGCGGGACGCGCGGGAGCTGCTGGACGCGGAGGAACGTGACCGGGCCCGGGCGTTCCGGCACGAGCGCGACCGGGCCGCGTACGTGGTCGCGCACGCGGCGCTGCGTGACGTGCTGAGCGCGCTGCTCGGCGTGCGCGCCGAAGCGCTGCCGCTGGCGCGGGAGCCGTGCGCGGGCTGCGGCGGGCCGCACGGGCGACCGGTCGTGCGCCTACCGGGTGTGCATTTCTCCCTGTCGCACAGCGGGGACCTGGTGCTGGTGGCGGTCGCCCCGGCTCCGGTCGGCGTCGACGTGGAAGGGCTGGCCACGAACCGGGCGGTGCTCGGCGCCCAGTCGGCGCTGCACCCGGCGGAGGCGGAGGAACTGGCACTGCTGCCCGCGCACGGGCGTCCGGCCGCGTTCACCCGTGCCTGGGTGCGCAAGGAGGCCTACCTGAAGGGTCTGGGCACGGGTCTGGTGCGTGATCCGGCGCTGGACTACGTGGGTACCGGGCCGCTGCCGGCCACCCCAGCAGCGGGGTGGCGCGTGTGGGACGTCCCGGTGCCGGCGGGGTACGCGGCGGCGGTGGCCCTGCGGGCGCCCTGAAGGCGAACGGACGCCGACGGCGGGGACCGGTGCGGTGACCGGTCCCCGCCGTCGTGTCGCAGGGTCTGCCCGCCGGCCGTCCTCGCCCGGTCCGCCGGCCCAGGGGCCCGGAGCGCGATGCCTTCACCCATGACCCACCCATACGGCGGAGTCGGCGCGCTACGATCACCCGCGTGACCGCTCCGGAACCGACCATCGTCGCCACTTCCGGAGGTCATCGCGTCGGCGCGCGCACCCGGGTCCTCTTCGACGCCCTGGTCCACCACGCGGTCGATCTCTCCGGTGTGCACGGCAGACGCCCCCGCATCCTGTACCTGGGCACGGCGGTGGGCGACGCCGAACACGTCACGGCACGGGTGGGCGAGGCGGCCCGGGTGGCGGGCTTCGACCTCACCCCACTCCCCCTCTTCCCGATGCCGAACGTGGAGGACGTCGAGGGCACGGTCCTCGGCCACGACGTGGTCTGGGTGATGGGCGGCTCGGTGGCCAACCTGCTCGCCGTGTGGCGGGTGCACGGGCTGGACGAGATCCTGCGGCGCGCGTGGCGCGCCGGGGTGGTGCTCGCCGGGGTGAGCGCGGGTTCCCTCTGCTGGTACGAGGGCGGCACCACGGACTCCTTCGGCCCCGAACTCCGGCCGGTCACCAACGGGCTGGGGCTGCTGCCGTACGGCAACGGGGTGCACTACGACAGCGATGCGGGCCGGCGGCCGCTGACCCACCGGCTGGTCGCCGAGGGCGTCTTCGCGGCGGCGCACTGCACCGACGACGGTGTGGGGCTGGTCTACCGCGGCACCGAGCTGGTCGAGGCGGTGGCGGAGCAGCGGAACAAGGGCGCCTACACGGTCTTCCGGGACGGCGACCGGGCCGTGGAGGAGCGGATCGAGCCGCGCCTGCTGCCCCCGCCTCCCGGCTGACGGACGCCGGGGGGCGCGGGCGGCCGGCCGCGAGGGCCGGTGGGCGCCCGCGGCCGGATCGGGCGTCTTCGGATCACACCAGGCCATGGCGTACGGCGTGGGCGACGGCGTGGGCCCTGTTGCGTGCCTGCAGCCGGGCCATGACCTCGTAGATGACGTTCTTGACGGTGTGTTCGGAGCACCGCAGCAGCAGGGCGATGTCGGCGTTGCCGTGGCCCTCGGCCATGAGGCGCAGCACCGAGGCCTGACGTGCGGTCAGGGCGGGACGTGCGCCGCCGTCGGCCGGGTCCGCGGAACGGCGCCCCCCGGTCAGCAGGTGGGAGAGCTCAGGGTAGGGGATGCTCGGGTGCGGATGGGTCGCGCGGCGCACCGCGGCGGTCAGGCTCTCCTGGGTGAGGTCGGCGGCCCGCAGGACGACCGCCCCGGCCCGCAACGCGAGCCGCAGGTCCGTCCGGCCGACGGTGTCGCACACGACGACCAGGGGACCGGTGTCCCGCCGCCCCCGCAGGACCCGGGCGGCGTCGGTGGTGGTGACGACGGTGACGGTTCCGGGCCCGCCGTGTTCCGGCGCGCAGGCCAGCCCCGCGCGGCGGGCCACGCAGCGGACACGGTCCGCGCCGGACGCGGGCGTGATGCGCAGGACGACGGGGGCGGGCGTCGCGCCCGCACCGGGCGCGGGCGGCGCGGTGGTCAGGGTCGCGGTCACAGCAGGCCCGCCCGGAGCGCGTAGGCGACGGCGTGGGCGCGGTTGCGCAGCCGGAACCTCTGGGTGATGTCGTGGACCACGGTGGTCACGGTGCGCGGCGAGTAGGCGAGCCGCTGGGCGATCTCGGCCGTCTCGTGGCCGTCGGCGAGCAGCCGCAGCACCGAGCGTTCCCGGTCGGACAGCATGCCATCGGTCCAGCCCCCTGCGGCGTGCCGGGGGTCGGCCGGGCGGTCCAGGAGCTGTTCGAGCAGACGGGGCGGCAGGGTGCAGTCGTCACGGGAGGCGGCCAGCACCGCGTGGGCGAGGCGGGGTGCGTCGGCGTCCCGGCGCGGCAGCAGGCCGCGGGCACCGGCGGCGAGGGCGTGCAGGGCGTCGCCGGAGGCGAGGGCGCCCGCCACCAGCACGACGGCGGGGCTGTGCCGCAGGGCGCGGGTGGCGCGCACCATGTCGAGTTCGGCCGGTCCGGGGCGGTCCACGGTGAGGACGGCGACCCGTGCGTCCATGGGCTCACACACGGTCAGGTCCGGGCAGGCCAGCAGGGTGGTGCGCGTGCCGGCCTCCAGTACCGGGTCGAGGGCGACCACGCCGACGGTTACGGGTGCTCCCATCTGCTACTCCTAGGAAGTTCGTCCGCCCGGTCGTGCGCGCTCCGGGTCGGTGCTGCGGTGGGGACTGGGCACCACCGTGCCGGGGGCGGGGGTGCGCCGGCATCGGTAACCGGTCCCCACCTTTCCGGCGGGCGGGGCCGCCCTCCGTCCGTATCGGCTCCCCGGGACGGCTTCGCCGCCGATCGCGCGGGGGTCGGTGGCCGGCCGGCGCGACGGCGGTGATCTGCGGCTGAGGGCCGGTGCGGGGCGGGCGGGAGGGGGCCCTGGGGGTCCGTACCCCCTGAGGAGCGGGAGCGGAGAGGGCCGGGCACGCGACGGGGGCTCGCACAAGGGCCGAACGCGCAGAACCGCGCTTCCCCGCGGCGTCCCGCTACCCATATGCACCGACCCGGTACCCCAGCCGCTGACCTGCTGCTTCCACCGGCCGGTGGCGGGCCGGCGCGACGGGTGCGGCGGGGCCGCGCAGAATATGGGGGACGCCTACCCATGTGGCGGCAACGGGGGGTCTGCGACCTTCTTCTCGTGACTGAGACCGCCAGCCCCCCGACTCCCCGGAACGCCGGCCTCCCGCCCTCCTGGTGGGCGCCGGCGCTGTCCCTCGCGGAACGGCTCGCCGCCCCCGGCCTCCCCGGGGTGCCCGCCGAAGCCGCCGCCGGCCCCGCTCCGTGGGCCGTCGGGGACGCCGACGGCTTCGCCGTCCGGCTGGCCCACCTCGGCGTCGCCCCGGCCACGGCCGCGGCGCTGGCCGCCGAGCCCGCCGAGCGGCTGGCCGCCCGGGCCGCCAAGCCCGGCTGGGCACGGTACGCCGAAGCCGTCCTGGCGGACGCCCCCCGGGAGCCGGCGGAGCCGGCCGGCCGAGAGGGCGAGGGGCCCGACGTCTTCGCCCCGGTCGTACGTCCGCTCGTCGCCGCCGCCACTGCGCGGCTGGCCGGGCTGCTGCCCGCGGGTCCCGGACAGGGCGTGTGGCGGGAGGCGTTCGCGCGGCGGCTGACACACCAGCTGGTCCGCCAGGCGGCACGGACCCTGGTCCACGAACTCGACACGGCGCGGCGCGCCGGGCGACTGGCCGGCGCCGGCCCCCGTGAACGGTTCGACGCCTTCACCGCCGCCACCGGCACCCGGCAGGGCCTCGGCGCGCTGTTCACCTCCCGCCCGGTACTGGCCCGGATGCTCGCGCAGACCGCGCTGGACGCGACCGCGGCCACCGCCGAGCTGGCGACCCGTTTCGCGGCCGACCGGCAGGACCTCACGGCGGGGCTCCTCCGCGGACGGGACCTTGGACCGCTCACGGGGGTGGACCTCGGCCGCGGGGACGCCCACGAGGGCAACCGGTCCGTCGCGGTCCTGCACTTCGCCGGCGAGCGGCTGGTCTACAAGCCGCGTCCGCTCGGCCAGCACGCCCTCCTCGACGACTTGGTGGGCTGGCTCAACGCCAAGGTGCCCGGACTGGACCTGCGCACCCCGCGCAGTCTGCGCCGCGAGGCGTACGGCTGGCTGGAGTTCGTCGAGCACCGCTGGTGCCGGTCGGTGACCGAGACCGACACCTTCTACCGGCGCCAGGGCGCACTGCTGGCCCTGCTGTACGCGGTGGACGGCGCCGACATGCACTACGAGAACGTCATCGCCTGCGGCGACCAGCCGGTCCTGGTGGACGCCGAGACACTGCTGCACACCGGGCTCGCGCAGTCCATGACGGCGGGTGCCGACCCGGCGGCGGACGCGCTGCGCGCTTCCGTGCACCGCACCTGTCTGCTCCCGCACCTGCTGATCGGCGAGCACGGGGCCCTGGACATCTCCGCGCTCGGCCGGTCCGCCGACGGCACCTACCCGAGCGAGGGCCTGCACTGGCGGGACAGTGGCCTGGACACCATGCGGGCCGTGCGCGGACCGCTGCCCAGCCCTGCGGCCCACAACCAGCCGCTGCCCGCGGGCCTCCTCCTGGAGGGTGCCGACCACAGGGCCGCGCTGCTGGAGGGATTCCGTACCGCGTACACGGCAATCGCCAACGACGGGGATGAACTACTCCGTGAGCACGGCCCCTTGATGTCCGGCGCGGACCGTCCCGCCCGGCTCGTCGCCCGCGCCACCCGGCTGTACGCGGCGCTCCTGGAGGAGTCCGCCCACCCGTCGCTGCTGGGCGACGCGCTCGCCCGGGAAGGGGTCTTCGCGGTGCTGTGGACGGAGTCCGAGCACGACGAGGCGCGCCGGCGGCTGATCGAGCACGAGACGGCGTCGCTGTGGCGCGGTGACGTCCCGCTGTTCACGCACCGGCCGTCCGGGACCGCGGTGAGGGCGGACGACGGCACATGGCTGCCCGGTCTGCTGCCGGTGGCGGGCGTGGCCTCGGTGCGGGAGAAGATCGCCCGGATGGACGAGGTCGACTGCCACGACCAGGAGTGGATCATCACGGCCACGATCGCGGCACGGGGAGCGGGATCACCGCTGGACCGGCCCCGGTCCGAACTGGCGGTGGAGGCGGTGCCGGCCGTCACGCCCGACGCGTCCCGGCTGCTCGCCGCCGCGTGCGGGATCGCCGACGAGCTCGCCGCCCGCGCGGTGCGAAACGGTGGCCGGACCAACTGGCTCGGCCTGGAGCGGGTGTCCGGCGCGCACTGGGCGGTGCTGCCGATGGGCGCCGGACTCGCGCAGGGCTACTGCGGAGTGGCGCTCTTCCTGGCGCACACGGACGCGCTGACCGGAGCGGGCCGGTACGCCGTCCTCGCCCGGGAGGCGATCCGGCAGCTGCCCGCCCTGCTGAAGGCCCTGGCGGACGATCCCGAACTGAGCGCGGCGGCCGGACCCGGCGCCTACGACGGTCTCGGCGGCATCGTGTACACGCTGCTGCGGCTGTCGGCACTGCTCGGCCCGGAGCCGGCGGACTGCTTGCCCGACGCGCTCACCGCTCTCAGGCACGCTGCGGACGCCTCCTCCGATCCGGGGTTCGGCGGCGGTATCGCCGGGGCCCTGACCGCCGCCGTCTCCGTGCACGAGGCGACCGGGGACCCGGCGGCGCTGCAGCTGGCGACCACCCTGGCCGACCGGTTGCTCGGCGCGGTGTCCGGCCCCGAGGGGGTCCCGGCGTCGGGGGCCGTCTCCGCCGCGAAGGGCCTCCCCGCCGGTTTCGCCGACGGTGCCGCGGGCATCGCGTGGGCCCTGCTGCGGTACGCCGCCCGCCTCCCCCGGGAGGCCGCCGCGCACACGGCCGCCGCCCGGGTGCTGCTGGACACCGCGCCGCGGGGCACCGCGGACGCGTCCTGGTCCCACGGGTACGCCGGGACGGCGGCCGTCGCCGCCCACCTGTCCCCCGTATGCGGGCCGCCCGCCGGGCCCGCGGCCCCGGACGTGCGCCCCGACCTGAGCCTCGGGCAGGGCGCGCTCGGCGCGCTGGAGGCCCTGGCCGTTCGCGCCGGACGGGGAGATCCGTCCGCCGCCGGAACGCTCGCCCGGCACGCCGGCCGGGCACTCGCCCTCGTCGAGGCACAGAACCACCGCTGTGCCACCCCCGACCACGTTCCCTCCCCCGGACTGCTCGACGGGCTGTCCGGTATCGGGTACGGGCTGCTGCGTCTCGCACACCCCGGCACCGTCCCGTCCGTCCTGCTCCTGTCCCATCCCGGCCGCTGACCGGCGAGGCACCGCAGAAACTAGGCACGTCCACCTCCGGCCCCGTACCCACGGTACGCAGATCAGAAGGGGATCACCCATGGACCAGCACCTGAGCACCACCGTCGCCGACTCCGCCGCGACCGCCGCCGAGGAGCAGGACGCGGCGGGCGGGATCACGCTCGCCGGCCGCAACCGGGCCTGCGCCCGCGCCCGGGTGCTGGCCGGGATGGTGCTGACCAGCGGCATCGTCATCACACTGACCTCGCTGGACACCTCGGTCTCCGTGCCGAGCTGATCCGGCGCGGTCGTCACCTCGCGTGAGGGCGCGGGCCCGGCGGGTGGGCCCGCGCCGCGGTGCGTCCGCCGGACCCCCCGTCCGCCAGGAACCCCCCGTTCCCGCCCCGGGCGAAGGGGCGATTCGTGCCGGGACGGGCGGTTCACGCCGGGTGACCGCGCCGATGCGGTCTGCCCCAGATCCCGACATCCTGATTATCATCTGCGTTCATGCGTTCCCATGCGCCTTCCCTCGTCGGGCGGGACCCCCAACTCAGCCTTCTCGAGGGTGCCTCGGCCGAGGCACGACAGGGACGGGGCGGTGTCGTCTTCCTGGTCGGTGAGGCCGGGGTCGGCAAGTCACGGCTCGCGGCGGAGGCCGTGGGCGGCGCGCTCGGCTCCGGGATGCGGGTACTGCGCGGCCGCAGCAGCACCACCGGCCCCGCGGTGCCGTTCCGTCCGCTGACCGAGGCGCTGATGCCGCTGTTCCGCGGCGGCGAGCCCCTGGACGACACGGCCCTCGGCCCGTACCGGCCGGTCCTGGGGCGGCTGATACCCGAGTGGGACACCGGGGAGCGCGAGAGCACCTCCATGGTGATCCTGGGCGAGGCGGTGCTGCGGCTGCTGCTGGCCGCGGGGCGCGGGCAGGGGCAGTTGCTCCTGCTGGAGGACCTGCACGACGCCGACCCCGAGACCCTCGGCGTCCTCGAATACCTGGTGGACAACCTGGAGTACACGCCGGTGCTGCTACTGGCCACCGTGCGGACCGATTTCAGCGACGCGCTGGACCTGGCGCAGGCCGCCCGCCGACGGGGCGTCGCCACCCTCGCCGAACTCCCGCCGCTGACCCGGCCCCAGGTGGAGGAGATGACGGCGGCGCACCTGGGGGTGAACGGCCCCCACGAGGTGCCGCCGGCGGTCCCCGACCGACTGTGGGAGGACAGCGCGGGCAGCCCTTACCTGGTCGAGGAACTGCTGCAGTCCATGATCGGGGCGGGCACCCTGGTACAGGGCGCCGACGGGTGGCGCACGGTCGGCGATCTGCGGCGGGACGTCTCCTCCACCCTGGCCCGGGGCATCCTGCGCCGCATCGACCGGCTGGGCGCGCAGGGTCTGACGCTGCTGTCGGCAGCCGCGGTGCTGGGCCGGCGCTTTCCGCTCACCGTGCTGCAGCACATGACGGGCGTCGACGACCGGACCCTGCTGAGCCATCTGCACGCGGGCGTCGCCGCCCGGCTGGTCATCCCCGACGAGCCCGCCCCCGACTGGTACTCCTTCCGCCACTCCCCCACCGTCGAGGCCCTGTTCACCCAGATGACGCCGGGGCAGCGCGCGGAGCTGGCACGGCGCGGCGCGCGGGCCGTCGAGGAGCTGCACCCGGGCCTCGAGGGCGACTGGTGCGCGCTGGCGGCCGGGCTGCGCTGCGAGGCCGGGGACCGGGTGGAGGCGGGGCTCCTCTACGCGGACGCGGGCGGGCGGGCCCTGGCGGCGGGCGCCCTGGGCTCGGCGGTGACCCTGCTCAGCCGGGCCGAGGGGCTGCTGGCCGAGGCCGGTGATCCGCAGGCCCGGGCCTCGGTGCTGGAGGACCTGCTGCCCGCGCTCGCGGAGGCCGGCGACTTCGTCCGCGCCTTCGACCTGGCGGAGGACCTGCACGCGCTGGGCGGGGCCGGGCTGAACGCCGTACGGCTGGCAACGCTGCACGCCCGGCTGGCCAAGGTCGCCCACACGGCCGGCCGGTGGAGCGACGGCAACCGGCAGGTCGCCCGGGCCCGGGAGGTTCTGGCGGGGGCACCGGACGAGGCGACGGCCGCGGCCGTCGACGTCACGGCCGCCTACCTCGCCCTGGACACCCCGGGTCCGGACCGCACCCAGCACGCGGAGAAGCTGGCCCGCTCCGCGGCCGACACCGCCGAGCGGCACGGCCTGCCGGTCGTCGCCTGCCAGGCGCGGGAGCTGCTGGCCACCGTCGCCCGCGAGCGGGACCCCGAGGAGTCCGCCGACATGCTCCGTCAGGCCCTCGAGACCGCCGAGCGGCACCGGCTGCCCCTGCAGCGCATGTACGCGGCCACCCGTATGAGCGGCAACTCCTGGCTCGCCGAGGGCGACACCTCCGGCCTGCTGGCGGCCCGCGAGGAGGCACTGCGCCTCGGCTCGGTGAACATCGTGCACACGGTGGACGGCATCCTCGTCCTGGACGCGGTGCTGCGCGGCGACCACGGGGCCGCCCGGTCGGCCGCGGCGGACTGCCTGTCGGTGGCGCGGCGGCTGCGTCTGGCACCCGTCGTGCGGTACGTGCTGATGGCGCGGGCCACTCTGGAGGCGCACCGTGCGGACCGGCCGGCGATGGAGGCGTCCCTGGCGGCGTTCAATGAGTGGGACGGCGCGGGTTCGCAGGAGGAGCCGCTGAGCCTGGGCCTGGCCCGCGCCTTCTGCGCGCTGCTGGAGGAGGACCGCGACCTGGCGCGCGCCGAACTGCGGGCGGTGCAGTCACTGGAGGCCGACAACCCCTCCACCTACCACCTCGGCGGCACCCACGGCCTGGTCCTGCTGCTGGACGTGCTCGCCGGTGACGCGGACCGGACCCGGCACGAGGAGACGACCGCCACCGCGATGGCCCGGATGCGATGGAACCGCCAGTTCGTGCTGCTCGCCGACGCGGTACTGCTGGGCCGGGAGGGTGCGGGGCCGCGCGCGGCGGCGGCGGTGGAGTCGGCGCTGGCCGCGGCACAACCGTATCCGCTCGCCCGGCATCTGGGGCTGCGGCTGATCTCGGACGCGGCTCACGAGGACGGCTGGGGCGACGCGGTGGGCTGGCTGCGGCAGGCCGAGCACTACTTCCACGAGCGGGACGTCGTGGCCGTCACGGGCGCCTGCCGGGCGGCGCTGCGCCGGTTCGGCGCCCCGGTGCACCAGCACCGCTCCGGCACCCGTTCGATCCCGGGGGAACTGCGCGCCCAGGGCGTGACCGTGCGGGAGTTCGACGTGTTCCGGCTGCTGGCGGAGCGGCTCAGCAACAAGGACATCGCCGACCGGCTGTTCATCTCGCCCCGCACGGCGGAGAAGCACATCGCGAGCCTGATCACCAAGACCGGAGCGGCCAACCGCGCGGACCTGTGCGCGCGGTCGGCCGCTCTGAGGGAGTAAGCCCCGGTCGCAGTAGGGTCGTTACCGCATCTCGCGCACCGCCTTGGACGCCAGGACCGCCAGGCCGGTCGCGGCGAGCACCGCCGCCACCACCCCGAACAGGGCGGAGACGTCCCTGCCGGCCAGCACCCCGCACACGATCAGCGACAGCGGGGCGACGGCGTACCCGAGGACCATGTCGACGGAGACGACACGGCTGAGCACGTCCTGCGGGATGTTCCGCTGGATCCAGCTCAGTCCGAACACGCCCTGGAATCCGATGGCGAAGCCCATGGCGAGGACGGTCGCGACGACGACCGGGGTGCTGTGCACCAGACCGAGGACGGCCATGCCCGCGCCGAGCCAGCCGGCCAGGGCGGCCACCAGCAGACCGACCCTGGGCCGCCCGCCGAGGGCGCCGCCGGCGAGCGTACCGAGCACGGCTCCGGCGGCGAGGGAGCCGTTGAGTACGCCGAGCGTGGCCGAACCGCCGCGCAGCACCTGGTCGGCGAGGGTGACGAAACCGACCGTGAAGGGCCCGGCGTAACAGAAGTTGACGGCGGTGTCGAGGGCCACGACGGTCCGCAGCCGCGGGTCGCGGGCGGTGTACGTGATGCCCTCGCGGATGCGGGCGGCGAGGGACGCCTGCTTCTCGGGTGTGCCGTCCGTGTCGGTGCGGGGCTTCCTGGGGCGGGTGCGGACGCGGGTCACGCACAGTCCGCACAGGGCGAAGCAGGCGGCGTCGACGAGGAAGGCGACCGGGGCCTGGGTCAGCGCGATGACCAGGCCGCCGATGGCGGGGCCGATGATGGCGGCGGTCCGCGCGCCGGCTCCCATCAGCGCGTTGGCCGGAGTGAGCAGTTCGTCGTCGACGACCGAGGGCAGGATGGAGACGCGGGCGGGCTGGAAGAAGGCGTCGACGGTGCCGAAGGCGGCGGCCGCGGCGCACAGCATCCACACGGTCAGGTCGCCGGTGAGCCCGGCGACGCCGACGGCCGTCATCAGGGCGGCCCGCGTCCAGCTGGAGGCGACCATGAGGGTGCGCGGGGACATCGAGTCGCCGAGGCTGCCGCCGACCAGGGTGAACAGGGCGCGGGGGACGGCCTGGAAGGCCAGGACGTAGCCGAGGGTGAGGGTGGAGCCGGTCAGGCCGAGGGTGATCCAGGAGAACGCGACGACGCTGAAGCCGTCGCCCAGCAGGGACAGCGCCTGTCCCGTCCACAGGAGCCGGAAGGACCGGTGCCGGACGGGGGCCCACAGGCGTGGGCCGGCGTCGGCGAGGGTGGTGGCCATGGGAAGCCTTTCGTCGGACCGGGGTCCGGTCAGTAGCGGACGGGCAGGGCGGTGAGGCCCCTGTTGAGCAGGGAGGGCTGCCAGGCCGGGCGGCCGGGGTCGGTGAGGGTCAGTCCGGGGTGGTCGCACACCAGCGTGCGGACGGCGGTCACGGCGACCAGGCGGGCCAGGGCGGCGCCGATGCAGAAGTGGGCGCCGAAGCCGAAGCCGAGGTGGGTGGCGCCGGAGCGGCGGACGTCGAACCGGCCGGGGTCGGGGAAGCGTGCCGGGTCGCGGTTGGCGGCGGCGGTGACGAGGAAGATCCGGTCCCCGGCCCGCAGGGTGCGGCCGTCCAGGTCGAGGTCGCGGGCGGCGGTGCGGATGGACATCTTGGACGGGCCGTCCAGGCGCAGGGTCTCCTCCACCGCCCCCTGGGCCAGCTCGGGTTGGGCGCGGACGGCGGCCAGCTGGTCGGGGCGGGTGTGCAGGGCCAGGACGGTGTTGGCGATGAGGTTGCTGGTGGTCTCCCCGCCGGCGAACGCCATCTGGGTGAGCATCCCGGTGAACTCCTCGACGCTCACCGAGTCGCCGACCCGGCCCTCCCGGAGGACCTGGCTGATCAGGTCGTCGCCCGGTTCGGCGCGGCGCCGGGCGACGAGGGCGCCGAGGTAGTCGTCGAGGCTCACCAGCGCCTGGAGGGAGGCCCGGTACTCGCTCTCCTCCTGGGCGGTGCCGAGGACGAGGTCGGCGACGCGGGTGTTCCAGTACCAGAAGGAGGGGCCGTCGGTGGGCGGGATGCCGAGCCAGCGGGCGAACACCAGGGCGGGCAGCGGTTTGGCGACGTCGGCCAGGAGGTCGCCGGTGCGGCCGGGGGCGGCCTTGCGGGCGAGGACGGCCCGGGTCGCCTTCTCGGTGAAGGCGCGGTAGCGGGCCACGGCACGGGCGGCGAACGCCTCCTGGAAGACCTGGCGGAGCCTGCGGTGCTGGGGCGGGTCGTTGAAGACCATCCAGCGCGAGAGGATCGTGAAGGCCCGTTCGGCGTCGTCACGGGCGCCCTGCGGGACGGCGTCCATCAGGGGCCGTACCCGGTCGGCGGAGACCGCGGGGTCGCGCAGGCAGCGCATCACCTGGTCGTAGCCGGTGACGAGCCAGGCGTGGTGCAGGGGGCTCCAGTGGACGGGGGCCTGGTCGCGCAGGGCGTCGAGGTGGCCGTAGGGGTCGGCGATCATGTCCGGGGAGAGCAGGTATCGCTCGGTGAGGTGCGGGGCGTGGGTGGTCATCGGGTGTCTCCCGTCGCGGTGCGCCCGGTGCCGGCGTCGGGCCCGGCGGCCCGGGCGCTGCCGGCTTCCCCGATGCCGGTGAGCAGGCCGGCGATGCCGCGCACCCGGGGCTCGGCCATCATCGACATGTGGTCGCCGTCGCTGATGTGCAGCGTGAGTCCGCCACCGGCCACCTCGCGCCAGCGTGCGACGTAGGTGTCGTAGTCGACGTCCAGGCCGGGCATGGTGCGGCCGCGTGGCAGTCCGGCGGCCTCGCCGCCCACCACCAGGTGCACGTGACCGGGGTACGGGCGGACCTCGTACGCGGCCAGGGCGGCGAGCAGCGAGTGCCACACCTCGATCGGGGCGCCCTCGACCAGGGCCGCCTCGGACGGGCTCATGCCGGCGCCGAGCAGCGCGGCGGTGAGTTCGGCGCCGGCCCGGTCGCGCTGCGGTGAGGGTGGCAGTCCGCGCAGCCGGTCGCGCATGCGCAGGGCGTCGCGCAGGTCCCGGGTGACACCCAGGAGCCGGTCGCGGGCGGCGGTGTTGGGCAGATAGGGCTCGATGAGGACCAGCGGGGCGACGGTGTGCCCGGCCGCATGGAGCTGGGTGGCCATCTCCAGGGCGATGTTGGCGCCCATGGACCAGCCGAGCAGGGCGTGCGGGCCTGTGCCACCGCGTTCGGTGATCTCGGCGACGTAGTTGGCGGCGATGCCGGTCACCGTGCTCGGGTCGGTGCCACCGAGCAGGCCGCGCGCCTGGAAGGCGTGCACGGGGCGGCCGGGCGGAAGGGCGCGGGCGAGCGGGACGAACCAGGCGGCGCTGCCGCCGGTGGGGTGCACGCACCACAGGGGTTCCCCGGTGCCCTCGCGCAGGCGTACTTCGGAGGTGATGGCGGTGGGCAGGCCCTCGCCCGCCGCGCGGACGGCGTGCCGGGCGAGCCGGGCGAGGGTGGGGTGCTCGATCAGGTCCCCGACGGAGACCGGCAGGCCGCGCGCGGCGGCCATGAGGGAGACGCGGACGGTGGACAGGGAGCTGCCGCCGATGCGGAAGAAGTCGTCGTGGACGCCGATCCGGGACAGGCCGAGGACCTCACGCCAGATCTCGGCGAGGATCTTCTCGGCGGCACTGGAGGGGGCGGTGTACTCGGTGTCCGTGCGGTCGAGTTCGGCCGGCGGCAGGGGCAGCGCCCGCTTGTCGGTCTTGCCGCTGCGGTTGACGGGCATCTCGTCGAGGACGACGAACCGTGCGGGCACCATGTAGCCGGGCAGGGAGGCCCGCAGGGCGCCGCGCAGTTCCTCGGGGGCGGGCGGTCGTGCCCCGGAGACGACGAGGTAGGCGACGAGGGCCGGTTCACCGGGCAGGTCGGTGCGGTGCAGGACCACCGCCTGCCGGACGTCCGGGAGTTGTCTCAGGGCGTGCTCGATCTCCCCCAGCTCGATGCGGAATCCGCGCAGTTTGACCTGGGAGTCGCGGCGGCCCAGCCACTCCACGGAGCCGTCGGGCCGGTGCGTGCCGAGGTCGCCGGTGCGGCACAGGCGGTCGCCGGGGGCCCCGTACGGGTCGGGGACGTAGGTGGCGGCGGTCAGGGCGGGCCGGCCCAGGTAGCCGCGGCCGACGGCGTCGCCGCCGAGGTAGATCTCGCCGGGGGCTTCTGCCGGGACCGGCTGGAGGTCGTCGTCGAGGACGTGGACCCGGGTGTTGCGCATCGGGGTGCCGACGGGCGGACGGCCCCGACCGGGCTTGAGCTCGGCGGCGAGGGACCAGACGGACGTTTCGGTGAGGCCGTAGACGTTCTGGAAGCGCCGGCCGCGCGACCACAGGTCGGCGAGTTCGGCCGGGCAGGCCTCGCCGGCCACCTGGAGCACCTCCAGGCCGGGGAAGGTGTCCTCGCCGAGGACGGCGAGCGCGCTGGGCGGCAGCATGGCGGCGGTGACGCGTGTCTCGCGCAGGGTGCGTGCGAGGTCGGGGCCGGGGCGCAGGTCGCCGGCGGGGGCGGTGACCAGGCAGCCGCCGTTGGAGAGGGACCAGGTCAGTTCCAGGATCGAGGCGTCGAAGCCGAAGGAGGCGAACTGCAGGACGCGGTCCCCGGGGGTGGGGTCCACCAGGTCGCGCTGGCCCTCGAGCATGTTGGACAGGCCGCGGTGCGGGATGGCGACGCCCTTGGGGGTGCCGGTGGAGCCCGAGGTGTAGATGATGTAGGCGAGGGTGTCGGCGTCGGCCTCCGGGCCGCCCGGAACGGGCTCCTGGTGTTCGGCGGGGGCGTCGAGGTGGATGACCGGCCCGTCGAACGGCACCGCGCCGGCCAGCGGCCGCTGCGTCAGCAGCACCCGCATGCCGCTGTCCCGCGCCATGAACGCGAGTCGCTCGGTGGGGTGTTGGGGGTCCAGCGGCAGGAACGCGCCGCCGGAGCGCAGCACGCCGACAGCGGCGCGCACGAGGTCCGGGCCGCGTTCGGCGCAGATGCCGACCACCGTCTCGGGCCCCACACCCAGCCGTCGCAGCCGGCGTGCCAGCTGCTCGGTCTGCTCGTCCAGTTCGGCATACGTGAGCCGCTGCCCGAGGTGCTCGACGGCGGGCGCGTCCGGGGTGCGGGCGGCGTGGCCGGCGATGTGCTCGTGCAGGAGCAGCGGGGAGGACGGGAGGACGGGGCCGCGGGCCCAGTCGTCGAGGGCGGTGGCGCGGGCCGCGCCGGTGAGGGCGGGCCGGGCGACGCGGCTGTCGGGGCCGGCGGTCATGGCCTCCAGCTGCGCGCAGTACACGTCGGCCAGTTGCTCGGCGGTGGCGGGGGCGACGTACTCCGGGTCGGCGTCCAGGGTGAAGGCGTTGACGCCGGCGTTGACCAGCAGCGGGAACATGGTGCGGGCGATCTCCAGGGAGTCGTCCCAGGAGTCGTGGGAAAGCCGGTGGAAGTTGACGTAGTTGAAGACGGCGTCGGTCAGTCGTGGTTCGGTGGGCCGGAGTTCGGCGATGCGGACCAGAGGGACCCTGCGGTGCGGCAGCATGTCCTGCTCGGCCCGGAACACCTCCCGCAGATGAGCGAGCCAGGTGCCGCGCGGGCGGGCCACCCCGAACGGAACGGTGTTGAGGAACAGCCCGCGCATCCTGTCGGCGCCGGGCAGTTCGGGGCGGCCGTTGGTGACCAGGCCGATGCTGTGGCCGAGCGCGTCGTCGTCGCGGCCGGCGAACAGGCTCATGGTGTGGTGGAAGGCGGCGAGGAGCACGGTGCGGCGCGGCACGCCCGCTTCCCTGGCGAGCCGGCCGATGCGTTCGGCGAGGTGGGCATAGGAGCGGCGGACCTCGTGGACCGGTGGGTGGTCCTCGGCGGCGGCGTCGGTACGGCGGCGGAAGGTGACCGGCCGCAGTTCGGCGAGCCGGTCGCGCCAGTACGCCAGTGACTCCTCGCTCGCCAGCGCGGCGCGTTCCAGGGCGACGTACTCGGCGAACGGCGGCGCGCTCGGCGGCTGCGGAGCGGTGCGGTGGGCGACGGCCTCCCGGTGCAGGGCGAGCAGGTCGGCGACGACGGAGGTCAGGCTCCAGCCGTCCAGGACGACGTGGCAGTCGGTGAGGACGAGCCGCAGGTCGTGGTCGGTGATGTGGTGCAGGTGGATGCGGACCAGAGGCGCGTCGGCCAGGTCGAAGCGGCGGTCGAACTCCTCGTCGACGAAGCGGCGCAGTCGCGCCCGCTGCTCCTCGCGCGGCAGTCCGCGCAGGTCGGTGTAGCCGACGGGCAGGCGCGCGGTGCGGTGGACGAGCTGGAGGGGCTCGCGGTAGGAGACGAGGTCGACGGAGGTGCGCAGAATGGAGTGTCCGGCGACCACCGCGTCCACGGCGGCCTGGAAGGCGCCGAGGTCGAAGCCCTCGGGGACGGTGATCTTCAGGTCGGTGACGTTGTGGTAGGCGCCGCGCCGGGGGTCGGCGAGCATCTCGTGCAGCATGCCCGCCTGGAGCATGGTGAGCGGGTAGGCGTCGGCGAGGTGGTCGGGCAGCCGGCCGGCGTCGGCGGGGTCCAGTTGGGAGAACGGGGCCACGGGCTCAGGGGTGTCGACCGCGTCGGTGACGAGCGCGGCCAGGTCGGCAAGGGTGCGGGCGCGGAAGACGTCGGCGACGGTGAAGGCCAGTCCGGCGAGACGGCCCAGGCCGACCAGGCGCAGGGCGAGGATGGAGTCGCCGCCGAGGTCGAAGAAGTTGTCGGTGCGGCCGATGTGTTCGGTCCCGAGGACCTGGCTCCACACCCCGGCCAGGGTCCGCTCGACGGGTCCTTCGGCGGGCACGTGGGCGCGGTGTCCGGCAGCCCCGGCGTCCACGGCGGTCAGCGCGGCGCGGTCCACCTTGCCGTTGGCGGTCAGCGGCAGCCGCTCGTGGCGGACGAACAGGGCCGGGACCATGTAGTCGGGCAGGCTCAGCCGCAGACCCTCGCGCAGGGCGGGCGGGTCGAGGGGGCGGGCCTCGGGCGTGACGACGTGCGCGACCAGCCGGGCCGTTCCGCCGTCGGCGCGGGCCACCACGGCGACGTCACGGACGCCGGGCAGGGCGCGCAGCGCGGTCTCGATCTCGCCGGGCTCGATCCGGTACCCGCGGATCTTCACCTGGTGGTCGGCGCGGCCCACGTAGGCCAGCCGTCCGTCGGGCAGCACGCGCACCAGGTCGCCGGTGCGGTACATGCGGGCGCCGGGCTCGCCGAAGGGATCGTCCAGGAAGCGCTCGGCGGTCAGCTCGGGCCGGTTGCGGTAGCCACGGGCGACGCCGCCGCCGGAGACGTACAGCTCGCCGGCGGTGCCGGGCGGGACGAGCCGGCCCCAGGGGTCGAGGACGTATCCGTGCTGTCCGGCCAGCGGCCGTCCGATCGGTGAGCGGACCGTGCCGCGGACGTCGTCCTCGGTCACGGTGTGGATCGTGACGTGCACGCAGGTCTCGGTGATGCCGTACATGTTCACCAGGGCGGGGCGGCGCCCGGGGGTGGTGAACCAGTCGCGGTAGTCGCGCACGTCGAAGGCGTCGCCGCCGAAGATCACCGTGCGCAGCGCGAGGTCGTCGAAGGCGTCGCCGGCGGCCTCGAGGTGGGCGCGCAGGCCCTTGAAGGCGGCGGGGGTCTGGTTGAGGACGGTGACGTGCTCCTCGCGCAGCACCCGGTGCACCGCCACCGGGTCGCGCACCTCGTCCGCGCCCAGCACGACGACGCGTCCGCCGCCGGTGAGCGGCGCCCACAGTTCCCACACGGAGAAGTCGAAGGCGGGCGAGTGCATCAGCGTCCACACGTCGGCGGGGCCGAAGTCGAAGTGGTGGTCGGCGGCGGCGAGCAGCCAGGCCAGGTTGGCGTGGGTGACCTCCACGCCCTTGGGCCGGCCGGTGGAGCCGGAGGTGTAGATGACGTAGGCGAGGTCGTCGGGGGCCGGCCGCACGTCACCGTCGCCGTCCGGGGCGTGTTCCTGGCCGGAGTCGTCGAGCAGCATGAGCTGGGCGGGCAGGTCGTCCACGGTGGTGCGTGTGGGGGTGTCGGTGACGATCCAGTCGATGCCGGCGTCGGTGACGGTGAACGCGCGCCGGGCCCGCGGGTGGGAGGGGTCGAGCGGGAGGTAGGCGGCGCCGGCCCGCCAGATGCCGAGCAGGGCGACCGCCAGGTCGGGGGTGCGGTCGAGGCAGACGCCGACGAGCGAGCCGCGGGTCACCCCGGCGGCGCGCAGCCGCCGGGCCAGCGCCGAGGCGCGGGCGTCGAGCCGCGCGTACGTCAGAGAGCGGCCGGATCCGCTGACGGCGACAGCGTGCGGGGTACGGGCCGCGTGTGCGGCGAACCGGTCGGGCGCGGTCCGCGGGTCGGAGGTGACGGCGGCGCCGGTGCCCGCGGGGCCGTCCGCACCGAGGAGGTGCGCGCGCTCGGCGGGGGTGAGCGGGTCGATGCCACTGAGCGGGGTGTCGGGGGTGGCGCGGAACGCCTCGAGCAGGGTGACGGTGTGGCGGGCCAGGGCGGCGACCGTGGCCTCCTCGAAGAGGTCGGGCCGGTAGACGAACGCCAGCTCGGTGCGGTCCTCGCCGTCGCGCAGGTCCAGGGTGAGGTCGAACTTGGCGGTCGTCAGGCCGATCGGGTAGGGCGTTCCGCTCGCCCCGCCGAGGATGATGCCGGGCGCGGCGGCACCGGACTGTGTGTAGAGCACCTGCACGAGCGGGTTGCGGGCCAGGTCGCGGTCGGGGCTGAGCGCGTCGACGACCCGCTCGAACGGCAGGGACTGGTGCTGGAATGCTTCCAGGACCCGCTCCCGGGTACGGGCGAGCAGCGCGGCCGGGGTCGGGTCGTCGGCGAGGTCGCCGCGCAGCACGAGCGTGTTGACGAAGAAGCCGACGAGTTGCTCGGTCTCGGCGCGGTCACGGTTGGCCACGACGGTGCCGACGGCGACGTCGTGCTGTCCGGTGTGGAAGGCGAGCGCGGCCTGGAACGCGGCCAGCACCGTCATGTAGGGGGTGGTGCCGGTGCGTCTGCCCAGAGCGGCGAGCTCGTCGGTGAGGGCGGGCGGCAGGGTGACGCGGTGGACGGCCCCCCGGCCGGAGGGGGCCTCAGGCCGGGGGTGGTCGGCCGGCAGTTCCAGCGGGGTGAGCCCGGCCAGGCGGGTGTGCCAGTACTCCAGGGCGGCGGACTGGTCGCTCTCGCGCTGCCAGAGCGCGTAGTCGGTGTAGTCCAGGGGCAGTTCGGGCAGCTCCGCGGTGCGTCCCCGTGTCCTGGCACGGTACAGCTCGGTCAGGTCGCGGACGAGGAGGTCGAGGGACCAGCCGTCGGAGACGATGTGGTGCATGCCCAGGACGAGGACGTGGTCGTCGGCGGCCGCGCGTACGAGGGTGGCGCGGAAGGCGGGCTCGCGGGCGAGGTCGAAGGGGCGCAGGGCGGCGGCGTGCACGGCGGCGGCCAGCCGGCGTTCGCGGTCCTCCGCGTCCTCCCCGGTCACTCCGGTCACGTCCAGGACCGTGCCGCCCGCGGGCAGGACCCGCTGGTGGGGCACGCCCTCGTACTCGGGGAAGACCACGCGCAGCTGTTCGTGCCGGGCGGCCAGGTCGGCGACGGCCGCGGTGAGGGCCGGTATGTCCAGCGGGCCGGTGAGGCGCCAGGCGGCGGGCAGCAGGTAGGTGGGCGCGCCGGGGTCGATGCGGTCCAGGAAGTACAGGCGCTGCTGGGCCGCGGAGAGCGGGATCCGCTCCGGGCGCGGCCGGACCCGGACCGGGCCGGTGTCCCGGGCGGCGGCCCGGCCGCGCAGCCGCTGCTCCAGCAGGCGCCGGGCGGCCGGGGTGAGGGTGCCGCCGGTGGTGACGGGGCCGGGACGCACGTCGGGTGTGGTCATGGGGCGCTCCGATCTCGGTTGTGGAGAGAAAGAAAGTCGGGGGAGGTGCGCGGTGCTCCGCCGTCCCGGCGGTCGCGCCGGGACGGCGGGGCCGCGGACGCGGGCACCCGGGGCCGGGGCCGGGTGTCAGAGGTCGGCCGTGAGGGACAGGTCGATCTCGTCGTCGCTCATCTGCGAGATGAGCTCCAGCAGGCACCTCTCCACCTCGGCGGCGAGCCGCTCGACGGTGGGGTGCTCGAACAGGTCACGCACCTGGAGCGGGCAGTCGAAGGCGGTCCGCAGGCGGGAGGCGACCGCGACGGCACGCAGGGAGTGGCCGCCCAGGGCGAAGAAGTCGTCGTGGACGCCGACCTTCGGCAGGTCGAGCACCTCGCACCAGATCTGCGCCACCACCGTCTCGGCCGGGGTGCGCGGTGCGACGCCGGCGTTCGGCGCGGACGGCTCGGGCGCGGGCAGCGCGGCGGTGTCGAGCTTGCCCTGCACGGTCAGGGGCAGGGCGTCCAGGAGGACGAACGCGGCCGGGACGAGGTAGTGGGGCAGCCGGGCCCGGCAGTGGGTGCGCAGGGATTCCTCGGACAGTCCGCCGCCCGCGGCGTAACCGACGAGGGCCGTCTCGCCGGCCACGGTACGCACCACGACGGCCGCGCCGCGCACCCCGGGATGCGCGCGCAATACCGCTTCGGCCTCACCCGGTTCGACACGGAAGCCGCGGATCTTGACCTGGTCGTCGTTGCGGCCGAGGAACTCCATGTCCCCGCCGGGCAGTCGGCGCACGACGTCGCCGGTGCGGTAGAGGCGGCCGCCGGGCGCGCCGAACGGGTCAGGGACGAACCGCTCGGCGGTGAGGGCGGGCCGGCCGAGGTAGCCGCGCGCCATCTCCGGTCCGCCGAGGACGAGTTCGCCGGGCACGCCGGTCGGTACGGGTTTGCCGAGCGGGTCGGTCACGTAGGCGCGGCGGCTGCCCAGGGGCCGGCCGATGGGCACCCGGCCGGCCGGGGCCGCGGCCACGGTGTGCGCGGTGGCGGAGATCACCGTCTCGGTGGGGCCGTAGGTGTTGATCACGGGAACGCCGGGCACGTGGGCGAACCAGTGCGCCAGAGGGGCGGAGGGCAGCGCCTCTCCCCCGGTCACCAGCAGCCGCAGGGTGGCCAGCCGGGGGGCCAGCGTGTCCAGGCGGGCCACCAGTTCCGTCCAGTACGAGGGGGTCAGCTCCATGACCGTCACCCGCTCGGCGGCGACGTACTCCGCCAGTTGCTCCGGCGTCCAGATCTCGTCGGGGCGCACCAGCACCGTCGCACCGGTGCTCAGTGCGGGCAGGATCTGCTCGATCGAGGCGTCGAAGGACGTGGAGGCGAAGGTGAGCACCCGGTCCCGCGCGGTCAGCCCGAACGTCTCCCGGGCGGCGGCGACATGAGCGTCCAAGGCGTGGTGCTCGACGCCGACGGCCTTGGGGCGGCCGGTGGAGCCGGAGGTGAAGATGACGTAGGCGAGGTCGCCGCCCCGGGGGGCGTGGCGGGGGCCGGCCGGGTCGGGGCGGACGTCGCCGACGTCGACGGTGCCGGTGCCAAGGGCGGCTGCGCGGTCCCGGGTGCCCGCGTCGCACACCACATGCCGAACCGCGGCCTCCTCGCACATGTACCGCAAGCGCTCCTCGGGCAGCCGGGGCTCGAGCGGGACGTAGACACCGCCCGCCCGCCAGACGGCGAGCATCGCCGCCACGGACCACGCGCCGCGGCCGACGCACACGCCCACGGCGTCACCCGGCACCGTGCCCGCGCGGACCAGGGACGCGGCCAGCCCGCCGGTGAGGGCGTCCAGGCAGGTGTGGTCGAGGACCGTGTCCCCGCAGACGACGGCCGGGGCGTCCGGCGCGACCCGCACCTCGAACGGCGGCGCGGGTTCCGCGTCCCGTCCGGCGCCCGTGACGAGTTCCCGCCTCTCGTCCGCCGAGAGCAGGTCCGCCTCGTCGGCGCGGGCGGCGGGGTCGGTCAGCAGGACCTCGAGGACGCGTCCGACGTGCTGGGCGAACCGGGTTGCGGTCTCCGGGTCGAACAGGTCGGCGGCGTATTCGACGTTGAGCGCGAAATGATCTGTTCGGATCACGAAGGTGGCGGTCAGATCGAACTTGGCCGATCCCCAGGGCAGTGCGAAGTCGGCGGTTCTCAGACCGGGCAGGCCGGTCCCGGCCGTGGTCGATTCCTGAACGTCGACCATCGCCTGGAACAGCGGGTTGCGGGACAGGTCGCGCTCCGGCCGGAGCCGCTCCACGACCTGTTCGAACGGCACTTCCTGGTGGTCGAAGGCGCCGAGAACGACATCGCGTACCCGGTCGACGAGGGTGCCGAAGGAGGGCCGGCCGGACAGGTCGGTGCGCAGGACGACGGTGTTGACGAAGAACCCGATGAGGGGCTCCAGTTCGAGCCGTCCGCGTCCGGCGACGGGTGTGCCCACGCAGATGTCGGTCTGTCCGGTCCAGCGGGCCAGCACCGTCTGCGCGGCGGCCAGCAGCACCATGAAGCGGGTCGCACCGCGCTCGCGGGCGAGGGTGTCGACGCGGTCGAGGAGTGCGCGGGGCAGGTCGATCTCGACGGCGCCGCCGCGGCCGGTGAAGGCGGGGGGCCTCGGCCGGTCCGTGGGCAGCTCCAGAACCGGGGCGTCCTCGAGAGCCCTTTCCCAATAGGCGAGTTGTGGTTCCAGGGCGCCGCTGTCGGCACGGTCGCGCTGCCACACGGCGTAGTCGCCGTACTGCACGGGCAGCGGAGCGGAGCGGACGCGGCCGCCCGCCCGGCGGGCCGCATAGTGCCGGCCGAGTTCCTCCAGCAGCACGTTCTTGGACCAGCCGTCGGTGACGGCGTGGTGGAAGGTGAGCAGGACGACGTGGTCGTCGTCGGCCAGTTCCCACACACCGGCCCGCAGCAGCGGCGGCCGGCCGAGGTCGAAGCGGCGGGTGGCGTGCGCCGCGGCCAGGCCCCGTACGGCCTCCAGGCGGGTCTGCTCGTCCGGGGCCTGCGGCGCCGCCTCCCAGAGCAGGGGCACCGTGCCCGGATCGCAGACCTGCTGCACGGGGCGGCCGTCGATCTCGACGAGGGCCGTGCGCAGCACTTCGTGCCGCTCCGCCAGGTCGTCCAGGGCCGCCTGCCACGCGGCACGTTCCAGGCCTCCGCGTACCCGCCAGCAGTACCACAGCAGGTACGACTCGCCGTGGTCGGAGGTGCGGTCCAGGAACCACAGGCGTTCCTGCGCGAACGACAGCGGCAGCGGCCTGGCACGGTCGACGGGGACGACCTCGGCGCCGCCGCCGGCACGGGCGGCCGCCACGTGTGGGGCGAAACCGCGGACGGTGGGGTGCTCGAAGACGGTGCGCAGTTCGATCTCGCGGCCGAGGCGCTGGGCGATCCGGGAGACCGCCATGGTCGCGAGGAGGGAGTGACCGCCGAGGTCGAAGAAGCCGTCGTCGATGCCGATCCGGTCCAGGCCGAGGACGTCGGCCCACACCTCGGCGACGATGCGCTCGGTCTCGTCGCGGGGCGCGGTGTATGCCGGGTCGCCGGTGTGGCGGGTGTGTGCGGGATCGGGCAGGGCGGAACGGTCGAGCTTGCCGGACACCCCGACCGGAAGGGCGTCCAGGACGACGAACTCGGACGGCACGGCGTAGTGCGGCAGGTAGCGGGCGCACCAGGCGCGCAGTTCGGCCCGGCCGGGCGCGGCGGGCGCGTCCGGGGCGGGTACGACGTAGCCGACGAGGCCGCGTCCGGTGGCCCGGTCGGGACGGGCGGCGGCGCCGCCGACCAGTGGACAGGCCCGCAACACCGTTTCCACTTCGCCGAGTTCGATTCGGAAGCCGCGGATCTTGACCTGGTCGTCGCGTCGGCCGAGGAACTCCAGCTCGCCGCCGGGCGTCCAGCGCACGAGGTCGCCGGTGCGGTAGAGGCGGCCGCCGGGCGGCCCGTAGGGGTCGGGCACGAAGCGCTCGGCGGTCAGAGCGGGGCGCCCGAGGTAGCCGCGCGCCAACTCCGTTCCTCCGATGAGGAGTTCACCTCCGACGCCGACCGGGACGGGTTCGCCCTCGGTGTCGACGACGTACACACGGCGGTCGCCGAGGGGCCGGCCGATGGGAACGGTGTCCCCCGGAGGGCCGTCTGCGTCATGGGTGGTGGCGGTGACGGTGGTCTCGGTGGGCCCGTACGCGTTGCAGACCCGCGCTCCGGGGACGGCCGCGCGCCAGGCGGCGAGCGTGTCGGCGGGGACGGCCTCGCCACCGAGGACGAGCAGCCGCAGCGAGCCCAGGGCGGCGGCCAGCCGCCGGTCGAGGGAGAGCGTGAGCTCCGACCAGTAGGTGGGCGGCACGTTGACGACGGTCAGGCCGTACCGCTGGACGATCTCGGGCACCTGTGTGGGCAGCCAGGGCTCGTCGGGCCGCATGACGACGGTGGCGCCGCAGGTGAGGGCGGGAAGCACCTGGTCCAGCGAGGCGTCGAAGGCGAAGGAGGCGAACGCCAGTACCCGGTCGGCGGAGGTGAGCGCGTAGCGCTGCCGGGCGGCGGCGACGTGCGAGGCGAGGGCGGCGTGCTCGACGCCGACGGCCTTGGGCCTGCCGGTGGAGCCGGAGGTGAAGATGACGTGGGCCAGTTCGCGGGGGTGCGGTCGGTGACGGGGGGCGTCGGCGGCCGGGGGAAGCGCGGTGACGTCCACCGTGACCGGTGCGAGCGGGGCGGCGGCACCGGTGGTGCCGGGTTCGGCGACCACGCAGGCCAGGCGGGCCTCCTCGGCCATGTACCGCAGCCGCTCGGCGGGCAGTTCCGGGTCGAGGGGGACATAGGCGCCGCCCGCCCGCCAGACGCCTTCGATGGCGGCGACCGACCACGGGCCGCGGCGCAGCAGCACGCCCACGGGATCCCCCGCGGTGACACCGGCGGCGCGCAGCGCGGCGGCCAGCGAGCCCGTCATGGCGTCGAGCCCGGCATAGGTGACGCTGTCCTCGCCGCAGCGCAGGGCGGTGGCGTCGGGTTCACCTCGGAAGACGACCGGCGGTGCCGGTTCGGCGGGGCGGTCGGCCGCCCGATGCCAGTCGGGCCGGGGCCGCCCGCGTCCGGCGAGGTCTGTCGGCAGGGCACGCAGCAGGTCCTGCACGGGAGTTCGAGGGTCGGCCAGGACGGCTTCGAGCAGGGCCGTGTAGGAACGGGCGAAGGCCCGCATGGTCGCGGCGTCGAAGAGCGCGGTGGCGTACTGGAGCACCGCGGCGACGCTGCCGTCGGTGCGCAGGGTCAGGTCGAGGAAGATGTCCAGCGGGGTCTCGGTGAGCGGCGGTTCGACCAGCGTCACCTCGAGACCGGGCATCCGTACGGGCCGGAGCGGAGCGTTGAGCAGGGTGAACGAGGCCTGGGCGAGCGGGTGACGGGACAGGTCCCGTGAGCCGCCGAGCGCGGCGACGACCAGGTCGAAGGGGGCCTCGGCGTGGGCGAGGTCCACCGGCACGCGGCTCTGTGCCCGGTCCAGCAGGGCGCCGAAGCCCGGCCTGCCCGCCAGGTCGGCCCGGAGCACGACCGTGTTCACGAGGGGGCCGATGAGCGTGTCGGCGCCGCGCCGGGCCCGGTCGGCGAGGGTGCTGCACACGGCGACGTCGCTGCGGCCGCCCGCCCAGTGCCCGAGGAGCGCCTGGTAGGCGGTGAGCAAGAGTGTGTACCGGGTGACGCGCCGCGAGCGGGCGAGGGCGTCGACGGCGGTGACCAGGTCGGCCGGCAGATCGAAGCGGACCACGTCGCCGGAGCCGTCCCAGACCCGCGGACGTGGCCGGTCGGTGGGCAGTTCGAGCGGGGTGAGACCGTGCAGCCGCTCGCGCCAGTGGCTCAGGAGGCGCTCCAGCCGTTCACCGCTCAGCCGCTCGGACTGCGCGCGGGCGAGCTCGGCGTGGCGCAGGGCGGGCGGGGCCACCGGCTCATCCCGGTATCCGGCGGCGAGTTCGTCCAGCAGGATGCCCCACGACCAGCCGTCCACGGCGATGTGGTGCACCTCCACGAGCAGCAGGTGCTCGTCGGGCGCGACGCGGGCGAGCACGGCCCGCAGCGGGTGCTGCGCGGACAGGTCGACGGGGCGTCCCAGGCGGCCCGCGAACAGTTCCTGCGGGCCCTCGGCCTCGACCCGCTCCAGTACGACGCCCAGGGGCGGGTCGACCACCGGTACCGGCTCACCGCCGACGGCACGGAACCGGGTGCGCAGCACCTCGTGCCGCGCCGCGATCCCGGACAGCGACCTCTCCAGCCGGTCCGCGTCCAGTGGGCCCCGCAGCCGCAGGACCAGCGGAAGCATGGATCCGGTGGACGAACCGGCCAGCTGGTCCAGGAACCACAGGCGGCGCTGCGCGAAGGATGCCGCGCCGGAGTCGACGTCGTTCGGAGCCTTGTAGTGGGCCGGTCCTGCTGTCACTGTGAGCCTCCAAGCCGTGTTTTGCAGCAGACTGCCGCCGGCGGCGCGGGGCCCATAGGGAAGAAGACGCAGCACCGTGAGCAGAGCCTGCTGCGGTGGTGGAAGCGGGCGGGAACACATGGCGTCCACTACGTCGGTGAAACAGACCCGTGGGGCACGAACGCGGCGGTCCGCCGGGACGCCATGGGCCGCTTCAAGCACGAGGCGGCAGCCGCCGACCCGGTGCGCAGGGTGGTCTGCCCGACCGAGGACGGGGCGAACGGCCGCTTCTGCCACTTCGTCCCCACCACGTGGGACAACCTGTCCGTCGACATCCTCCAGATGCGTCTTTTGACCGATTCGGATGGAGGCTCCGTCAGCTCAGGCGTTCAACGGCGTTCGACGACCGCCGACCCGTCACACGGGTTCGACGGGAAGCCACAGCTCGCACGTAGCGGTGCTGAAGTCGTCCGCGCGCTCCAGGACGGCGACGACCGAGGGTCCCGGCCGAAGTCGCCACGGGTTGCAGGGGAACCACTCGGTCGCGGTCGCCGCCCAGGTTGTCTGCAGGGCTTGCGGATGCGGTCCGCTGGTGCGGAAGACCGCCCACATTCCGGCCGGCACCTCGATGGCGTCGAGCCCGTCGGGGGCCGGTGTCTCCCGGCTGAGGGCGACTCCGTGCAGGTAGGTCAGTTCGCTGCCCTCCCTGGTGTCGGGATCGAGATCGTCACTGACCTGCAGCAAGCCCTTCGGTTCGGTGTCGCTGAGGGCCTTCAGCCGCAGATGCTCCTCCTGCGGCAGCGCGGCGATGTGCTGCTGGATGTGCGGATTGACGCCCTCGTGGATCAGCGGAACCCGAGTGGCGTGTCCGACCAGCCGGAACGCGGGGCGGTCGACGAGGCGGGTGTCCATGGGAAGAGTCCCTTCGACGGTCAGGCGGAACCTGAGCTGCGGTTGTGTACGCAGGGGGCCTCCATGACGGCGCACGTCACCGGGGCCGGCGCCGTGGACGGCGCGGAACGCTCGTCCGAACGCCTCGCTCGAGCCGTATCCGTGCCGGACGGCGATGTCCAGCAGATCCCGCTCACCCCGGACCACGTCGGCGGCTGCCACGGTCATGCGGCGCCGCCGCATGTACTCCGACAGCGGCATACCGGCCAACGACGAGAACATGCGTCGCAGGTGGTACTCGGTGGTGCCGAGTCCCCTGGCCAACCCGTCGACGTCGAGTTCCTCCGCGAGGTGCTCCTCGACGAGATCGACGAGTCGGTTGAGTGCCGAGATCATGGGGCCTCCCTTCGACTCCAACCCTGGCAGCGGGCACCCCAGCCGTACCCGATCGCTGCGATCCGATCCGATCATCCGCCCGGACCGACGCGGGACGGCACACGCGGATACGGCCGTGTACGGCTTGCCCAGTCCTGCGGGGGGTCTGGCCCCCGTTGGTGACCGCTTCGCTGCCGCGCTCACGAGTCTCTCGCGGCAGTCCTCTGCCGAGCCTCGACCAGACTGCGTCCCAGGGCGGTCAGGTCGTAGCCGACGTGTGGTGGGGCCTCGGTGCGTGCACGGCCCTCTACCAGCCCGCCCGCGAGCAGACGGTGCACGGAGTCGGTCGGAGCGTTGTCACCGATGCCGCCGATCGCGGCGCGCGGCTCGCGGCGCCGGCGTGGTCCCGCTCGAAGCGCCGCCGGCACAACGGGGTCCCAGGTGTGGGCGAAGGCCGGTGGCCGCGCGGCGGCAGTCGGCGACGGACGCGTAGCAGTGGGCGGCGTGATCAGTCGTCTCGCCGCCCATCGTCGTCGGGCGGCCCGGACGGGAGGTCTTGGGCAGGTCGCGGTCGACGAGGTCACGAACCTTCCTCGAACGCGGTGGCGTGGTCGGCGGCCCACTGGCGGAACGTCCGCGGCGCCGTGCCGAGGATGTCGGCCACCGCAGTGGTGACGTACGCCGGCTGTCCGACCGCCGCACTCCACGCGGTGAGCAGCATGTCGACCACCGCGCTGGGCGCAGTGCCCTCCGACAGGCCGCGGAACTCGTCCGGTGTCATCTCCTCGAAGGCGATCCGCTGTCCCAGGGCGTCACCGATGACGCCCACCTGCGCGGCCTGGGTCAGCGACTGGGGCCCGTGAGGACGTAGTCGCCTCCGGCGTAGCCGCGCTGATACAGCGTTCGCGCCGAGACGGCCGCGACGTCGCGGTCGTCTACCGGTGCCGTCTCGGCGGCGCCATAGGGCCACCGGACGGCCTTGCCGGCCCGGATCGTGGGCGCCCACCAGGCCAGTGAGTTCGACGCGAGCATGCCGGGCCGGATGATCGTTGTTTCCAGTCGGGTGGCCGCGATGAGCCGCTCGATGCCGGCGTGCAGCTCTGCCATGGGGTTGGGCTGTTGGAAGAAGGGGTGTGGTGTCCGGTGCGGAGAGGAGAGGAGGACGACCCGCCGTACATGGGCCGCCAGCCGCTCGACGACTGCCGGGGCGGTCCGGGACGGGGCCGTCCAGACGAGGAAAACGGCACCCGCGCCGTGCAGGGCCGGGTCGAGGGACTCGGGCTCGGTGAGGTCGCCGGTGAAGACCTCGGCCTTCGCCGGGAGTGCCGCCGCCGCTGCGGGGTGCCGGGTGAGGGCGCGCACCGGCACGCCCTCATCGAGGAGTTGGTCGACGACGAGGCGGCCGACCCGGCCCGTCGCCCCGGTTACCAGCACAGGACGGGTGTCTGTCGGATACATGCCGCACATAAAAACGTTACCCGGTCAAAAAAGCAACCTGGTCACTGATGTTACGGTCGTCGGATGCAGGAGCCGACGGGACTGCGCGCCCGCAAGAAGCAGCGGACGCACGACGCCATCGCCGACGCGGCCATCTCGCTGTTCCTGGAGCGCGGCTTCGACCGCGTCTCGGTGAACGACATCGCCGCGGCGGCCGAGATATCCAAGCCGACCCTCTTCCGGTACTTCCCCACCAAGGAAGACCTGGTGCTGCACCGGTTCACGGACCACCAGGGCGAGGCCGCACGCGCCGTACGCGACCGCGATTCCGGTGTCGAGCCGGTGGCAGCACTGCACCGGCACCTCCGGGCGGGTCTCGATCGGCACGACCCCGTCACCGGCCTCAACGATCACCCCGAGGTGGTCGCCTTCCACCGGCTGGTGTTCAGCACACCGAGTCTGGCGGGACGACTCGCGCGCTACCGGCTCGAGGACGAGGAGGCCCTGGCGGACGCCCTCGGCGAGGGGATCCCAGCCCGCCTGATGGCCGCCCAGGTACTCGCGGTCCTACGGGTTCTCGCCCGCGCCAACTGGCAGAAGATCGCCGACGGTCGGACCGCCCGCGACGTCCACCCCGAGGCAGTGGCCGACGCCGACTACGCGTTCGACCAACTTCGGTGACTGGGACGCGGGCAGAAGCGTTCGGGTCGGCGCTGCCATGACAGGACCGCCCGCCCTGCCCCCGGGTCGGCCGGGCCCCGCTGCGGCGAGCGCCTCCAGCGGGACCTGCCACGGGCGGGCAGCCGCCCCGGGGTCGAGGGCATGGTCCGCGACGCCCCGCCTCGGCTTGTCTGCGGTGAACGGCAAGGCCCCGTTGCTGTACTCGAAGTATCCGCTTCCGACACCGTCCAGCTCCGCCCGGGCACGTCGCGAGCGGGACGGAGGTGGCGGCACCCTGTTCGGGTGTCGTGGAGTCGCAAGTCGGCAGTCGGGCGACCTCCTCGTCCGTCAGGTGACGCCCGGGGCCGGCCACGACGAACCCGGGTTCGCGGCGTCGACGGTGAGGCCGTCACCGGACCAGCGCCTGTCGGCCTCGACCGCGAACAGCGCGGTCGCGGTCTTCGACTCCCCGTAGGCCGGCACACGGTGTACGGCCGCCTCTGGGTGCCGACGTCATCGACGACCACCGGCGCGTGCAGGTGGGCGTTCGGGCTCAGTGCCACGGACCTGCAGCACACACCGGGCACGGCCGCCTCCCTCTCACGCCGCCCCAGGGAGTCTTGGCGTCGACGGTCATCTGCCGTCGGATGCGGCTCCCACCCCGAGGGATCCGCCGCCCAGCCCCGGAATCAGTACCGCCGCGACCGCCAAGTGCATCAGAGCGAGGGAGATCCGGGTGCCGGCATCCATGCCGTCGCCGACGAAGGGCAGGAAGGACACGGCCAGTACGACTCCGGCCACCGCGGGCCAGATGGCGCGTGCGCGAGGCACCCCGAATCGTTCCAGGGCGGCCAGCAGTCCCCAGCCGGAGAGCGACGCGAGCAGCGCGACGACGGTTACGGGCACCACACCGATGTCGAGTGTCTGCTCGCCGTCGACGATCCGCAGCCGGTGCCCCAGCAGGGGGTCCGTGACCAGCCACACCAGGACGGGAGCCAGGACGGCCAGGGCCGTAACCCCCAGGCGCCTTCTCCGCGCGCTCACTTGGCGCCCCCCGAGAGCGCACCGTACAGGAAGACGTCCACCAGTTCCCGCGGGGTCAGGTCGGGCTCGTCCTCCGTACGCGGCTGGGTGAAGAGCAGCCCGAAGAAGAGGGCCGCGATCTGCTCCGGCGGCCTGCGCAGGGTGACCCTGTCGGGTTCCAGCAGGTCTGCGAGGGCCGCACGGATACGGGTCGTCGACTCGTCACGGCCGGCGCCGCGCACCGTGCCGGGATGCTTGCCGCCGCGATGCCCCAGCGCGCCCATGATGGCGCCCATCCTGGACACGTGCGCCTGCAGCGCCTCGGCCGCCTCCGCGAGCCGGTCGGGCAACGGCTGTGACACGTCGATCGCGTCGAGCTCGCGGACCACGTGCTCGGGTGAGAGCGCCTTGGCCACGCAGGTCTGGAGCAGCTCCTCCTTGTCGGCGAAGACCCGGAAGATCGTTCCCTCTCCGATGCCGGCAGCACGGGCGATCTTCGAGGTCGTCACCGCGGCACCGTACTCGGCGATCAGTGGGATCGCCGTCTGGATGATCATTTCGCGGCGCTGCTCCGGCGACATGCCGGGGGCGCGGCGGCGGGCGGTCTGGTTCTCCTCAGGTGCGGTCATGTCAGGAGGGTACGGAGTGAGCACTCACTCCGTCAATGAGTGAGTGCTCACTCCGCTGTATTCCTTGTGATCGCTCGCGATGAGCTCGCGCCACCTGGGCCGCCACCTCCGGGCCGCGACCGGTACCACCCCGCTGCAATGGCTGGTTCGGCGATGAGCGCTTCCTCGACACGGTGAGTCTCGCCGCGGCCGCGAGCCTCGTCGGACCAGGTCTCGAACACGAAACCTGACGAAGTCTCGCTGCGCGCCGCGGGCACCGGGGCTGTGCCGATCATGGCCAGCACGGGCCGCTACCGCGTTCCGCCCGAAGCGCCGGCCCTCCAGGATGCGTCGCTTCCAGCCGACACCAGGGCTCGCACGGCCGGGGCGCGTCGTCAAGGGTCTGGTCAGTCGACCGCCCGCAGCATCAACCGTGCAACTGCCATGACTCCCCGACCGATCCACCCGAGCAGCCCTGTCTCCACGGCCAGTTCGGCAACATCCGCGGCCGCCTCGCCTCGGTCCGAGTGCGAACGGCACCGGGAGCAGGAACGGGGCCAACGGCCCTTCCGCGCACCACACTTCTTGCATCTCGCCATGGCCCCGATTCCCTCCTTGCGACCGGACCGTCAGTACGCTCGGAGCTCTGCGCGCATGTGGCGCGACAAGCCAACTCCATACAGAAGGACCCGCGCCACGGCATTGTGGTTGCGCTCTTCGGGGCCAGTAGTCGCTCACCAAGGCATTCGACCGTCTCCGCCACACATGTGCCGGCGACTGTCTGCCTCACCAGTCACTCATTGAGGTGAGGTCTCAGTCTGCCAGGGCGGCGAGGTGGGCGTTCACGGCGACGACGCCGTCGACACCCTGGCTGAGACCCACGACCACGGGGACGAGACGCGGTTCCGGGACGTGTCCCCGCAGGGTGACGACCCCGTCCGCGACCTCCACCGCGACGGTGCCCTCGTCCAGGCCGAGGATGCGCCCCAGGACGTCCCGTTCGACCTCTCCGCGGATCTCGACGTCGGAGCGGATGAAGGCGTCGAGCAGGTCGCTGCGGGTGACGATGCCGGTGAGAAGCCCGTCGTCGCCGACCACCGGCAGCTGCTTGACGTGCCGCCTCCGGAGCTCTCGCGCGGCCTGGGGGATCGTCCAGTCGGCGCGGGCGGTGAAGACAGGACTGCTCATGAGCGTGCCCGCGGTTCTGGCTCGCGCCTTGCCCCACGAGCGCTCCTCATCCCCGTCCTGACCCTGCGGATCGGGCATGCCGGTCTCGTGCCGCAGCACGTCGGACGCGGACACGACACCGACGGGAGCGCCGTCGTCGTCGACGACCGGGGCCGCGACGATGTCGTTGGCGTCCAGCAGGGCGGCGACCTCCTGCAACGGTGTGTGGGGACGGAAGGTGACAACCTCCTCGGTCATCACGTCACCGACCGTGCGGCGATACAGCATGGCATCGGCCTCCTCCCGCTTCGCGACGGGCAGCCGCGGTCGGGGCCCGGGCGAACCGCGCGCGGCCCGTCCGCCTCAGAGCCCTTACCGGCTCGTCCACGCCGTCTTTCCCCACCATGACAGCACCGCGCCGCTCCGGCGACCAGTGCCGTTCGGCCTGGCAGGGAGGCCGGCGGTCCCATGGTCAGGAGTGCGGCGGAGGGCTACGGGTGGGCATTGCTGTCGGGTGAGTCCTGCGATGGGTCAACTCGAGGGGTGCCCGCTGCGGAGGCGCGGTTCGGTCCCGGACCCTTGGAGTCAGGTTGTGGCTTGGACCAGCCGCTTCATACCGGGCTGGTCGGTCACGCAGCCCACCAGGCCGAGCGTCCGGGCGAGCGCCAGGTCGCGCTCGTCATTGACGGTCCAGGCCATGACGTCGATGCCGGCCGCGCCGCACTGCTCCACGACGGCCCGGTTCAGCTGGCGCAACTCCACGCTGACCAGGGTCGAGCCGATCTTCTGAGCGCGGTTTACGAAGTCATGGCGGTGTGCGCTGGCGCCTGCGACCAGCACGGTGCGGGCTTGCGGCAGCATGGTGCGGATCTCCATCAAGGCAACGTCGTGAAACGACAGCACCGACACACGGCCCAGCAGGTCACGGTCGGTGAGGACCTTGGCGAGTGACCGGGCTGCAGCCACATCCTTGATCTCTGCCTGGACCGGCAGCGTCGACCCGACGGCGTCCAGCACCTCCCCGAACGTGGGGATGCGCTCGCCGAGACCGGCGTCAAGCCCTTTGAGCTGCCACAACTCCCGGTCGGCGATCGGGCCCGAACCGTCCGTCGTGCGGTCCAGCGTCTCGTCGTGCATGACGACCAGCTCGCCGTCCTTGCTCAGATGCAGGTCAAGTTCGATACCGTCCAACCCCTCCCGTTCGGCCCGCAGGAACGAGCGCAGGGTGTTTTCCGGCTCGGCGGCCATCACACCGCGGTGGCCGATGGTGAAGAAAGACACTCGGTTGCCGTCCTTGGAGGGAGTGGTCCAGGGCAGCCGCACGAGTGCCGTGCCCCTGGCGGGCGGCGGGCGCACCGCCATGTGCTCGATCAAGCCTAACGGGCCTGTCCGGCCGCGCGCCTGGCCCGCCGCGAGCCCTCTCCGAGTGTGTGCGGTCAGCCGGTGATGCGCAGCAGCAGTTTGCCGGTGGACATGCGTCCATAGAACCGCATGGGCCGTTCACCCTGACACCGGCCTGTGGAGTGGGCGCCCGCCACCCGCGCGGCGTCAGGTGGCCGTGGCGCATGGCGAACGGGGAGCGGGTGGATGCGGCCCGGTGCCCTCCGGCTCCGTCGGCGACGGTCCGTCCTCGCCCCTGCCGCTGCCTTCTGCCACGCTCGTTGAACGGTGAGGTCTGCCCGCGAGGGCATGCTCAGTCACAGACCGCCGGTAGGCTGCTGCGGTGCGCACGGTTGAGCTTCTCTTGGATGAAGCGGCGGAGCTGGCTGTCCGGGAGGCCTGGCGGCGACTCGCGGACGCGGGGCTTCCCAGTCAGGCGCGCCACCGCTCACCGACCAACAGCCCGCACCTGACCCTGGCCGCCTGCCCGGAGCTGACCGCGCCGATCCGTTGGGAGCTCGCCAAGGTGGCCGCCGCCCTGCCGTTGCCGGTGCGGTTCACCGGCGTGCTCCGCTTCGAGCGGCCCACCTCGGTGCTGGCCTGGTCGCTGGACCTCGACTCCGCGCTGGCCGACGTGCACCGCCGCGTGTGGGAGGCGGTGGCCTCGGACAGCCCGCCCGACACTCTCAGCCCGTTCCACGAGCCCGGTCGATGGAGCCCGCACATCACTCTCGGCCGGACCCGGCGGTCAGGTGCCTTCGCCGGCCGGCGCGTCCCCGGACTGCTGCCGGCGCCGCCGCTGTCGGTCCGGCTCACCACCCTGCGCAGCTACGACACCGCGACCGGTGCCCTGGAGCTGCTGGAGCCCCGCCCCTGAGCGGCCCCGACGCCAACCGGTCAGTGCCCCGCGGCACGGCCGTCGGGGGTGCTCACCAGCGGCACCTCGAAGCATGAGTGCCCGTAGGCCGGCCTGCGGCATTGCACCCATCTGGCCTGTCGTGATGGCGAGGGTTGTGGAGTCCGGTGAGGGTGGGACCAGGATCGCCGTCTACGTCGGTCAAGCCCTCCGACCTCCCACGAAGGAGCCCTGTATGTCTGAACGCAATACCGCCATCCGCAGCCTGCACGATCTCGGTCTGGCCGCCTGGTTCGGGGGCTCACTGATGGGGGCGGTCGGTCTCAACGGTGCGGCCCAGGTCGAAGGCGGCACGGAGGTGGCCCGAGACCGGATCTCTTCGGCGGGCTGGACGAAGTGGACGCCGGTCAACGCCGCCGCGATCGGTGCGCACCTGTTCGGCGGCGGCGGGCTGCTCGCCGTGAACGCGCACCGTGTCGCCACGCAGCAAGGCGTGGCCGCCTCCACTACGGCCAAGACCGTCGTCACCGCCGCCGCCCTGGCCGCCACCGCCTACGCCCGCATTCTCGGCAAGAAGGTCGAGCTGGCGTCCTCCTCCGACCCCGCTGACGCCGAGAAGGCGGACAAGCACCCGATCGACCTCGACAAGACGCGGCAGCAGCTGGCCTACGCGCAGTGGGCGGTGCCGGCCCTGACGGGATGCCTGGTAGTACTCAACGCCCTGCACGGCGAACAGCAGCGCCCGGCCGAGCAGATTCCCGGCATGTGGGAGCGGGCTCGCTCCGTGACCCACCTGATGCCGTCACACCACCCCGCGGGACGGAGCGGATGCCACCGTCGGCCGTAGCTCGTCGCGGGCGACGCGGGCACGGTGGCTGTTGCGACATGTCTACGACGGCTGAGGGAACCCGGGGAGGGCCTGGCGGACCCCCCGCCGAGTTCGCCTTTCACTTGAAGCCAGGGAGATGTCATGTCCACACACGCACGTGCCGCCCGTACACCCGTACAGCAGGCCGCCTTGACCGTGGGAGTGGTGTTCCTCCTGGTCGGTGTCCTCGGTTTCGTCCCCGGCATCACCACGAACTACGACACCATGGAGTTCGCCGCGCACCACTCAGAGGCCAAGCTCCTCGGCATCTTCCAGGTGTCCATCCTGCACAATCTCGTGCACCTGGCCTTCGGCGTCGCCGGACTGGCACTCGCGCGCACCGCAGGTCATGCGCGCCTCTACCTCCTCGCCGGCGGTGCCGTCTACCTGGTCCTCTGGCTGTACGGCATGATCATCGACCATGACAGCGATGCCAACTTCGTCCCCGTCAACACGGCCGACAACTGGCTTCATCTCGTGCTCGGCCTCGGCATGATCGCACTGGGCGCCCTGCTCACCCGCAGGCCCAGTCCGACACGGACTGCTGGCTGACCGGTACCGGCGATCACTCCGGTCCGGGCGCATGGGCGGCCGTCCGGGGCGGGGCGGCGCCGGCATCCGACCCTTCTGCCCCCGGCAGTTGTTGCGTCTGCCTGCCGTCCATCAAGGAGGGCCGGGGCCTGTCACGATGAATCCTCGATGGACGGCATCCTGGTCGACACCGACTACCGTCCGCTGCCCACCGGACGGCCCAGCCCTACTTCAGGTGTCGGTCCAGGAACCGGCACCCGTCCTCGAGCTCGAACCACGGGGTGCCGGTGTGCCCTCCCGGGTTGGCGTGCAGCGTCTTCTCCTTGCTGCCGAAGGCGTCGAACAGGTCCAGGGCGCGTTGCCGGGGGTTCCCTTCGTCGTCCCACTGCAGCAAGAACAGCAGCGGGATGGTCACCTGCCGGGCCTCCTCGCGCTGGGCACGGGGCACGTATCCCCCGGCGAAGAAGCCTGCGGCCGCGATGCGCGGCTCGACCACCGCCAGCCGAATGCCAAGGGCGGCCCACCCCCCGGAGTACCCGACCGGGCCGCCGGTCTCGGGCAGAGCAAGGAGGGCATCCAGAGTGGTCTGCCATTCCGGGACCGCTTTCTCGACCAGCGGGCCGATGAAGGACTCGAAGACCTCGTCGACCGGCTCACCCGCCTGCATCGCCCGCCGGAGATCGGCACGCGCCTTCTCGTCGGCGGCGGAGCGGGGACGGTCACCGCACCCGGCGGCGTCGATGGTGGCCACCGCGTAGCCGCGCGCCGCGGTGTACCGGGCCCGGGCCACCAGGCGGGGGTCCGCCTTGGGCAGGCCGTTGTTGTGGGCCATCAGGACCAGCGGTGCCGGTGCGGATCCGGGCGTCCACAGGGTGCCAGGGATCTCGCCGAGGGTGAATGCGCGCTCGAGGACTCCGTCGTCGAGGTGCTGTTCAGAAGTGAATCGCATGGTCGTGCCTTTCGGAAGCGCTCACAGACGGCGCTCCCGGACGACCTATCGCCCGACCGTGACCCCGGAGGGGAGCACCCATGTCGATACTGCGTTCACGGGTACCACCTCCTCGTTCGCTTGCACGGCTTGTGGGAGATTAGCAACGGTCGCTGCGGTCCGCCAACGGTTTTTTCGAGGAGGCTCCATGGCCGGATGCCCCCTCACCCCACAGGAGACGGTCCGGCTTGCCGTTCGCGTGACGGGCTTTCCCACGTGTCCCCTGCGGGCGAGTCCTTCTTGCGCGCAGTCGGAGGTGGGAAACGGGTGAATGCCCGCCCGCCGGGAATAGCCGGCATGGATCACTGTTGATCACACCATGACTTCTGAGACGCGCGAGGCATTCGGACGAGTCGGCATCTGGAGCAGTGCCCTGCACGGCTCGCGGGCGGACGACGCGGGTAAGGAGGCCATCGCGGATACGGTCGCCGAACTCGAGGAACTCGGGTACGGCACTCTCTGGATCGGGGGCAGCCCTTCGCCCGACGACGCCGCGGCTGTCGTCGCCGCCACCCGCACGGTCACCGTGGCCACCGGCATCCTCAGTATCTGGGACCACACCGCCGAGGAGGTGGCGGCACGCATCTCAGCGATCGATGCGAGCGCACGCGGGCGATTCGTCCTCGGCCTGGGTGTCAGCCATGGCCCGATGGTGCCGCAGTACGCCAAGCCGTACAGCGCGATGGTGGCCTACCTCGACGCACTCGACGCCGCCACCCCGCCCGTGACCTCCGGACATCGAGTCCTCGCGGCCCTCGGTCCGAAGATGCTGAAACTCGCGACCGGGCGGACGCTGGGCGCACACCCCTATCTCGTCACCACCGAACACACGGCGGAGGCGCGCGACATGCTCGGCCCCGACGCGCTGCTCGCCCCGGAACTGTCGGTAGTGCTCGACACCGACCTCGACCGGGCCCGCACCACTGCGCGGAACATGCTGGAAATGTACCTCCGGCTGCCCAACTACACCGACAACCTGCTGCGCCTGGGGTTCGCTGAGACCGACTTCGAGGACGGCGGCAGCGTCCGCCTCCTCGACGCCCTCTTCGCCCTCGGCGACGCCGAACACGTGAGGGCCCGGACACAGGAGTACCTCGACGCCGGCGCCGATCACGTCGCGCTCCAGGTGCTCACCGCCGACGAAGGTGGGGCAGGGCTGCCGCGGGCCGAATGGCGCCGGCTGGCCGGAGTGTTCAGCAACGAGTTGTAGCGAACGGCCCCCGTACGGATCCGTCGGGAGGTGCCGGCCATTGCGCGAGGTGGAGGCGGCGCAACCACCCTGCGCATCTGATCATCGCGGTCACTCCGACCTGCCTGTCCTCCGGTCAGCTCGACGACGGGATCGCGCGCCTCCGCCTCGGCTGCCTCCGGTTGCGGGGGCCGGCGCTCCCATCGCCGGGAGTTCCGAGCAGGTCCTCGGTCGGGATGCCGTCCGACTGCTGGACATCTCCACGGGTGCTGCCGCCACAACTCCGTTACCCGACTGCCAGCCAGGCCGCCGGCTCCGGCCCTTCGGGCGGCAGCCGGCAGCGCCCGGGGAGGCCATCAGCCACGGCATCCGGACAGGCCATCACCTCCCGGCCCGCGGTGATCCCCGCACGAGTCCCGTTCCGCCACCACCAACGAGCACCGATCGCCGTAGGGCCGCCGCCCATGCGGGAGTTCGTCGGGCAGTTGAAGAAATGAGGAGTTTTCGCCGTATCGCTCGGTGGATGCGTCGCATGCGACGATGTCGCCCGTGACCGGATTGTCTTCCTCATCTGTCGCTGAGGGCGTGCCTCGCAGCCACGGCCTGGGGCCCCGTGGTGCTGTCGTGCTCGTGTTCGGGTCCTCGGCCGCAGTCCTGGTGGTCGAGATCGTCGCTCTGCGGTTGCTGGCTCCTTACCTCGGTCTCACCCTCGAGACCAGCACCATGGTGATCAGCATTGCCCTCACGGCGATCGCGCTCGGCTCCTGGCTGGGTGGGCGCATCGCGGATCAGGTCAATCCGTCTCGGCTTCTGGGCCCTTCCCTCGGGATGTCAGGTGCGGTCGTCGCACTGACTCCTGCCGTGCTCCGCACCGCCGCGGAGTGGGCACCGGCAGTACTCCTCCTGCTAGCGTCGTTGACCATCCTCGTGCCGGGGGCGCTCCTGTCCGCGGTGACGCCGATCGTGACCAAGCTGCGTCTCACCAGCCTCGCCGAGACCGGAACGGTCGTCGGCCGGCTGTCCGGCGTAGGCACCGTCGGGGCCATCTTCGGCACCGTGTTCACGGGTTTCGTCCTCGTGTCGCGGCTTGCGGTCAGCAGCATCCTGATCGGTCTCGGAACGCTGCTGGTGGTGGGCGCGGCGCTGGTGGAGTGGCGAACGCGTGGTTGGACCGGCACCCCCGCCCTGACACTCGCAGTAGTCGCCGGCGGCCTCGCGACCATCGTCGCGCCCGGGGGCTGTGACGCGGAAACCAGGTACCACTGCGCGCGGGTCGTCGCCGACCCCGACCGGGACAGCGGCCGCACGCTCGTTCTGGACGGGGTGCGGCATTCCTATGTCGACATCGACGACCCGGCCTTCCTGGAATTCACGTATGTCCGTGCCATCGCCTCGGTGGTCGACGCCGCCTTTCCAAAAGATGAGCCACTGGCTGCCCACCACCTGGGCGGCGGCGGACTCACCATTCCCCGTTACCTCGCGGCAACGCGGCCCGGAACACGCAGTCTTGTGTCGGAGATCGACAGCGGGGTCGTACGCATCGATCGTGACCAGCTCGGCCTGGAACCGGGATCCGGTGTCGCCGTGCGCGTCGAGGACGGCAGGCTTGGCCTGCGGCGACTGGACACCGGCAGCCGTGACCTCGTCGTCGGCGACGCCTTCGGGGGCGTCAGCGTCCCCTGGCACCTCACAACGGTGGAAGCGATGACCGACGTACGGCGGGTGCTCGACCAGGACGGCCTGTACGTCGCCAACCTCATCGATCACGGTGATCTGGCCTTCGCACGTGCCGAAGCAGCCACGCTCAGTGAGATCTTCGAGAACGTCGCCGTCCTCGGCGAACCCGGCGACATCGGCCTCGACCCGACCGACACCCCCGAGGGCGGCAATCTGTTGCTGGTCGCCTCCGACCGAACGATCGACCTACCCGCGGTCCAGGCAGCGCTGGACGCCCGGCGTACCGGCTGGAAGATCGCCACCGGCGACGACCTCACGTCCTGGATCGGCCGCGCCACCCGGCTCACCGACGACTACGCACCCGTCGACCAGCTCCTCCAGCCCTCCAGACCACAGACCAGCCCGTGACAGTGGCCACCGTGGAAGGAGAACCGGTCGACCTCAAGGCAGAGCGCGACGTCTTCAGGACGCGCCGCTCACCGCTCTCGCAGGCTGGACCGCCTGCGCGGCGGGGCATTCGGTGTGGGGCTGTCCCACACCGTCGTGGACGCCTACCGGTGCCTCGTCGAAACGTACGAGGCCGACGACGAGTTGTTCCTCTTCGGCTCCAGCCGTGGTGCGTTCACCGCCCGCGGTCTGGCCGGGCTGGTACGCAACAGTGGCATCCCGAGAGACGGAGATCGGATTCATCGGGGTGTGGGACACGGTCGGCGCCCTGGGTATCCCGGTTCCGGAATCGGCGTGGCCCGGATCGGCGGCGAACCGGTGCAACCACCGCTGGGCGTTCCACAACACCGTGCTGAGCGGCTGGGTCGCAGCGGCCTTCCCGCGAAGGAGCGCTTCGACCGGGACACGGCCTACCGGCCGCCGGAGCTGGAGCGCTGCCTGACCGGGCAGGGCCGGGTCCGGCTGGAGCCCGCCCTGTTGCCGGGCCTCTCCGCAGGCCTGCCTCCGCTGCCTCCGGCCCCGCCCGGTCCGGAAGAGCCGGCCGACGCGCACAAGGGAATCCACCACGCCATGTGACGCGACGGCCTGGAGGACGGGCGGTCGTCGGCCCGCTGCGGCAGCGGTCGCATATCCCTTTGCGCGGCGTTCTTCCGCCATGGTTGGCTCCGCCCATGACCTGGCTGCCTCCTGACTTCGTCCACCCCGTCCACGTCGGAATACCCGGCGGAGGAGGCCACCGGCTGCGCCCGATCAGCGGTGCGGACGCACCGCTGGACTACCCGGCGGTCATGGGTTCACGGGAGCGGCTGTGGTCGATCTTCGGTCCCGCGTGGGGCTGGCCGTCGGCCACGATGTCGTACGAGGCGAACCTCGCCGATCTGGAGCGGCACGCCGTGGAGATCGAGGCGCACGAGTCGTTCAACTACACGATCGAGAGCGAGGACCGCGCAGCCCTGCGCGGATGCGTCTACATCGACCCTCCGGAGAAGCGGGGAGCCGATGCCGAGATCTCGTGGTGGGTGGTGGACGACGAGGTGGGTGGTGCCCTCGAACGGGCGCTGGACGCGTTCGTACCGACATGGATCTCCGCGGACTGGCCCTTCGAGCGGCCGCGCTTCATCGGCCGGGACGTGACCTGGGACGACTGGTTGACTTCTCCCCCTCGTGAACGAGGGGGATTCTCACGGCTCGCGTCGTGAGGGTTTCTGCTTCAGCGCCGACTGCCCGCCCGGAGTACTCCGTT
>NZ_JBVIIM010000026.1:0-116240 GCF_055569765.1 Streptomyces sp. NPDC031365 | reverse complement strand
TACCGCTTCGTGTACTTACTTCCCACCTGGTGCTACTTCCTCTGGAACCTCAAGATCCCAGTCTCCAGGTGTCCATGATCAAGGGGAAGCTTCACTTGGCGTTCCTGCTCTCGCTCCCTGGTGACCCGATCGCGATGAGGGGTCAGCTGCAGAAGGGGGATCGCAGGAAGCTTGCGGCAGCCAGTGCATTGCATGACCCCGCTCATGCTGCTTGGCGGCAGCTGGATGATCTCGAGGCTGAAGCTGACGTGCAGGCCATGTTTCGCTTCCTGGCTCCTGCTTGAGTCCTAGTCGCCGCTCACTCGCGATCAGTGCCACACAACGACAAAGAGCCGGACCCAGTGGGACTGGGTCCGACTCTCGATGCCTGGCACATTTGCAGGTCAGCGAGTTGATCGTGCTGGTCCGGCTCTTGTGCCCCCGGCAGGATTCGAACCTGCGCACACGGCTCCGGAGGCCTCTTGCGTCTCACACATTTCAGCAGCTCACAAGGCCGGGAGGATGGCCATGCGGCTCATTCGTCCACGCATAGGCCTCATCCTGCGTATCACTGCGATACGCGGGTGCGCCTCTCGTCCTCAACCGGCTCGACCTCGATTAGCCTCCACTCAGGGTGGAAGTCGGGGTGATCGGCGTAGGCCGCTACGAGTTGCTCGATCACCGGCTGGCGGAACCGCATCCACTGTTTGATGACCAGGCCACCTGCGAAAGAGTGTTCCCACTCCCCCAGCTCCCGCTGAGGCGCGAACACCCAGTCCATGAGCCTGCGCTTCACCTCGACGTCGGCAAGGATCCGGTCCCGCAACCGGGCCACGTCCTCGTTCTTGCTCGGCTTCAGTGCTTTGGCCGCATTCTCGTCCTCACGAAGACGGGCCTTAAGGAACTCCACCATGACATCGAAGTCGTGTCTCATCGCTGCCCCCTTGTCTGTGAACGCTGAAGGGCCATCATCCACCCTCCCCATGGTGCTCCAGGGCCTCTTGCTGAGACACACCACTTACTACGCGAAACCACTGACCAGCCTGCGCCGTTCGCCCTAGGGTCCAAGCATGGATCACGCCTACGCTGTCGAGACGCTGGGGAACTTCCTGGAGGACGTGAACGTCCATGTCTCGAAGATGGAAGCAGTCAATGCTGACCAGACTGGCGACATGCCCTGGCCGGACTGGCCTCAAGATCTCGTGATCGAACTCGTGCGGGCTCGCAAGATCGTTGAGGTATACGACCAGCACGCACTTTCCGAGCTAAACCAGTACAACTCCGAAGGTCTCGCGTACTGGCAGCTCGTGCGGCTCGCCGTCACCGAGGCGTTGGGGCACGCCAGGCACGCGGATGATGTTGACGCGTTCCTACGCCCCAAATCGCCTGCCATTGGGGCGGATGCCCTGCACCTTTGGGTGTGGGAGCCGGCCGCACCTCTCTGGGCCGCTGAGGCCCATCAGGATGCCGTCCTCGCCGCTGCCCGCGTGGTGAATCGTCGCCTACAACTGAAACTCGGTCGTCACGACATCGGCGAGGTGGACCTGTGTATGCAGAGCTTCGACCCCAAGCCGCCCACCGAGGGCAAGCCGCGGCTTAGGTTCGATGGCGACCGTGACACCCCCACATGGAGAGCCCGGCAAGACGGGGCCAAGTACCTGTCCGCCGGGGCGTTCCTCGGCATCCGGAATCTGGCGGCACACGAAGAGCAGCTCACCTGGGGCCAGCAGGAGGCGCTGGAGTACATGGCGACCTTCTCTGTCGTCGCGCGATGGATCGAGGAGTGCACTGTAGAGACCGCGACCTGAGTTCGGCTTCCATTCCGGGCGGTCCTAGCCAGCCACGCCGTCGCCCTCGGCCGACGACAGCCAGCCACGACGGCGGGGGCGCTGGCCGATCAGGCACGCGTGTGCCTCGCTGCACCCCCACTGGCCTCAGCCACGCTGCTTGCCGACGTCTCCCGGAACAAGCCGCGACGGCGGACGTGTGCCAGTTACTGTAGGCGTTGGGTCGTGACTTCTTCGTCCCGAAGCAACTTGTGTGGGGGCGCTGCCTTGGGCTGGTGTGCTCCTCACCTGCCCGAACGGTCCGCAGACGTCCGCGCTCGTCCGCCGGTGTTCGTCGACGTTGTCACGCAGTTAGACACTCACCCAGCATGCGCCCCGGCGCTTTGAAGTGCCTTGCTCTGAGCGGAAATCGTGGAGCCGTCCACCGGCTCAGGCGGGAGGCTCCACAAAGTTTGGCGGTGGTCAGCGGCTGGTGTTGGATCCTGTTCGGCGGCCCACTTCCGTACCGGCTGTCAGGTCGTGAACTGTTTGAAGGTAGCTGCGTCCCTCTTCGATGAAACGATCGATCGTGTCGCGGAGGCCAAGCAGTCCGCGGTCTAGTCTCTGACTGAGTTCTGCCTGCTCCGGGCTACCACTACCTGCGGCAGCAATCCAGGCATCCACGTCCCTGATCACGCCATCAACCGTGTTGGTGAAGCGGCGTGCGCTGGCAGCCTCAGCAGCGGTGACAGATAGGCTGAGAAGCGTGCACTTGTGGTACATGTCCGATGTAGAGCCCAACAAGCGCTCACGGGCTTCGAGGAGCTCGGCAGCACTGGACCCCCCGCCCTGGTGATTGGCATGCCCCAAGGTGAGACCAATTTGGGTACGTATGACTTCGATGGTGTCCAGAAAGTCGGCATATGCAGCGCGGCGCATCTGCCAAAGCCCGTCCAATCGCTGGGCTCTGACCTGGACCTGCACCGCCTTCAGAGCCGCCTTCGCTTGAGCACGAGCGCCCAGCCAAGCAATAACGGCACCGACGGCGGTCGCGCAAGCGCCGATGATCGCGCCTTTGATAGTGGGATCCATGAAGCGATTTTGCTCTATACATGGGCCGGCCGTGGCGCAGGCACCTCTTTAGGAGAGAGGCTGGGGGATCTGTGGCCTGAGCTGCAGCTTCGCTGGCCAAGGAAGCGAGCGGCTACTCGACCGCGGAGCACCGGTGTTGACCGTGCCTGACCCCTGCATCTGGCACGGTTGTGGCACGAACCTCAGCCGACGACAGCCAGCCACGACGGCCGGCGCGCCGACCGACCAGGCGCGCGTATGTCTCGCTGCACCCCCAATGGTCTCAGCCACGTTGTTGACTTACGGCGTCTCTCAGTGGGCTGGCAGGGATGCGCAGCCCGTGTTCGCAGCACCTCGAGCTAGCAACTGCGTCAGAGCTGTCATGTACTTCGAAGGGCTCCGCTCGAGTGAGGCTGTGGGCCTCAGGAATGCTGTTTGCTTCCTTCCGGGAAAAGGGTGGGGCGTTCTGAACGCTTCACGACACACACCCCGTATCGGGCAAGCAGTGGACAGACATCGGAGAAAGTCACGACAATCGCGGCCCGAAGTCGAGGGAGGCCAAGGGTAGGCGGCTCTTCACGAACGAGCGGGACGGTCTCGTGGGCAGTAGCATTTATTGGCGCGTGTGGCGGGACGCCTGGGAGTTCGCGCTCTCGCCGGACGTTCAGACGTCCATCCTTGGAGGTGGGCCGTACGACTTGCGGCACACAAGCATCACGACGTGGCTGAACGCCGGTGTGCCGGTGGCCGAGTTCGCCCGTCGGGTCGGTAATTCGCCCGAGGATTCATCGTGTCTACGAGGAATGCCTCCAAGGTCAGAAAGAGTTGATCAACCAGAAGATCGAGAAGGAACTCGACTGAACTCCCTGACTTGCCGACGATCTGGTGGTGGGGCGCCCTGAAGTAGGCGCCCCAAAATCAAGCCCCGAATATGGAGATAGGCACTGTCGTGTCATCGACGACGGTCCATCCTGAATTCATCTCAATACGCGGGTCGAGGTGAATGCTGCGCATCGGCGACTCGATGAGCTCGCGCTCATTCTTCTCGCGTCTGCGACGAACGCTCAGGAGTACAGCGTCAAACGCTTCCCCTATCGCGTCCGCCACTCGCTTGCTGTCGTCGACGGCAGGGAACGTAAAGGCCACCGAGCCACCATCGAGGAGCATATGGACGAGAAGCTGTCTTGCATTGCGGTCTAGGTAGCTGTCCCGCCACAGCGCAGAGGGGCGAACCTCCTGGCCGCGTAGGTGGAAAGTCGCCTTCCAAAGGAGGCCAGTGCACCCACTGATCGGGTCACTTCCGGTGGGCGCGGTGGCATACGGGCGAACCGTATACGAAAGGCGGAACACGACATCATACTGACGATCGGCGTGCCGAATTAGTCTCCGAGCCGTTTGGTGCTCTTCACGGATCCATGCGGCTACAACAGGATCAGCGCTGGTAGAAGATGGTTGAAAGTCCCGGTTATATGCAGCGTAAGCGGTGAATGCTCCTTTTTCTAGGTCGCGTAACGTCTGCTCGAGGCGGTTGAGGTCGTCACTGTGTGGGCGACGTAGATGACCGAGACGGTGGCGTACCGCGAGAAGCTCTGAAGTACGCGCCATGAGAGCGTCCTTGTTCATTAGTGAGGGTTCCACTAGATGCCAGTTGGCCTCAACCAGTGGAAAGAGCCTACCGACATCCAGATAGCTCAGTGGATCTTCCCAGTCCGCAGTGGCCATGTACTTAAGAGATTCGTCTCTCTGTTGCCTGGTTGTCGCGCTCTGTCCGATGTGATTCGCCCAATCGACACCGTGAAAGGAGCGAAGTTCCACGTAGATCAGAGAGCGCAGGTAAGTTTCCAGCTGCCACCAGCGTGAGTACAGGGCAAGGGTTTCCTCTGGCATTCCACTTGAATACAGTGCCTGATCGATAGCTGCTTTTGTGCCTAGAGAAAGACGCTGCCATGTGCTACGGGCTCGCATCTGCCTTCATTCCCCTCGTTCTGGTTTTGGTTCTGGACTGTGGCTAGGCTAGCCGTCCGTTCGCACGTTGCGCCGTGGTTTTCAGGAGGGCTTCGATGCGAGGCAGGCAGCGCGTACGTCCGGTGCTGATTGCCGACCGTCTCTATCACAGGTCTATCGCACCCTGTGCGCAACAACGACAAAGAGCGGGACCCAGTGAGACTGGTTCCCGGTGTTCATGCTTGGCATCTGCGCTGGTCAACCGCATCATCGTGCTGGTTGAGGCGAAGTGCCCCGGGCAGGATTCGAACCTGCGACACCCGCTTTAGCCTCGATCTTTCGTGACGGTCCACCGACAAAATCGGTGGACCGTCACGAAAGATCGAGGCTAAGCTGGCGCTGTCCGTGCCCATTGTGGGATGCCATCGCGGTGGGGGAGCTTCCCAGCTAGCGTCCGTTGCTTAGCTGGTCGGCCACGAACTCTTTGATTTTATCCAAGCCAGGGTATGGTTTTTCCGATGCCTGCTCGTCCTTGCTGTAAGATGGACTGAAGTGCTCGAAACGCAACATCTCGTTCGGGCCGCGAGTAATCCTCAAATTCCCTTCGCTGAATCGGTATCCGACCTGGATCTCCTGTCGGATTCGTTGAAACATCAGATTTCCTGCTGACGTTAGATGAAATACGAGTTCGTGAATGAGGTCGACATTGAAGTCGAATTCATCTCCGTACTCTCGATAGAGTTTCTCGTTCCAGCTGATTTCCTTGTGTTTTTCGTGGAGGCAGAATCGATCCCGCATGATTCGGTGATGCGTAAAAGTGTCATTAATGGTTTGGATTAGATCGGCCCACACTTCTGTGAAAATGCGCTCAGCCTGTCGAAACTTTGGAAGGTGAGAAGTGGGCCAACTCCTCCCTTGTAGCCATAGGCTGGTGTCGAAGAAACGCCCAAATCGATCGAATTCCATGACAGGCGTAGGGGCTAGGAGGGCGGATGTCCATCCGTCCCATGCGTCGATCTCTACGCGCCTTTCCCATTCACTCACGAAGCCGGCAGCTCGTTCTGCTGCTGCTTCTGTCTCTTTAGCTGAATCCCCCATGCTCTTGGCTACTCGCTCCTCATGCTCTCTTTTCATCTCCAGGAGAACTTTAACTGAAAAGTAGCGCCCATTGGAGGCGTCGATTACCTTATGATGCTCCTCGCAAAGCAAAATCATATTTGCGTACGAGTCTCTCTCCTTCTGTGGCATTCGGGGATTTGCTCGTGGGCCGTCGTCTGACTCTGCGACGATGTGCGCTTCCTCGCCGAGAGTGACGCCTTCGTGTACATCGGGGTCTCCTGTGTAATCCTGAAGATCGGCAGTGAGTCTTTTCCTGCATTCCGGAAAAGCGCATGTGTCGCCCGATCGCCCCCAAAGTCGCTTGCGGTCCGGCAGTGAGATTCCCACAATTCTCCCCTAATTCACCATCTCGTCGCCAAAAGGGTGTCACATGATATCGGTTCTGTGAGTTGATGGTCAGGCGGAGTCTTGGGACGAGTCTGCCTTACCCCCATTGTCGCCTGAAGTATTGGGCTTCGATCGTCTGGCTTTGAACTGCTCGTATTGGTTCGTGACAACGTACATGTAGTCGAGCAGAGCCTCAGCAAGAGCAAGGGCGTCAGTCGCGTCCTCGCGGCTGACCTGGACACCTGTGAAGTGAGCTCCCTGGTTGCCCAGCGCACGCAACGCCTCAGCCCATTCAAGAAGCCGCCCTTCAATTTTCCCTTGTTGGTGTAGCTCACGCAGTGAGGCGACCAAGGGTTGCCGCTTCGTGACACCTTGGTCAGCGCACACTCCTTCCAACGTCCGGCGCACCATGACGGCTACGGCTGTGTATGCCTTCGCCTTCAGACAGGCACGAGCCTCGCCGTGCTCGCGACGAAGAGGGTCCGGGATATTGCTGCTCAGCTCGCGTCCATCAGGGTTCGGCCACGCCCTCTCTGGACGCTCGAACGGGTTATCTTGCGCCAGCAGTAGAGGGCCGAAGCACTCTTGGCAACGGGCAAGCGCATAACGCCATGCCCAAGGGGAGCCTTCCTTGTACTGCATTTCGAGGGCTCCGGCCTCCCTAGCCAAGACGGCTCGCTCGCAGCCGGGGCACTCAGCCAGAACGGGATCTGGATTTACGCCTGTCGCCATACCTGTGAGCATATGGACGGCATCGGCCCGGCGGGGCCTTATTGGGTGAGGTGATACCTCACCACTCCCCACCCCAGCTCCCATCCCGTCCGCCGTCGACCCACACATCGTGGAGCGGGCGTGGTTCAAGGGCGTCAAGGTGGAGCGCGCCACTGTACGAACGACCTTGACGCCCCTGGGCCGCGTCTGCTCGGCTTTGCCTGGGTCGACGGCGGACGGGATGGGAGCTCCCCACACACGCCCTCTACGGGCCCGCGGTCGGGAACGGCGCCCCCTCCATCCCGGTGCCGGCCGATCCCCCGCCGGAGGCATCGCTCTGACCTCGACTGCTCACCGGGGAGTATCCGCCTCATGATTCTCGGCTCAATCGCCTGAGCGCGGCACGGGCGCCGGCCGGGCTGGAGCGGGGCGGAGACAGGAGCGCAGGCCCGGCCGGGGGCCGGGCCGCGCGCGGGGAGCGGAGCGAGCCGCCTTGAACCAGTAGAGATAGTTTGAATCATGCTCGGGCTGCTGCCGTTGTCCGGTCCCGGTAGATGCTTGACCGTTCGGTCCCGGCTGACGGTTGGCAGGGCCTAGCAAGCCTGGCTGTTGCTGGCGCGTGGTGTAGAACCCTGGGCATGGGGAGTGAACGGCGGGAACGGACCAAGGTGCTCGGGGCACGTCTTCGCGGGCTTCGTGCAGAAGTCGGCCTTACAGGTGCCACGTTGGCGCAGCGGGCTGGAGTGGGACAGCCGACCGTGTCCAAAGTCGAGACCGGGCGCATGGTTCCGAGTGCCGATGTACTCGACAGGCTCTCGCATGCCCTCGGCCTCGACGAGTCGACTGCGGGTGAAGTCCGGGAGCTCCTGGCCGCGGTAGAGGCTGCGTCCGACTCTGACCAACTGGCGGACGGCGCTACTTCAGTCGGCATGACGGTCGATGAAGAGGTTCGGTCCGCTCAACTGGTGCGCTCGTTCCAATGTGTCGTTCTCCCGGCCATGCTCCAGAGTGCGGAGTACGCCAGGCACGTTTTCGCGAGCGCGCCGACCGCAACGGCTGAGGAAGTCGGCAGGGCTGTTGCTGCTCGTGTGGAGCGGCAGAGCGTGTTGTACGAGCCGGGGCGGGAGTCGGTGTTCGTCCTCACGGAAGCCGTGTTGCGCACCTGGCCTGGCACTCCGGCCCTCATGCTTGCCCAGCTCGACCGACTGCTGGCTGTCGAGAGTCTGAGCACGGTACGGCTCGGAGTCATCCCCTGGCGCCGACCGGTGCCGGTCCTGCCGCGCCACGGGTTCACGTTGTGCGATCACCGGGCCGTCGTGGTTGAGGCCTTCAGCAGTGAGCGCGTGTCCGGCGACGCTGATGAAGTCGCGTCGTACGAGGAGACGTTCAGCCGCTTCGAGCAGGCCGCCGTCTTCGGTGATGAGGTGCGGGAGCTGCTGTTGCTGGTGATGAAGGAGTTCCGCGAGTTGGGAGACCCCGTCACTCCTTAGAGGAATAATTCCTCATGATGCCTGGCCTGTTGGGTGCGCATGGGAATACTCTGCCGCTGGGCTGTATAGCCCCCTAGACGCAGAGGAGAGTCCCATGCGCTCCAAGTGGTGCCGTGCCTTCCCCGGGATGCCTGAGGAAGTCGCACATGCACGTCACTTCATCGCTGCCCTACTGCAAGAACAGGGGCCCATCGACGATGCCGTCCTGGTCGTGAGTGAGCTTGCGACCAACGCCGTGCGGCACACGCTGAGTGGCTCGGTCGGCGGCTGGTTCCTCGTCGTGCTCAGCCTCGGCGACGACCTCGTGCGCATCGAGGTGGTCGACCAGGGTGGTGACCGCGTACCGCAACTGTGTGATGCGACTGGCCAGGAAGAAGGCGGCCGCGGCTTGCGGATGATCGCCGCCTGCGCGAAGGACTGGGGCGTGAAGACCTGGCCGGAGGGCCGCTCGGTGTGGGCCGATCTCGCGCGGGAGGGCGTGTGACCGTCCTCTGGTCGGCCGCACCCTGTGGCCGCTTCGCGGGCAGTGGCGGGTGAGCCCCCGGGGTGTTCCTCGACGGCGGGCCAGGTTCTACGTGATCGGTGTCCGGTCGGGACGGCGTCTCCCGCCCATACCGTCTAGGGCCCTAGACTCCTGGTTACTGCTAGGAGGTGAGGTCATGTCGGACGAGCTGCAACGGATCATGGCGATTGATGATCCGTACCTGCTTCTGCGCGAGGTCACGACCAGGTTGGCTGACGCGCAGCAAGAGGTGACCGAGCTGGCCCGGCTCCGCCGGCGGGTGGTGCAGGACCTCCACGCGCAAGGGCTGTCGTACGCGCAGATTGCGGCGAAAGCCGGCCTGAGTCGCGGGCGCATTCATCAGATCCGGCACACCGGTCCGGCACCGGAAGGCGCCTTCCTCGGACGGGGCGCCGTCACGGTCGCCACTCCGCTGCGCCGTGACGACGAGCGCGGGCGCACGGTCGTCGCCGTGGACGATGTCAGCTCCGGCAAGCGCCTGGAAGACCTGGCGCGGTCGTACGGGCTCGACGTCACCTCGGAACACGTACCGGTGAGCGGTGAGATCGACCTCAACCGGGACGGCCTGGTCGTCGTCTGCGGGCCACGCATGTCTCAGGAGATGTGGGAGACGTACGCGCAGGATCCCGTATTGCGCTGGGAGCGCGCCGAAGACGGGCCCTGGACGGTGATGGACAGCCGCACCGGCACCGTGCACCGGTCGGGACAGGACAGTGATCCGGCCCGCCCGTACGACGTCGGATACCTCGGCCGACTGTCCCGCCCGGACGGCTCCGGCTCGCTGCTCGCCATCGCTGGCATCCACACGCAAGGCTCCCTCGGCGTCGTGCAGATGCTCGCCAACGACCTCAACACGCTCTGGGGGCAGGTGGGAGACCGCCGCTTCTCCACACTGGTGGGCGTTGAGTACGACCCCGAGACCAGCGAACCGCAGTCCGTCGAACTGCTCTGCCCCCTGTACCGGCACGACGAGGACACACCGGCGTGAGGATCACCCTCGCCTCGCTACCCGCCGAACCGGACCGGGAGAACGAGGACTTCGCCGCTGCCGCTCCCGGCGCGGCAGTCCTCCTCGACGGTGCCGGCGTCGGCGGCGCCGAGACCGGGTGCACGCATGGCGTCGCCTGGTTCTCCTCGACGCTGGGCGGCCTGCTGCTGCGCAGTATCACCGTGCAGCAGGACCGGTCGCTCGCTGACTGCCTGGCCGACTCCATCGGCCTCGTCCGGGCCCTGCACGAGGACACGTGCGATCTGACCTACCGGGCCAGTCCCACCAGCACGGTGATCGCCGCACGGGCCGGTGGGGGAGCCCTGGAGTACCTCGTCCTCGGTGACTCCTCGCTCCTCCTTGCCGACAGGAGCGGGGGCACGGACGTGGTCACCGACCGGCGCCTGGACGACGTGGGTAAGTGGCTGCGCGGGCCGGTCGACGCGTTGCCCACCGGCTCGCCCGAACACTCCGCCGCGCTCGCCGAGTACCGGGACGCCCTGACAGGGCTCCGCAACCGACCGGGCGGCTTCTGGATCGCGGGCCCCGACCCGCGGGCCGCCGACCATGCCCTGACAGGCAGGGTGCCGCTGGAATCACTGGCATCCGTGACGCTGATGAGCGACGGCGCAACGCGACTCGTCGACCGCTTCGGCCTCGACGACTGGCGGCAGACCCTGACCGTCCTCAACTCCTCTGGGCCGGATGAGCTGATCCGCCGCGTGCGCGAAGCCGAAGCCGGTGATCCCGACGGCCGACGCTGGCCGCGTGGCAAGGCTGGGGACGACGCCACCGTCCTTCACTGGGCGCTGGCGTAGAGCGTCCGGCGAACGCCGAGACACGCACGTATACCCCCCTAGACAGTTGACGGTGCGTCGGTTTACGGTAGTCGTCAACCCCCCTAGACAGTCGGGGGCGCCCTCCCTCGCGGTGTCTAGGGGGGTATTCAGTTCGCGCGGTGCCGGGCGACCGGTGCCCACAACCCAGTGAGGTTCTGATATGCGTGTCATCCCCGTGGACACTTCGGACGCGACGCTCCTCGTCACCAAGCTGCCCGAGGTCAAGGTGAGGGACCGGCAGACCGGAGAGGTCGCCGTGGACCCGGTGACCAATCAGCGGCTCATGACGCTGGAGCTGGTGTTCATCGCCGCCGGCGGCTCGGACATGATCAAGGTCACCATCCCGGAACAGGGCATCGGTGAAGGCCTGGTGATGGGCGCACCGGTCTTCCTGTCGGGCCTGGTGGCCCGGCCCTGGGAAAGCGAGTTCGGCGGGCGCGCCCGGCACGGCATCGCCTACCGGGCCGACGCCGTCATGGTCAGCGCCGCCGCACCGGCTCAGGGCTGACGGCCATGGCTGACATCGTCCGCGTGCTGTTACCGGTCCTGCTGGTCCTGGCCGCGCTGCTCGTTCTCCGCCGCCGCCTGCCGGTCCTGTTCTGGTGGCTCGTCGGGTACCCGGCCGTCGCGCTGCGGGTGCTCACCTCGTACCGGGCGACGATGGATGCGTGCGGCCTGACGGTTCCCGCCTCGGCCATCCGCCGGGCCACGGCCCGGGTGGTGGGGTGGCAGGCGGCTCCCGTACCTCCTCGTCACTCGCTGCCGTGGCCGACTGGATCCGGTCTCGTGATGCGGCTGCGTCTGGCGGCCGGGCAGGCGCCCGAGGACTTCACCGCCTCGGCCGACCGGCTACGGCATGCCTGGGGCGCTCACGCTGTGCATGTCCGCTCCACCAAGCCGGGACGCCTCGAACTGCGCCTGGTCGGCTGGGACGTACTCGCCGAGGTCCGTCCCGCCCGGCATCGGCAGACCAACGGCCCGCTCTGCCTGCCTCTCGCCCTGCGGGAGGACGGGGCATGGCACGTACGAGACTTCCGCACCGTGCCGCACGAACTGATCCTCGGGGCCACGCAGTCCGGCAAGTCCGTCTACCTGCGCAACCTGCTGTGCGGCCTGGCCCGTCAATCGGTCGTGCTCGTCGGCATCGATTGCAAATGGGGCGTCGAACTGGCGCCGTTCGCACCCCGGTTGTCCGCCCTCGCCGACCATCCGGACCGGGCGAACGACCTCCTCGACGTCCTGCTGGAGGAGATGGGGGCCCGGTTCCGCCTGATCGGTCTCTCGGGCGTGGCGGGCCCGGACGCCGTGCTCACCTCGGACGTGTGGGGGCTGCCGGAAGCAGTACGGCCGGTGCCGGTCGTGGTCGTCGTCGACGAAGTGGCAGAGCTCTTCCTCGCCGCGAGCAAGGACGACGAGAAGCGGCGGGACGCCATGGTCACCAAGCTCATCCGCCTCGCCCAACTAGGCCGCGCGGCCGGCATCTACCTGGAGGTCTGCGGCCAGCGCTTCGGCTCCGAACTCGGCAAGGGCGCGACGATGCTCCGCGCCCAGCTGACCGGCCGGGTCTGCCACCGCGTCAACGACGAGTCCTCGGCGAACATGGCGCTGGCCGACGTCTCCCCCGAAGCGGCCCTGGCCGCGACCTCGATCCCGGCCGACCGGCCCGGCATCGCCGTCGTCGGCGACTCCTCCGGCGGCTGGTCCCGCGTCCGCTCGCCACACCTCACCCTCGACGACGCGGCAGCCGTCTGCCGTGACACCGCCGCCCTGGCGCCCGTACTGCCCCGGCTCGACTCCTTCCGGCCCGTCGTCGTCACCGAGGCGGTCAAGCCGTCCTCGTCGTCGGCTGCCGCCACCGCTGCTCGCCCGGTGACCGAGTAACGCGCTCCCTGCTCCCACGGTCGGCGTGACCGCCTCACGCCACGTCCCTACCCCTCCCATGCCCGAAACCGGAAGGAGTCGAGTCGATGCGTGCTCACCTGGCTCGCGTGGACGCCGTGATCGTTCAGGCCGTTATTGCCGGTGCTCTGTCGTTCTCTCACCTGCATGACTTGGCTGCGGCGGCCGGACAGGACGGCTGGAAGGCATGGGCCTACCCCGTGAGCGTCGACCTGCTCCTGGTCGCCGCCTGGCGCCGGATGCGTCAGTCGCAGCGAGCAGGACAGGCGGCCGGTGGCCCGCGGCTGTGGTTTCTGATCGCCCTGGCCGCGTCCCTCGGTGCCAATGTCGCCACGGCCGGACTCCTCGACCTGGACGACGTACCGGCCTGGCTCCGCGTCACGGTCGCGGGCTGGCCCGCCGTCGCCTTCTTCGGCGGAACCCTCCTGGCCCACGCACCACACATTCAGGAACAGCCAAGGAAGCCGGCCGCGCCGATCACAGACACGGAACCGGAGTCACGCCCCGCCCCGCCCATCGCCGTTGAGGTGCCCGACCGGGACGCGCTCACCGTTCCCGAGCCTGACGCCAAACCGGTTGCCGCTTCGACCCCGACGCCTGCTCCGGCCATCGCCCTTCCGCCCGCCCTCGTCGACCGCGTCCGGGCCCTGGCCGACGAACACCGCTCGACCACCGGTCGCCCCGCCGATCCCGACGCCGTACGCGCCCGGCTCGGTCTGCCCCCATCCATGACCGCATCCGTCGCCGCCCACCTCTGAGAGAGGAGCACCACCATGAACCCGCGCTTCCGCAACGTCCGCCGCATCGGCCCGGTCAACGTCGCCTCGTACATCAACCGCGGCCGGCACCGTCACCTGGCCGCCTGCACCGCGCCCCGCTGCGACTTCTCCGCCGAGTACGACAGCCGCGCCGCCGCCGAACTCGCCGCCCGTATCCACCGCTGCTCGGCCTGATAGGAGACCACCGCCATGGACGTCCCGCTCTGGCTTGCCCTGCTCGTCGTCGGGGTCCTCGGCGTCAAGCTCATCCGCCCGCCCTGGTGGCTCATCGCCGCACTGCTCCTCGGCGGCTACCTCCTCGCCGACAGCCTGCTGGCCCCCGTCATCGACACCGCCGTCAAGTAACCGCGAAGGGAGACCCGCCTATGTTCCAGCCGAAAATCCCGACCATGCCTCAGCCGACCGGCCCGGTCCCTCCGCCCGCCGCCGTAGAGCCGACCGCCATCACTCCGGCTGCCGCGACCCCGCAGTCGGCCCCCGTGCCCCCGGCGCCGTCCCGCCCGGCCGTCCAGTTGACCCCCGGCACCGCGCTCGCCCTCGTCGGCGGCGGCACCGCCGTGGTCCTGGTCGTCGGCGCCGTCCTGGTCTCCATGCTCCTCGCCGTCGCCATCACAGCCGCGTCCGTGGCCGTGTGCGCCGTCGTCCTCCGCTCCCTCCTCCACCACCGCTGACCTCGCCGCCTTCCGGCCGCTCGGCTTGCCCACGTTGTCTAGCCCCCTCGACAGGTCGGGCGAGGGTCGTCATCCCGCCTCTCGACTTCTCTGCTAGGAGGAAACCGCACATGCACTCCACGGCCCCGGCCGTAGCCATCCCTCATCTGGCGTCCCTCGCCCGGCATGGCGACCTCAGCGCCTACGCCCACCAGATTCAGCGCCTCGGCGGCTGCGAGCGGCCCGTACGGATGGAGGGCCACCGGCTCGACGTCCACGCTGCCACGGGCGAGATCGTCCGGGAGATCGCCGACCGCGACCTTCCGGCCGGACAGCTCCTCATCCGCTGCAACAACCGCCGCGCCACCCGGTGCGCCACCTGCGCCGAGGTGTACCGCAAGGACACCTTTCACCTGGTCACCGCCGGCCTGAGCGGCGGCAAGGGCATCGGTCCGTCCGTCGCCGGGCACCCGCGCGTCTTCGCCACCTTCACCGCCCCGTCCTTCGGCCCCGTCCACAACCGCCCCGGCGGCGGGCGGTGTCGCTGCGGACGCCTCCACCCGGACGACGACCCTGCCCTCGGCACTCCTCTCGACCCGGACCGCTACGACTACCGCGCGGCCGTCCTGTGGAACGCACACGTCGGGACACTGTGGGGCCGCTTCACCACCTACCTGCGCCAACAGCTCGCCTCCCGCGCGGGCATCAACCGCACGGAACTGCGCCACTGCCTCAAGGTCTCTTACGCCAAGGTCGCCGAGTACCAGCGACGCGGCGCCGTCCACTTCCACGCCGTCATTCGGTTCGACGGCCCGGACGGCGCCGAGGACACCCCGCCGGCCTGGGCCACGACCGAACTCCTCACCGACGTGATCCGCTCGGCGGCCCACCTCGCCGAGACCCCCGGCCCTGTCCTCGACGGCCACCCGTACGCCTTCCGCTTCGGCGAACAGCTCGACATCCGCCCCATCCGCTCGGCCGACTTCGCGGGCACCTCGGAACTGTCCAGCCGCGCCGTGGCCGCCTACATCGCCAAGTACGCCACCAAGGGCGCCGAGACCGCGGGCACCCTCGACCGCCCCATCCGCAACCCCATCACGGACCTGATCGGCTCCGGCATCACCGACCACGCCCGGCGCATGATCCTCACCTGCTGGCACCTCGGCGCGCTGCCCGAACTCGAAGACCTGCGTCTGCGCAAGTGGGCCCACATGCTCGGCTTCCGCGGCCACTTTTCCACCAAGTCCCGCGCCTACTCCGTCACGCTCGGCGCCCTCCGCCAGGAACGCGCCGACCACAACGAAGCCCTCACCCGCGAACGCGCGGCCGAAGCCGGTCACCCGCTGCCCGACCCGGACACCGTCCTTGTCCTCTCGCACTGGCGCTTCGCCGGCACCGGGCTGACCGCCGCAGAGACCTGGCTCGCTGCCTCACGCCGACCTGCCCTCGACACGGAAGGAGACTCCGCGTGGACCGCCGCCGAGACGAACTGATGACTGTCCCGCAGGTTCTCGCCGAGCTGGGCGGGGTCTCCCGTCGAACCTTCTACCGCTGGCGGGAGCTGGGGCAGGCTCCGGAAGCGATCAAGCTTCCGAACGGTGAGCTTCGGTTCTGGCGCAGCGACTTCACCTCGTGGCTTCACAAACTCGGGGAGGCGGCGTGAAGTCGCACGACGTGAAGGTGTGGAGCATCCGCAAGCGGCCCTACAAGACGCCGTCTTACGACGTGCGGTGGAAGGTCGGCGACGCTTCTCCGTTCTCCGAGACCTTCCGGACCAAGGCACTCGCTGACAACTTCCGCGCGCAGCTGCTCCGGGCCGCACAGAAGGGGGAGGCATTCGACACGGGCACCGGTCTGCCGGACTCCCTGGCACCGGTCAAGGAGTCCCTCACCTGGTACGACTTCGCACGGGCCTATGTGGCCATGAAGTGGCCGCACGCGGCCCCGAACTCCCGCGACAGCCTGAACGAGACGATGACGCTCGTCACTACTCAGCTCCTGGGAGACCGCCCCGGCCGTCCGGCAGACGATGTGTTGCGGCGGGCCCTCCGCGGTTGGGCCTTCGTCATCCAGGCCGAGGACGAGGACGCCCCGCCGGTGGACATCGCGAACGCCCTCCGGTGGGTAGGCAAAGCCTCGCTGCCGCTGGCGACGCTCAAGAACCCGGCAGACATTCGCGGCGTCCTCGACTCGCTCAAGCTCACCCTTTCCGGTGCCCCGGCGGCTGCTGAGACGGTGCGGCGTAAGCGGGCCGTCCTCTTCAACGCCCTGGCGTACGCGGTCGAGCTGGGGGAGCTCCCGGAGAATCCGGTCACGCTCGTGAAATGGAAGCTGCCGAAGGTGACCAAGGAAGTGGACCGCCGAGTGGTGGTGAACCCTCGGCAGGCGACCGAGCTCCTTGGGGCTGTCTCGTACGTCGGTGGCTACCGTCGGGCCCGTGGGCGCCGACTCGTCGCGCTCTTCGCCTGTATGTACTTCGGTGGGCTGCGGCCGGCGGAAGCCGTGGCCCTGCGTCGTCCGGACTGCGCACTGCCGGACACGGGGTGGGGCTCGTTGATCCTGGAGAAGAGCCGTCCTACGGTCGGCAAGCGTTGGACCGGAACGGGGGAGGTGCACGACAACCGCGGGCTCAAGAACCGGCCCTCGAACGAGACCCGCATCGTTCCGATTCCGCCCCGCCTCGTTCGCATGCTCCGAGCTCACATCGAAGAGTTCGGCACGGCCGAGGACGGCCGGCTGTTCGCCAACGAACGCGGGGGAGTGGTCGCCTCGACGACGTACTGGCGTGTCTGGGACGAGGCGCGGCACCTGGCGCTCACACCTGAGCAGGTGGCCTCTCCGCTGGCTGCTCGGCCGTACGACCTGCGGCACGCCGCGCTCTCCTCGTGGCTCAACGCCGGCGTGGATCCCACCGAGGTTGCGGAGCGCGCGGGCAACAGTGTCGAAGTGCTCCTGTGCCGGTACGCCAAGTGCCTCGACGGCCGCCAGGACGTCGCCAACCGTCGGATCGCTGAACTCCTCGGCGAGGACGACGACCAAGGAGACGCACACGGCGACGGGACCTGATCCCGACATACCTCCGACACGTGTACCTGCGGCATGATGGCCCCTGGACCACAGTCCAGGGGCCTCGTCGTTTTCCGGTGCTGACCTGCGGATTCCTGCTCTGCGGCCAGTCCACGCATAGTCCACAGCACCTGACATACGGCCGCTCCGGGCGGCACACGCCTGCACATACGCGAAGACCCCGTTCTCAGCGAAAGCGCTGATGGCGGGGTCTTTGGGCACCTCATGCAAGGTGCCCCCGGCAGGATTCGAACCTGCGCACACGGCTCCGGAGGCCGTTGCTCTATCCCCTGAGCTACGGGGGCGTGTCCGTCGCGTGGTGATCGCGGCGACGGGTAGAACACTACCAGTTCTGGTGGGGTGGTCATGAACCCCTTTTCGTGGTCGGCCGGGTCGGTCCGGGGGCGGGTGTCGCCCGTGCGGGGTGGAAGTGGTCAAACGCCGGACGCGGTGGCCGGTCCCGACCTACTCTCGAGTTGTGCCAGGCGCTGCGGGCCGGGTTCTTGTTGTGGACGACAACAAGGTCATCCGGCAGTTGATCAGGGTCAACCTCGAGCTGGAGGGCATCGAGGTCGTGACCGCGGCCGATGGTGCCGAGTGTCTGGAAGTCGTTCATCAGGTGCGGCCCGACCTTGTCACCCTCGATGTCGTGATGCCGAGACTCGACGGGTTGCGGACCGCCGCCCGGCTGCGTTCCGATCCCCGTACGCGTGAGCTTCCGCTCGTCATCGTCAGTGCCTGCACCCAGTACGAGGTCGAGGGTGGGCTCGATGTCGGGGTCGATGCTTTTCTCGCCAAGCCGTTCGATCCCCAGGAACTCGTCCGGCTCGTTCGCGAGTTGCTCGTGGATCCGCTCGGGCGGGTTCGTGGGCCAGGGGACGCCGAGCCGGCCGCGGGGCATGCCGGTGCGTGAGGTCGGGGATGTCCACAAGCGTCCACATGCCGGGATCGCGGTCTAACTCGTTCGCATGCCCACCCCCCTCCTCCCCTACGCTTGTCCCGTGACTCCCGTCGAGCTCTCCCGCACCGTGCTGCACGCGGTGCGCCGTGCTGTCGACGAGGGGGAGCTGAGCGTGGCCGTGCCCGAGCGGGTCGTCGTCGGGCCCCCGGGGCCCGGAGGGTGCGGGGATTACGCCACCAACGTCGCCCTTCAGCTCGCCCGACCGGCCGGGCAGCCGGCGCGGAGGGTCGCCGAGGTCCTCCGCGCGCGTCTCGCGCGTGCCGGTGGGATCAGGGACGTGGTCGTCACCGGGCCCGGGTTCATCAACTTCCGGTTGCAGAGCACCGCCCCCGGCGACCTCGTGCGCGAGATGCTGCGGCACGGGTCCCGGTACGGGTACGGCGACTCCCTCGCGGGGCAGGGCGTCGTACGGCTGCACGCGGCGCACGAGGTCCGGGCGGTCGTCCACCTCGATGTCCTTGCGCGTGTGCTCCGGGCTCAGGGTGCCCCTGTCCGGACCGGTTGCGACGGGCCGGTCGAGGGGGAGTGGGGGAGCGTTCTGGGGGTGCGCGTCGACCACCCCGGCAGCCGGGGCCCGGTCGACGTCCGCCCCGTGCCCGCGCCCTTCGATCCGCTGCCTCTCGGCCGTGACGCCGCCCGCTGGGCGCTGCTGTGTCCCGCGCCGCACGACCGGCCGCGAACGGGCGACCAGTATCTGGTGCAGCGGGAGAGCAATCCGTTGTTCCGGGTGCGGTACGCCCACGCCCGGAGTCGGGGGCTGGTGCGTAACGCCGCCGATCTGGGGTTCGGGCCGGAGCCGGGAGCCGTGGACGCTCAGGCGCTGCTCCAGGCCCTCGCCGACTACCCCCGCGTCCTCGCGGGCGCCGCCACCCACCGTGCGCCGGACCGGCTCGCCCGGCATCTCGTCACCGTCGCCGATGCCCTGCTGCCGCTGCTGCCCGCCGTGCTGCCCCTCGGCGACGAGAAACCCTCGGCCGCCCACCGTGCCCGGCTCGCCCTCGCCGAAGCCGCCGGGACGGTGCTGGCCGGTGGCCTGTCCCTGCTCGGCATCGACGCACCCGACCATCTCTAGGAAGTCCAAGACCAGCCATGAGCCGTTCCGCACATCCCGCCGGGCCCCGTCACGCCGACGTCCTCCCCGAGGGGCACTACTCCGCCCCACCCTCCGATCTCAACGCCCTCGACCCCAAGGTGTGGGCCCAGACCGTCGAGCGCGACGGGCACGGCGTGCTCACCGTCGGCGGGATCGACGTCAAGCGGCTCGCCGAGGAGTTCGGCACCCCCGCCTACTTCCTCGACGAGGACGACTTCCGGGCCCGGGCGCGGGCCTGGCGTACCGCCTTCGGCGATGAGGCCGACGTGTTCTACGCCGGCAAGGCGTTCCTGTCCCGGGCCGTCGTGCGGTGGCTGCACGAGGAGGGACTGAATCTCGACGTCTGCTCGGGCGGGGAGCTGGCCACGGCCCTCTCCGCGGGGATGCCCGCCGAGCGGATCGCCTTCCACGGCAACAACAAGTCGACCGGCGAGATCCGGCGGGCCGTCGAGGCCGGGGTCGGGCGGATCGTGCTCGACTCGTTCCAGGAGATCGTCCGGGTCGCGCACATCGCGGAGGAGCTCGGCACACGACAGCGGGTGCAGATTCGAATCACCGTGGGCGTCGAGGCGCACACACACGAGTTCATCGCCACCGCCCACGAGGACCAGAAGTTCGGGATCCCGCTGGCCGGCGGGCAGGCGGCGGAAGCCGTACGGCGGGCCCTGAAGCTCGAAGGGCTGGAGCTCATCGGGATCCACTCGCACATCGGGTCGCAGATCTTCGACATGTCGGGGTTCGAGGTCGCCGCGCACCGGGTGGTCGGGCTGCTCAAGGACATCCGGGACGAGCACGGCGTCGAACTGCCCGAGATCGACCTCGGGGGCGGGCTCGGCATCGCCTACACCAGTGACGACGACCCGCGTGAGCCGCACGAGATCGCGAAGGCGCTGACCGAGATCGTCACCCGGGAGTGTGAGGCCGCCCGGCTCGCGACGCCGCGCATCTCCGTGGAGCCGGGGCGCGCCATCGTCGGACCGACCGCCTTCACGCTCTACCAGGTCGGCACCGTCAAGCCGCTCGACGGGCTGCGGACGTACGTCTCCGTCGACGGCGGGATGTCGGACAACATCCGCACCGCGCTGTACGACGCCGAGTACAGCGTGGCTCTCGCCTCCCGCGACTCCGACGCCGAGCCGATGCTGTGCCGCGTCGTCGGCAAGCACTGCGAGAGCGGTGACATCGTGGTGAAGGACGCCTTCCTGCCGGCGGACCTGGCTCCGGGCGACCTTCTCGCCGTACCGGCGACCGGGGCGTACTGCCGGTCGATGGCCAGCAACTACAACCATGTCCTGCGCCCGCCCGTCGTCGCCGTCCGTGGCGGCGAGGCGCGGGTGATCGTCCGGCGGGAGACCGAGGAGGATCTGCTGCGGCTCGACGTCGGATGAGCGGTGAGCGGTGGTGAGCGGTGGTGAGCGGTGGTGAGCGGTGGTGACCGGTGGTGACCGGTGAGCTCTCAGTGCGTCGGTGCTCAGTGTGGCGGCCGTGGCCACGATCGGCCGACGGAAGATCTTTCGGTCTTCCGGTCACGGAAACGAAATAGATGTCTCACGATCCGGACATAACGCAGAAAGTCCCGTCCGGTGAGTGAGACTGGTGCAACCGAGACGGTAATCAGGAAACGAGGTCGGATGATGCGTACGCGTCCGCTGAAGGTGGCGCTGCTGGGCTGTGGAGTGGTCGGCTCAGAGGTGGCGCGCATCATGACGACGCACGCCGACGACCTCGCCGCCCGCATCGGAGCCCCGGTGGAGCTCGCCGGGGTCGCCGTGCGGCGGCCCGACAAGGTACGCGAGGGCATCGACCCCGCCCTGGTCACCACCGACGCCACCGCCCTGGTCAAACGCGGTGACCTCGACATCGTCGTGGAGGTCATCGGCGGGATCGAGCCCGCCCGTACGCTCATCACCACCGCCCTCGAGCACGGCGCCTCCGTCGTCTCCGCGAACAAGGCGCTGCTCGCCCAGGACGGCGCCGCGCTGCACGCCGCCGCCGAGGAGCACGGCAAGGACCTCTACTACGAGGCCGCCGTCGCCGGCGCCATCCCGCTGATCCGCCCGCTGCGCGAGTCGCTCGCCGGGGACAAGGTCAACCGGGTGCTCGGCATCGTCAACGGCACCACCAACTTCATCCTCGACAAGATGGACAGCACGGGCGCCGGATATCAGGAGGCCCTCGACGAGGCCACCGCGCTCGGGTACGCCGAGGCCGACCCGACCGCCGACGTCGAGGGTTTCGACGCCGCCGCCAAGGCCGCCATCCTCGCCGGGATCGCCTTCCACACGCGCGTGCGCCTCGACGACGTCTACCGCGAGGGCATGACCGAGGTCACTTCCGCCGACTTCGCCTCCGCCAGGGAGATGGGCTGCACCATCAAGCTGCTCGCCATCTGCGAGCGGGCCGGGGACGGTGCGTCGGTGACCGCGCGGGTGCATCCGGCGATGATTCCGCTCAGCCACCCGCTGGCCTCCGTGCGGGGGGCGTACAACGCCGTGTTCGTGGAGTCGGACGCCGCCGGTCAGCTGATGTTCTACGGGCCCGGCGCGGGCGGTGCGCCGACCGCGTCCGCCGTGCTCGGGGATCTGGTCGCCGTGGGGCGCCACCGGGTCAGCGGGACGACGGGTCCCGGCGAGTCGGCGTACGCCGCGCTGCCCGTCTCGTCGATGGGCGAGGTCGTCACGCGATACCACATCAGCCTGGACGTGGCCGACAAACCGGGTGTTCTCGCCCAGGTCGCCACCGTGTTCGCGGAGCACGGTGTCTCGATCGATACGGTTCGCCAGCAGGGCAAGGACGGCGAGGCGTCGCTCGTCGTCGTCACGCACCGAGCGTCCGACGCCGCCCTCGGCGGGACCGTCGACGCGTTGCGCAAGCTCGACACCGTGCGTGGTGTCGCCAGCATCATGCGGGTTGAAGGAGAGTAGCCAGCAATGACCCACCAGTGGCGCGGAATCATCGAGGAGTACCGGGACAGGCTGCCGGTATCCGACAGCACGCCGGTCGTGACGCTCCGTGAGGGCGGCACGCCGCTCGTGCCGGCGCAGGTGCTCTCCGAGCGCACGGGCTGCGAGGTGCACCTCAAGGTCGAGGGCGCGAACCCGACCGGGTCCTTCAAGGACCGCGGCATGACCATGGCCATCTCCAGGGCGAAGGAGGAGGGGGCCAAGGCCGTCATCTGCGCCTCCACCGGCAACACCTCCGCGAGCGCCGCCGCGTACGGCGTGCGGGCGGGCATGGTCTCCGCCGTCCTCGTGCCGCAGGGCAAGATCGCCCTCGGCAAGATGGGACAGGCCCTCGTGCACGGGGCGAAGATCCTCCAGGTCGACGGCAACTTCGACGACTGTCTCACGCTGGCCCGCGCGCTGAGTGACAACTACCCCGTGGCGCTGGTCAATTCGGTCAACCCGGCGCGTATCGAGGGGCAGAAGACCGCCGCCTTCGAGATCGTGGACATGCTCGGCGACGCGCCCGACATCCATGTGCTGCCGGTGGGCAACGCGGGCAACATCACCGCGTACTGGAAGGGGTACAAGGAGTACGCCGCCGACGGTGTCAGCACGAAGACGCCGCGCATGTGGGGCTTCCAGGCCTCCGGCAGCGCGCCGATCGTCCGCGGTGAGGTCGTCAAGGACCCGTCGACCATCGCCACCGCCATCCGGATCGGCAACCCCGCCTCCTGGGACTTCGCGCTCGCCGCGCGGGACGAGTCCGGCGGCGCCATCGACGAGGTGACGGACCGTGAGATCCTGCGCGCGTACCGTCTGTTGGCCTCGCAGGAGGGCGTCTTCGTCGAGCCCGCGTCCGCCGCTTCGGTGGCCGGTCTGCTGAAGGCCGCCGAGCAGGGCAAGGTCGACCCGGGGCAGAAGATCGTGTGCACGGTCACCGGCAACGGCCTGAAGGACCCGGACTGGGCCGTCGCGGGTGCGCCGCAGCCGGTCACCGTTCCCGTCGACGCGGCGACCGCCGCCGAGCGGCTCGGCCTCGCCTAGGGAGGCATCCGCCGAGCGGCTCGGCCTCGCCCACGGCGACCGCCGCCGAGCCGTTCGGCCTCCGTCCACGGCGACCGCCGCCGAGCCGTTCGGCCTCCGTCCACGGCGACCGCCGCCCGGGGCGCCGGAATTCCGCAGAACCGGCGTAAGGGCGCGCTCACCTGGGGAAGTGACATATCGGGGGTGCATGAAGGGCTCTCGACACGCATCGTGCGCCTCCTGTGCGCCCTATGTCGCCACTGAACCTTCCTTCGATAGGCTGTACTGAACCCGCCCGCCGCATATGCCGCGGCAGTGGTCGTCTCCACGGTCAGGAAAGTGGCCGGGAGCGGCCCGGAAAGCGGCCGGCCACCCCGGTCGGCGGCGGTCCCAGGGGTTCTGGTACCTCATCGAATGTCCATCGAATGTCATTCGACAGTCACGCAGCTCAAGGAGAGTCTTCGAGCGATGGCCGGTCCAGCCTTCCGCGCCGCCGCCGTCCGGGTGCGCGTCCCCGCCACCAGCGCCAACCTCGGCCCGGGCTTCGACGCCCTCGGCCTCGCGCTGGGGCTGTACGACGACGTGGTCGTCCGGGTGGCCGACTCCGGGCTGCACATCGACATCGCCGGCGAGGGCGGCGAGACCCTCCCGCGGGACGAGCGCCACCTCCTCGTACGCTCCCTGCGCACCGCCTTCGACCTGCTCGGCGGACAGCCGCGCGGCCTCGAGATCGTCTGTGCCAACCGCATTCCGCACGGCCGGGGTCTGGGCTCCTCCTCGGCCGCCATCTGCGCCGGGATCGTCGCCGCCCGCGCCGTGACGATAGGGGCCGACGCCAAGCTCGACGACACCGCGCTGCTCGAGCTGGCCACGGAGATCGAGGGCCACCCCGACAACGTCGCCGCGTGTCTGCTGGGTGGGTTCACCCTGTCCTGGATGGAGCGCGGCGCGGCCCGCGCGATCAGGATGGAGCCCTGCGATTCCATCGTTCCGGTGGTCTTCGTGCCCGGGAAGCCGGTCCTCACCGAGACCGCGCGCGGACTGCTCCCGCGCACCGTGCCGCATGTCGACGCCGCCACCAACGCGGGCCGTGCCGCCCTGCTCGTCGAGGCCCTGACCAGGCGCCCCGAGCTGCTGCTGCCCGCCACCGAGGACCGTCTGCACCAGGAGTACCGCGCCCCGGCCATGCCGGAGAGCGCCGCCCTGGTGGAGCGGCTGCGCGGGGACGGCATCCCCGCGGTCATCTCCGGCGCCGGACCCACGGTGATGGCGCTGGCGGACGCGGACACGGCCGACAAGGTCGAAGCACTGGCCGGCGACGACTGGGCCGCCAACCGGCTCAGCCTCGATGCCCAGGGAGCGAGCGTGCTTCCGCTCGCCACCTGACACACGGTTGCCGGATTTCGAGAGGGGGAATGTTTGTTGGATCCGGTAGTGTTAACCTCAAGTCTGCACCCGACCCCACCATGGCGAGGTGCCTCGTCTCCCCGTCCGGGACAGACATTCTTCCGGGAGCCCCCCAAGCCGCACTGTGTTCACTGCTACGTACGCAGGCAGTACGTCGTACGCGGATGCTGAACGGCCCGACGGGCACGCTCCGGAACCGGTGCGACCACGCCACGTGACACAGAGTGCCACGGCTCGAGGAAGTGCCATCACCAGATATCTCTCCCGCCGCGCAGGCGGACAACCGCCCCGGCACGGTTCACACAGCAAGGACCGATGCCGGACAGCACAACCGGTCGCCGAGCCAGACAGGCCGACGTCCGCTCCAGGGAAGGACCCTTCGTGAGCGACACCACCGATCTGATGGGCGCACGTGTCGAGGAGACCGCTGCCGCGCCCGCCACGGACGCTTCCGCGCCTGCCACCGGTGCCGGCTCCCGGCGGCGCCGCGGTACCGGCCTCGAGGGCATGGTGCTGGCCGAGCTGCAACAGGTCGCATCCGGCCTCGGAATCAGGGGCACCGCGCGTATGCGCAAGAGCCAGCTGATCGAGGTCATCAAGGAGGCGCAGGCCGCCGGAGGGGGCGCCTCCGCCGGAGCGGCCCCGGCCAAGGCCGAGTCCGTCACCGAGACCAAGCCGAAGCGCCGCGCCACCTCGCGGACCCGTACGGGTGACACCGCAGAGAAGAAGGCCGACGCCAAGGACGAGCAGGCCCCCACCGAGCAGGCCACGGCCCAGCAGCAGATCGAGATCCCTGGGCAGCCCTCCCCGAAGGTTTCGTCGGAGCCGGCCGAGGAGCCCGCTCCCGCCGAGCGCCGCCGCCGTCGTGCCACCGCCGACGCCGGCGCCCCGGCCGCCGCGACCGAGACGGTCACCGCCGAGGCGAAGACCGACTCCAAGGCCGAGACGACCGCCCAGCAGCAGTCGCAGCACGGCGAGGGCAAGTCCGACCACGAGGGCGGCGAGGGCCGCCGTCGCGACCGCCGCGAGCGCGGCCGCGACCGTGACCGTGGGGACCGCGGCGGCGACCGCGGTGACCGCGGGGAGCGTGGTGACCGTGGTGACCGCGGGGACCGTGCCGACCGCGGTGACCGCCGCGGCAAGGGTGACGACCAGCAGCAGAACCAGGGCGGCGGCGGCCGTCAGCAGAACCAGCAGGGCGGCGGCCGTCAGGACGACGGTTACGACGACGACGGAGGCGGCCGCCGTGGCCGTCGCGGCCGCTACCGCGACCGCCGGGGCCGCCGGGGCCGTGACGAGGTGCAGGAGCCGCAGATCAACGAGGACGACGTCCTGATCCCGGTCGCGGGCATCCTGGACATCCTCGACAACTACGCCTTCATCCGGACCTCCGGCTACCTGCCCGGTCCGAACGACGTGTACGTCTCCCTCGCCCAGGTCCGCAAGAACGGCCTGCGCAAGGGCGACCACATCACCGGCGCGGTCCGCCAGCCGAAGGAAGGCGAGCGGCGCGAGAAGTTCAACGCGCTGGTCCGCCTGGACTCCGTGAACGGCATGGCGCCCGAACACGGCCGCGGCCGCCCGGAGTTCAACAAGCTCACCCCGCTGTACCCGCAGGACCGCCTCCGCCTGGAGACGGACCCGGGCGTGCTGACCACGCGGATCATCGACCTCGTGTCGCCGATCGGCAAGGGCCAGCGCGGTCTGATCGTGGCCCCGCCGAAAACCGGTAAGACCATGATCATGCAGGCGATCGCCAACGCGATCACCCACAACAACCCCGAGTGCCACCTGATGGTCGTCCTGGTCGACGAGCGTCCGGAGGAGGTCACCGACATGCAGCGGTCGGTCAAGGGCGAGGTCATCTCCTCGACCTTCGACCGCCCGGCCGAGGACCACACCACGGTCGCCGAGCTCGCCATCGAGCGCGCGAAGCGCCTGGTGGAGCTGGGTCACGACGTCGTCGTACTGCTCGACTCGATCACGCGTCTGGGCCGTGCGTACAACCTCGCCGCCCCGGCCTCCGGCCGCATCCTGTCCGGTGGTGTCGACTCGACCGCCCTGTACCCGCCGAAGCGCTTCTTCGGTGCGGCCCGCAACATCGAGGACGGCGGCTCGCTGACCATCCTCGCCACCGCCCTGGTGGACACCGGGTCCCGCATGGACGAGGTCATCTTCGAGGAGTTCAAGGGCACCGGCAACGCCGAGCTCAAGCTCGACCGCAAGCTCGCCGACAAGCGCATCTTCCCCGCGGTGGACGTCGACGCGTCCGGCACCCGCAAGGAAGAGATCCTGCTGGCCCCCGACGAGCTCGCCATCGTCTGGAAGCTGCGCCGGGTGCTGCACGCACTCGACCAGCAGCAGGCGGTCGAGCTGCTTCTCGACAAGATGAAGCAGACGAAGTCGAACGCCGAGTTCCTGATGCAGATCCAGAAGACGACGCCGACGCCGGGCAACGGCGACTGACGTCCCGCCTCCGGGGACTGTTTCGGCAGGACCGGTGGCACAGTTTTCCGCGAAGGGCCGCTTCCACGAAGGAAGCGGCCCTTCGCGCGTGCGCGTGCGTGCGTGCGGAGCGTGTAGTGGGCGCGGAGCGTGTGGTGCGCGCGACGAAACGTTCGCCACAAGGCGCACTGCGCGCACCGGGGACGGGCCGTGCGCCGTCGATGGCCGGTCCGCAGGTCAGCGGGGCCTTCGACGCTCCCGGGAGGGTGCGTGGCGGGGTCCGCCCACCGACCGGCACAGGGCGGCGTGCAACCCTGCGCCGGGTTTCCCCGTCTGATCCGACGGCGGGACGATGGTGGCATACGGGCCTTTGGCGGGCATGTCTGGCACCGGCGGCAGGGGGTAACCGTCCGTGGATGAGCTGAGGAGTACATGTCTGCCGAGAGCACACCGGATGCGCGCCACCGGGACAAGGGGCGCCGCCGCAAACAGCCGGAGAAGCGGCACCGGGGATGGAAGGTCGTGGCCTGGACCGCGGCGGGCATCGTCGTCCTCGGAGGCACGGGCGCCGGGTACCTGTACTTCGGGCTCAACGGCAACATCGAGAGCGTGGACATCGACCAGGCCCTCGGAACCGACCGGCCCGAGAAGGTGGACAACGGCTCCGAGAACATCCTCGTCCTCGGCTCCGACACCCGCGCCGGCGGCAACAAGGACCTCGGGGGCGGTGCCGACGACGGCACCGCCCGCTCCGACACCGCGATGATCGTGCACGTCTACGAGGGCCACAAGAAGGCCGCTGTCGTCTCCCTGCCGCGCGACACCCTGATCGACCGCCCCGCCTGCACAGACGCCGAGGGCGGCACCCACCCGGCCGCGAACGGCGTGATGTTCAACTCCGCCTACTCCACGGGCGGGGCGGCCTGCGCGGTGAAGACCGTCGAGTCCTTCACCGACCTGCGCATGGACCACTACCTGGAGGTCGACTTCACCGGCTTCCAGAAGCTCATCGACGAGCTCGGCGGCGTCGAGGTCACCACCACCGAGGACATCGAGGACCCCGACAGCCACCTCGACCTCCCGGCCGGCACCCACCGCCTCGACGGCGAACGGGCCCTCGGCCTCGTCCGCACCCGGCACGGCGTCGGCGACGGCTCCGACCTCGGCCGCATCCAGCTCCAGCAGGCCTTCATCAGGGCCCTGGTGCGGCAGGTCAAGGAGGTCGGCGTCTTCACCAGCCCGAAGAAGCTGTACGACCTCGTCGACAGCGCCACCAAGGCCGTCACCACCGACTCCGGTCTCGGCTCGGTGAACTCCCTGATGTCCTTCGCGAACGGCCTGAAGCGCATCGGCCCGTCCAACATGCACATGATCACCATGCCGGTCCGGTACGACCCGGCCGACGCCAACCGCGTCCTTCCCCTGACAGACAAGGCCCAGCTGGTCTGGGACGCACTGAAGGACGACAAGCCGATTCCCGGGAGCGCCACGGAGGGAACGGCCGCGGGTGAGGCAAGGGGCGTGGTCAACACCGGTTAGGGGCGCGGGGCGGCATCGATGCGCGGCTCCGCCGCGTGGACGCGACGGCCCCACCGGTCCGCGGGGAACAAAAAGCGGCAGCCCCCGGTTTTGGGTGATGGCCCCAGTCCTGGCAGACTGGTACGTCGGCCCCGGTTCACGCTCCCGCACCGAGCGGCGGCGACCCGGCGCCCTCCCGAACCTAGGAGACACCTTGAAGCGCGACATCCACCCCGAGTACGTCGAGACGCAGGTCAGCTGCACCTGTGGCGCGTCGTTCACCACCCGCAGCACGATCTCCAGCGGCACCGTCCGTGCCGAGGTCTGCTCCGAGTGCCACCCGTTCTACACGGGCAAGCAGAAGATCCTCGACACCGGTGGCCGTGTGGCCCGCTTCGAGGCCCGCTTCGGCAAGGCCGCCGGCTCCAAGAAGTAGCGAGCCTCCAACCGCCGGTCCACGGCCGCGCCCCCGCCCCGGGGCAGGCCGGGACCGGCGTTTTTGGTCGCCCGCCCCTTCACCCACGTACCAGCAGGAGCCCAAGATGTTCGAGGCCGTCGAGGAACTCGTCGCCGAGCACGCCGACCTGGAGAAGAAGCTCGCCGACCCGTCGGTCCACTCAGACCAGGCCAACGCGCGCAGGCTGAACAAGCGCTACGCCGAGCTCACTCCGATCGTCGCCACGTACCGCTCCTGGAAGCAGACGGGCGACGACATGGAGACCGCGCGTGAACTGGCCGCCGACGACCCCGACTTCGCCGCCGAGGTCAAGGAACTGGAGCAGCAGCGCGAGCAACTCACCGAGAAGCTCCGCCTGCTCCTCGTACCGCGCGATCCCAGCGACGACAAGGACGTCATCCTCGAGATCAAGGCGGGCGCGGGCGGCGACGAGTCCGCCCTGTTCGCCGGCGACCTGTTGCGCATGTACCTCCGCTACGCCGAGCGCGTCGGCTGGAAGACCGAGATCATCGACGCCACCGAGTCCGAGCTGGGCGGCTACAAGGACGTCCAGGTCGCCGTGAAGACCAAGGGCGGCCAGGGCGCCACCGAGCCCGGCCAGGGCGTGTGGGCGCGCCTGAAGTACGAGGGTGGCGTGCACCGCGTGCAGCGCGTGCCGGCCACCGAGTCGCAGGGCCGGATCCACACCTCCGCGGCGGGTGTCCTGGTGACGCCCGAGGCGGAGGAGGTCGACGTCGAGATCAACCCCAACGACCTGCGCATCGACGTCTACCGCTCGTCCGGACCGGGCGGGCAGTCCGTCAACACCACCGACTCCGCCGTGCGCATCACGCACCTTCCGACCGGAGTCGTCGCTTCCTGCCAGAACGAGAAGAGCCAGCTGCAGAACAAGGAGCAGGCACTGCGTATCCTGCGCTCCAGGCTCCTCGCCGCGGCGCAGGAGGAGGCGGAGCGGGAGGCCGCCGACGCCCGGCGCAGCCAGGTCCGCACCGTCGACCGCTCCGAGAAGATCCGTACGTACAACTTCCCGGAGAACCGCATCTCGGACCACCGCGTCGGCTTCAAGGCGTACAACCTGGACCAGGTCCTGGACGGCGACCTCGCCGCGGTGATCCAGGCCTGCGTCGACGCGGACTCGGCCGCCAAGCTCGCCGCCGCGTAACCCTCGTAAACAGCCCGGAGGACCAGTGAACCTGCTGCTCGCCGAGGTGGCCCAGGCCACCCAGCGGCTCGCCGACGCCGGCGTGCCCTCGCCGCGCACCGACGCGGAGGAACTCGCCGCGTTCGTGCACGGCGTCAAGCGCGGCGAGCTGCACGGTGTGAAGGACTCCGACTTCGACGCCCGGTACTGGGAGGTCATCGCCCGTCGAGAGGCCCGCGAACCGCTCCAGCACATCACCGGGCGCGCGTACTTCCGCTACCTGGAGCTCCAGGTCGGTCCCGGGGTGTTCGTGCCGCGGCCCGAGACGGAATCGGTGGTCGGCTGGGCGATAGACGCCGTCCGCGCGATGGACGTCGTCGAACCGTGCATCGTCGACCTGTGCACCGGCTCGGGCGCGATCGCGCTCGCCCTCGCCCAGGAGGTGCCGCGCTCACGTGTGCACGCCGTGGAGCTGTCCGAGGACGCCCTGACGTGGACGCGCAAGAACATGGAGGGGTCCAGGGTCGAACTGCGCCAGGGAGACGCCCTGGCGGCCTTCCCGGACCTCGACGGACAGGTCGACCTGGTCGTCTCCAACCCGCCGTACATCCCGCTGACCGAGTGGGAGTACGTCGCCCCCGAGGCCCGCGACTACGACCCCGGCCTGGCGCTGTTCTCCGGTGAGGACGGACTCGATCTGATCCGGGGCCTGGAACGCACCGCGCACCGGCTGCTGCGCCCCGGCGGCGTGGTCGTCGTGGAGCACGCCGACACCCAGGGCGGCCAGGTGCCGTGGATCTTCGCCGAGGAACGGGGCTGGGCCGACGCGGCCGACCATCCCGACCTGAACAACCGGCCCCGGTTCGCCACCGCGCGCAGGGCACTGCCGTGAGCGTCCCGCATACTTCATCCCCCCAGCAGCACCCGTACGAGGAGGCCCGCTAGATGGCTCGGCGATACGACACCAACGACGCGACCGACCGCGCGACCGGTCTGCGTGAAGCCGCGTCCGCCGTGCGCCGGGGCGAGCTCGTGGTGCTGCCGACGGACACGGTGTACGGCATCGGCGCCGACGCGTTCACCTCGGAGGCCGTCGTCGATCTGCTGGAGGCCAAGGGCAGGGGCCGCAACATGCCCACCCCCGTCCTCATCGGCTCCCCGAACACCCTGCACGGCCTGGTCACCGACTTCTCGGAGATGGCCTGGGAACTGGTCGACGCCTTCTGGCCGGGCGCGCTGACGCTCGTCGCCCGGCACCAGCCGTCGCTCCAGTGGGACCTCGGGGACACCCGGGGCACGGTCGCCGTGCGGATGCCGCTTCACCCGGTCGCCATCGAGCTGCTCACCGAGGTCGGGCCCATGGCCGTCTCGTCGGCCAACCTGACCGGCCACCCGGCGCCGGAGGACTGCGACGCCGCCCAGGAGATGCTCGGCGACTCCGTCTCCGTGTACCTGGACGGCGGGCCCACCCCGGGCAACGTGCCCTCCTCCATCGTGGACGTGACGGGCCCCGTGCCCGTGCTGCTGCGCGAGGGTGCGATCTCGCCGGACGAGCTGCGCAAGGTGGTACCCGACCTCGAGGTGGCGAATTGACGGCCCCTGAGGCGGGGCGTGGCATAGGCAACGAAGAATCCGGCGCGGAGATGACGACGACCTTCGGGTTTCCGCGCGACACCTTCCGCATCCTCCACGTCAGTACCGGAAACGTGTGCCGCTCGCCCATCACCGAGCGGCTGACCCGGCATTTCGTGAGCCAGCGGTTGGGCATCCTGGGCGGCGGGCTCATCGTGGAGAGCGCGGGGACCTGGGGGCACGAGGGTGCGGCGATGGAGGCGCACGCGGAGACCGTGCTGGCGGAGTTCGGGGCGGATGCCTCCGGCTTCGTGGGGCGGGAGCTGCTGGACGATCATGTGATCCGGGCGGATCTGGTGCTGACCGCTACGCGGGATCACCGGGCGCAGGTCATTTCCATGGGGCATTCGGCGGGGCTGCGGACGTTCACGTTGAAGGAGTTCACGCGGCTCGTCCATGCCATTGACCCGGCGACTCTGCCGCCCCTGGACGAGGGGTTGGTCATGCGCGCGCGGGCGCTGGTGCGCGCGGCGGCGGCGCTGCGCGGGTGGCTGTTGGCGCCGACTCTCGAGGCGGATGAGGTGTACGACCCGTACGGGGCGCCTCTGACGTTCTTCCGGTCCATCGGGGAGGAGATACACGAGGCGCTGGACCCCGTGGTGACGGCGTTGACCGGGGTTCCCGCTCGGGCGTGAGCGTCCGGCCGCCGGGGCGGGCTGACAGGGCCTCCGGCGTCGTTCCGCTGTGCCCACCCTCCCCCCACTCTCGGCTTCGCCCGAGCGGGGGATCCCCGTCGCCCCGCGGAACGATGGCCCACAGCGGGGCGGGGCGAGCGCCCACGGCGGGGCGGGGTGTCAGTGGGGGGTGCAAGAACTCGGGCGTTGTGGAGGGGTTCGGCCTACATTGGGCGTACGCCAGTGTCGACGTCCGGGAGTCCATGATGGCGGTCACCCCTGTCCTCGAGGCCGATGTTCTGCGGCGGCAGGATCCCGAGCTGGCCGATGTGCTGCTCGGGGAGCGTGAGCGGCAGTCGTCCACGCTCCAGCTGATCGCCGCCGAGAACTTCATGTCGCCGGCCGTGCTGGCCGCCCTCGGCTCACCGCTCGCCAACAAGTACGCCGAGGGGTACCCGGGCAACCGGTACCACGGCGGCTGCGAGATCGTGGACGTCGCCGAGCGCCTCGCCGTGGAACGTGCCAAGGCGCTGTTCGGCGCCGAACACGTCAACGTGCAGCCGCACTCCGGCTCCTCCGCCGTGCTCGCCGCGTACGCCGCCCTGCTGCGCCCCGGTGACACCGTGCTCGCCCTCGGCCTGCCCCACGGCGGCCATCTCACCCATGGCTCGCCCGCCAACTTCTCCGGCCGCTGGTTCGACTTCGCCGGTTACGGCGTGGACGCGGAGAGCGGCCTGATCGACCACGAGCAGGTCCGCGCCCTGGCCCGCACACACCGGCCCAAGGCGATCGTCTGTGGATCCATCGCCTACCCCCGCCACATCGACTACGCCTTCTTCCGCGAGGTCGCCGACGAGGCCGGTGCCTACCTCATCGCGGACGCCGCGCACCCCATGGGCCTGGTCGCCGGGGGAGCGGCGCCCAGCCCGGTGCCGTACGCGGACATCGTGTGCGCGACGACGCACAAGGTGCTGCGGGGCCCGCGCGGCGGCATGATCCTGTGCGGCGGCGAGCTGGCCGAGCGGGTCGACCGGGCGGTGTTCCCCTTCACCCAGGGCGGCGCCCCGATGAACACCATCGCGGCCAAGGCGGTCGCGTTCGGGGAGGCGGCGACACCGGCGTTCGCCGCGTACGCGCACCAGGTGGTCACCAACGCCCAGGCGCTGGCGGCCGCCCTGGCCGCCGACGGGCTGGCCGTCACCACCGGTGGCACCGACACCCACCTGATCACCGCCGACCCCGCGCCGCTCGGCGTCGACGGACGCACCGCGCGCGGCCGGCTCGCGGCGGCCGGACTGGTCCTGGACTGCTGCGCGCTTCCGCACGACGACGGCCGCGGGCTGCGCCTGGGCACGGCGGCGGTGACCACCCAGGGCATGGGCGTCCGGGAGATGCCGTTCGTCGCGGGGCTGCTGGCGAGCGTGCTGCGGGGCGGGACGGACCCAGCGCGGGCCCGGGAGGACGTACGGGAACTGGCGGCGGCGTTTCCGCCGTACCCGCGCTGAGACGGCCGCTGCCGGGGCAGGCGCACCTCTGCACAGCCGCACGCGCAACCGTTGTCGCTACCCGGAAGTCCCCACTCATATGCGCGCCTCGCTAGGCTGTGGGGCTGTGATGGCCAGCGAGATCTGTGGGGAAGCCTGTGCGTGAATACCTGCTGACGCTCTGCGTCACGGCCGCGGTGACGTACCTGCTGACCGGGCCGGTACGGAAGTTCGCGATCGTGGCCGGTGCGATGCCGGAGATCCGGGCACGTGACGTGCACCGGGAACCCACCCCGCGGCTCGGCGGTATCGCGATGTTCTTCGGCCTGTGCGCGGGTCTGCTGGTCGCCGACCACCTGACCAATCTCAACCAGCTCTTCGAGAAGTCCAACGAGCCGCGGGCACTGCTCTCCGGGGCGGCGCTGATCTGGCTGATCGGTGTGCTGGACGACAAGTTCGAGATCGACGCCCTGATCAAGCTGGGCGGCCAGATGATCGCCGCCGGTGTGATGGTCATGCAGGGTCTGACGATCCTGTGGCTGCCGATCCCGGGCGTCGGCTCGGTCGCGCTCACCCAGTGGCAGAGCACGCTGCTCACGGTCGCGTTGGTCGTCATCACGATCAACGCGGTCAACTTCGTGGACGGACTGGACGGTCTCGCGGCCGGCATGGTGTGCATCGCGGCGGCGGCGTTCTTCCTGTACGCGTACCGCATCTGGTACTCGTACGGCATCGAGGCGGCCGCTCCGGCGACGCTGTTCTCGGCGATCCTGATGGGCATGTGCCTGGGCTTCCTGCCGCACAACATGCATCCCGCGCGGATCTTCATGGGGGACTCCGGCTCGATGCTCATCGGCCTGGTGCTGGCGGCCGGAGCCATCTCCGTCACCGGGCAGGTCGACCCGGACGCGCTGAAGCTGTTCGCCGGTTCGGAGAAGGAGGCCGTGCACCAGACGGTGCCGGTCTACATCCCACTGCTGCTGCCGCTGACCATCATCGCGGTGCCGGCCGCCGACCTGATCCTGGCGATCGTACGGCGGACCTGGCGCGGCCAGTCGCCGTTCGCGGCGGACCGGGGCCATCTGCACCACCGGCTGCTGGAGATCGGCCACTCGCACAGCCGGGCGGTGCTGATCATGTACTTCTGGTCGGCGTTGATCGCCTTCGGCGCGCTCACGTACTCCGTGAACTCGGCGTCGATGTGGATCGTGCTGAGTGTGGTGGTCCTGTCGACGCTCGGCCTGCTCCTGCTCCTGCTGCCCCGGTTCACCCCGCGGGCCCCGCGCTGGGCGGAGGCGGTCGTGCCGCCGCGGTACCGCCGCCGACGGGCCCCGGAGTCCGCTGTGGCGGCATCTGCCCCTGAGACGGCCGGAGTTGGGGAAGCTGCGCCCGACGATCGCACCCCGGTGGCCGCGGGTGTCTCCGGCGTCAACGGAGCGACCGCCGTCGGGTCCCGCGCGCGTCTGGCCGACCGGTCACGGTCAAGGTAAGAATCCGACTAGAGCATTGCCAAGTCGTGGGGCTCCGATGGGGCGTCATTGGGGGTGTGAAGTCCCCAATACCAGACATAAGGTTCTGGTTCCTGCTCAGACGCGCGGAATCGCTCTCATGTGTGACGGTGGGCACACCTGACAGGTAAAGACTGCATCAAATAGTTTGTGATACCGTTCACGAGAACCCCGGATAGAGCCGAAGAACCGCAGTGCGACGGTTCATTGGTGCGAGGAATTTCCACTCGGCCCGGGGGTCTACGCTCGTCCATGACGACGCCCTGCCCCCTGTGAAATGCGGAGTTGCCGCCATGCCGTCCAATGACGTCCGGATCCTGGCCCAGGCCGCCGTGCCCACGGCTGCCGGCGGCGCCGTAGCCGCCGTCGTCAGTGCGATGGTCGCCGGCGGCAAGGGTGCGGTCGGGGCGCTCGTCGCGACCGTGGTGGTGATCCTCTTCATGGGGATCGGCCTCTATGTACTCCAGCGCACCGCCAAATCGCTTCCGCACCTGTTCCAGGCCATGGGTCTGATGCTGTACGCGACGCAGATCCTGTTGCTGTTCGTCTTCGTCGCCGTGTTCCGGGACACGACGCTGTTCCACCCCAAGGCCTTCGCCCTCACGCTCGTCGGCACCACTCTCGTGTGGATCGCCGCACAGACGCGCGCCCACATGAAGTCCAAGATCCTCTACGTCGAGCCCGAGTCGACGACGGGCAGCAGGCCCGGGAACTCGGGGCACTCGTCGTGAGGGGTAGGCCCGGGATAAAGAGGCCTCGGAACTCCTGCTATCGTCCGGTGCCAACTGCGGCATCGCGGGCGCGGGCATCCGAGCTGACGCCTGCTCAATCGCGAGGCGAGATGCCCCCCAGCCGCCCCCACATCCGAAACACCAGTCCCGTGCCGAACCGCGGCCGAGCGCCGCGCCGACACCACGAGGTTGCCGTACCTATGCGCCACGATGAAGGAGCCCGCGGTGAGTGCTGACCCGACGCAGGTGCTCGCCTTCGAGACCGACTGCCACCTCTTCGACGGTTGTGGCTTCCCGGCTCCGGGCCTGCACTCGTTCCTCTTCGAGCCGCTCTGGGGCAACGCAGACGGCAACGGCCTGTACTTCAACAAGCCGATGCTGCTCGCGCTGCTCGGGTCGATCTTCGTTGTGGGCTTCTTCTGGGCCGCGTTCGCCAAGCCGAAGATCGTCCCCGGCAAGCTGCAGATGGTGGCCGAGGCCGGCTACGACTTCGTACGCCGCGGCATCGTCTACGAGACGATCGGCAAGAAGGAGGGCGAGAAGTACGTCCCGCTCGCCGTCGCCCTGTTCTTCTTCATCTGGATGATGAACCTCTGGTCGATCATCCCGATCGCCGCCTTCCCCGTGACGTCGATCATCGCCTACCCGCTGGTGCTGGCCCTGATCGTCTACATCACCTGGGTCTCGCTCACGTTCAAGCGGCACGGCTTCGTCGGCTTCTTCAAGAACGTGACGGGCTACGACAAGACGCTCGGCCCCGTGCTGCCGCTCTCGATGACCATCGAGTTCTTCTCGAACCTGCTGGTCCGCCCGTTCACCCACGCCGTCCGGCTCTTCGCGAACATGTTCGCCGGCCACACGCTGCTGCTGCTCTTCACGATCGCCGCTTGGTACATGCTGAACGGCATCGGCATCGCCTACTCCGGCGTCTCGTTCGTGATGGTCATCATCATGACCGCTTTCGAGCTCTTCATCCAGGCTGTCCAGGCGTACGTGTTCGTGCTTCTGACCTGCAGCTACATCCAGGGTGCGCTCGCCGAGCACCACTGAGCCCCCGCCCCGCTCCCGCAATCGTCCGGTGGCCAACCCCCACCGGTCCGTAAAGAGAAGGAAGAACTGGCATGTCTACCCTTGCTGCTGTCACCGGTGACCTCGGTTCCGTCGGTTACGGTCTCGCGGCCATCGGCCCCGGCGTCGGTATCGGCATCATCTTCGGTAACGGAACCCAGGCCCTCGCCCGTCAGCCCGAGGCCGCCGGCCTGATCCGCGCCAACCAGATCCTGGGCTTCGCCTTCTGTGAGGCGCTCGCCCTGATCGGTCTCGTCATGCCGTTCGTCTACTAAGACGAGCCCGACGACCGACCCTTTCGACGAAAGGCACTGATGTGAACTCCGCCCTGGTTTTCCTGGCGGCTGAGGGTGAGAAGGAGAATCCCCTCATTCCGCCGTGGCCGGAAATCGTCATCGGCCTCCTCGCTTTCGTCATCGTCTTCGGGTTCCTCGCCAAGAAGCTCCTCCCGACCATCAACAAGGTCCTGGAAGAGCGTCGCGAGGCCATCGAGGGCGGTATCGAGAAGGCCGAGGCCGCGCAGACCGAGGCCCAGAGCGTCCTGGAGCAGTACAAGGCCCAGCTCGCCGAAGCCCGGCACGAGGCCGCGCGTCTGCGCCAGGAGGCGCAGGAGCAGGGTGCCGCACTCATCGCCGAGATGCGGGCCGAGGGCCAGCGGCAGCGCGAGGAGATCATTGCCGCCGGTCACACGCAGATCGAGGCCGACCGCAAGGCCGCCTCGTCCGCGCTGCGCCAGGACGTCGGCAAGATCGCCACTGACCTGGCCGGCAAGCTCGTCGGCGAGTCCCTCGAGGACCACGCCCGGCAGAGCCGCGTGATCGACCGCTTCCTCGACGAGCTCGACCAGAAGGCCGAGGCCGCACGATGAACGGAGCGAGCCGCGAGGCCCTGGCAGCCGCACGCGAGCGTCTCGACGCGCTGACGGACTCCACGTCCGCGGACGCCGGCTCGCTCGCCGGTGAGCTGGCCGCCGTCACCGCGCTGCTCGACCGCGAGGTGTCGCTGCGTCGGGTCCTGACCGACCCGGCGCAGGCCGGTGAGGCCAAGGCCGAACTGGCCCGGCGCCTGCTCGGCTCGCAGGTCAGCGGCCCCGCCGCGGACCTGGTGGCCGGCATGGTGCGCTCCCGCTGGTCGCAGTCCCGCGACCTGGTGGACGCGCTGGAGGAACTGGCGGCCGTCGCCGACCTCACCGCCGCCCAGAAGGCCGGTGGGCTCGACGACGTCGAGGACGAGCTGTTCCGGTTCGGCCGGATCGTCTCCTCCAGCACCGAGCTGCGCGCCGCGCTGACCAACCGGAGCGCCCCCGTCTCCTCCAAGAGCGAGCTGCTGCGCAGCCTGCTCGGGGGCAGGGCGAACGCGGCCACCGAGCGTCTGGTGACGCGTCTGGTGACCGCGCCCCGGGGACGTAGCCTGGAGTCGGGACTGGAGTCCCTGTCCAAGCTCGCCGCCGAGCGCCGTGACCGCATGGTGGCCGTGGTCGCCTCCGCGGTACCGCTGAGCGACCAGCAGAAGCAGCGCCTGGGCGACGCCCTCGCGAAGCTCTACGGCCGCCGGATGCATCTCAACCTCGACGTCGACCCCGGTGTCCTCGGCGGGATCCGGGTGCAGGTCGGTGACGAGGTCATCAACGGCTCCCTGGCGGACCGGCTCGAGGACGCGAGCCGTCGGCTGGCGGGCTGAGCAGCACATTTCTGAATAAGTAGTACGTACTTACGGCCCTGGTTGGGCCGTGCAGAGGATTCACCTCTTTCAGGGGGGAGTCCCCATCCCCCCAAGTGAAACTTCGGGCCCAACAAGGAGAGCAGGGAACTCAGATGGCGGAGCTCACGATCCGGCCGGAGGAGATCCGGGACGCGCTGGAGAACTTCGTCCAGTCGTACAAGCCGGACGCGGCCTCGCGCGAGGAGGTCGGTACGGTCACCGTTGCCGGTGACGGCATCGCGAAGGTGGAGGGCCTTCCCTCGGCCATGGCCAACGAGCTGCTGAAGTTCGAGGACGGCACCCTCGGCCTCGCCCTCAACCTCGAGGAGCGCGAGATCGGTGCCGTCGTCCTCGGTGAGTTCAGCGGTATCGAGGAGGGCCAGCCGGTCACCCGCACCGGCGAGGTTCTGTCCGTCGCCGTCGGCGAGGGCTACCTCGGCCGTGTGGTCGACCCGCTCGGCAACCCGATCGACGGCCTCGGCGAGATCGAGACCCAGGGCCGCCGAGCCCTCGAACTGCAGGCCCCCACGGTCATGCAGCGCAAGTCGGTGCACGAGCCGATGGAGACGGGCTACAAGGCCGTCGACGCCATGACCCCGATCGGCCGTGGTCAGCGTCAGCTGGTCATCGGCGACCGCCAGACCGGCAAGACCGCCCTGGCCGTCGACACGATCATCAACCAGCGTGACAACTGGCGTTCCGGCGACCCGAAGAAGCAGGTCCGCTGCATCTACGTCGCCATCGGCCAGAAGGGCTCCACCATCGCGTCCGTGCGCGGTGCGCTGGAGGAGAACGGCGCGCTGGAGTACACGACCATCGTGGCCGCCCCGGCGTCCGACCCGGCCGGCTTCAAGTACCTGGCGCCGTACACCGGCTCGGCCATCGGCCAGCAGTGGATGTACGAGGGCAAGCACGTCCTGATCATCTTCGACGACCTGTCGAAGCAGGCCGACGCCTACCGCGCCGTGTCGCTGCTGCTGCGCCGCCCGCCGGGCCGTGAGGCCTACCCGGGTGACGTCTTCTACCTGCACTCCCGCCTGCTGGAGCGCTGCGCCAAGCTCTCCGACGCGGAGGGCGCCGGCTCGATGACCGGTCTGCCGATCGTCGAGACCAAGGCCAACGACGTCTCGGCGTTCATCCCGACCAACGTCATCTCCATCACCGACGGCCAGTGCTTCCTGGAGTCGGACCTGTTCAACGCCGGTCAGCGCCCCGCGCTGAACGTCGGTATCTCCGTCTCCCGAGTCGGTGGTTCCGCCCAGCACAAGGCGATGCGCCAGGTCTCCGGCCGTCTGCGCGTGGACCTCGCCCAGTTCCGTGAGCTGGAGGCGTTCGCCGCCTTCGGTTCCGACCTGGACGCCGCGTCGAAGGCACAGCTGGAGCGCGGTCAGCGCATGGTCGAGCTGCTGAAGCAGAACCAGTACGAGCCGATGGCCACCGAGGACCAGGTCGTCTCCGTCTGGGCCGGCACCACCGGCCGGATGGACGATGTGCCGGTCGCCGACATCCGCCGCTTCGAGAAGGAGCTGCTTGAGTACCTGCACCGCAAGGAGCAGGGCCTCATGACCTCCATCCGCGAGGGCGCCAAGATGTCCGACGACACGATCCAGGCGATCGCCGACGCCGTGGCGGAGTTCAAGAAGCAGTTCGAGACCAGCGACGGCAAGCTGCTCGGCGAGGACGCCCCGTCCGCCGCCAAGTGACGTAAGGAAGGGACCTGACTCATGGGAGCCCAGCTCCGGGTCTACAAGCGTCGCATCCGATCCGTCACCGCGACCAAGAAGATCACCAAGGCGATGGAGATGATCGCCGCCTCGCGCGTCGTCAAGGCGCAGCGCAAGGTGGCGGCCTCCACGCCGTACGCGCAGGAGCTCACCCGCGCGGTCACGGCGGTCGGAACCGGGTCGAACACCAAGCACCCGCTGACCACGGAGGCGGAGAACCCGACCCGTGCCGCGGTCCTGCTCCTCACGAGCGACCGCGGTCTGGCCGGCGCCTTCAACTCCAACGCCATCAAGGCGGCGGAGCAGCTGACCGAGCGCCTGGAGCGCGAGGGCAAGCAGGTCGACACGTACATCGTCGGCCGGCGCGGCGTGGCCCACTACAACTTCCGCGAGCGCAAGATCGCGGAGATGTTCACGGGCTTCACCGACGAGCCCACGTACGCGGACGCCAAGAAGGTCGCGGCCCCGCTGATCGAGGCCATCGAGGGCGAGACCGGCGACGGCGGCGTGGATGAGCTCCACATCGTCTACACCGAGTTCGTCTCGATGATGACGCAGACGGCGGTCGACTCCCGGCTGCTTCCGCTGCGCCTCGACGAGGTCGCGCAGGCAGGGACATCTGCGGCTGACGCCGCGGGCGCCACCAAGGGCGAGATCCTGCCGCTGTACGACTTCGAGCCGTCGGCGGAGGACGTCCTCGACGCGCTGCTGCCGCGGTACGTCGAGAGCCGGATCTACAACGCGATGCTCCAGTCGGCCGCTTCGAAGCACGCCGCCACGCGGCGCGCGATGAAGTCGGCCACCGACAACGCGGGTGAGCTGATCAATACGCTCTCCCGTCTTGCCAACGCGGCCCGCCAGGCCGAAATCACCCAGGAAATCAGCGAGATCGTCGGTGGCGCCAGTGCCCTGGCCGACGCGAACGCGGGGAGTGACAACTAATGACCACCACTGTTGAGACCGCGACGGCCACGGGCCGCGTCGCCCGGGTCATCGGCCCGGTCGTCGACGTGGAGTTCCCCGTCGACGCGATGCCGGAGATCTACAACGCCCTCCACGTCGAGGTCGCCGACCCGGCCAAGGAGGGTGAGCTCAAGACGCTGACCCTCGAGGTCGCCCAGCACCTGGGTGACGGCCTGGTCCGCACCATCTCCATGCAGCCCACCGACGGTCTGGTCCGCCAGGCCCCGGTGACCGACACGGGTTCCGCCATCTCCGTGCCGGTCGGCGACTTCACCACCGGCAAGGTGTTCAACACCCTCGGTGAGGTGCTGAACTCCGACGAGAAGTACACGGGCGAGCGCTGGCCGATCCACCGCAAGGCGCCGAACTTCGACGAGCTCGAGTCGAAGACCGAGATGTTCGAGACCGGCGTCAAGGTCATCGACCTCCTCACCCCGTACGTCAAGGGTGGAAAGATCGGTCTGTTCGGTGGTGCCGGCGTCGGCAAGACGGTGCTCATCCAGGAGATGATCTACCGCGTCGCCAACAACCACGACGGCGTGTCGGTGTTCGCCGGCGTCGGTGAGCGCACCCGTGAGGGCAACGACCTCATCGACGAGATGAGCGAGTCGGGCGTCATCGACAAGACCGCGCTGGTCTTCGGCCAGATGGACGAGCCCCCGGGCACCCGTCTGCGCGTCGCGCTGGCCGGCCTCACCATGGCCGAGTACTTCCGTGACGTCCAGAAGCAGGACGTGCTGTTCTTCATCGACAACATCTTCCGCTTCACCCAGGCCGGTTCCGAGGTGTCGACCCTGCTCGGCCGTATGCCCTCCGCGGTGGGTTACCAGCCGAACCTGGCCGACGAGATGGGTCTGCTCCAGGAGCGCATCACCTCGACCCGTGGTCACTCGATCACCTCGATGCAGGCGATCTACGTCCCCGCGGACGACCTGACCGACCCGGCCCCGGCCACCACCTTCGCCCACCTCGACGCGACGACGGTGCTCTCCCGTCCGATCTCCGAGAAGGGCATCTACCCGGCCGTGGACCCGCTGGACTCGACGTCCCGCATCCTCGACCCGCGGTACATCGCGGCGGACCACTACAACGCCGCGCTGCGCGTGAAGAACATCCTGCAGAAGTACAAGGACCTGCAGGACATCATCGCGATCCTCGGTATCGACGAGCTCGGCGAGGAGGACAAGCTCGTCGTCCACCGTGCCCGTCGCGTGGAGCGCTTCCTGTCCCAGAACACCCACGTCGCCAAGCAGTTCACCGGCGTGGACGGTTCGGACGTGCCGCTGGACGAGTCGATCGCCGCGTTCAACGCGATCTGCGACGGTGAGTACGACCACTTCCCGGAGCAGGCGTTCTTCATGTGCGGTGGCATCGAGGACCTGAAGAAGAACGCGAAGGAACTGGGCGTCTCCTGACCCCCGGGTTTCCGATGTGAGCTTCCGGCTCACTCTTGAGGGGGCGGGCACGTCCCGCCCCCTCTTCCACTACTAGACTTGTAACCAACACCCGGCACAACCGCCGGGTGGTGACCCGAGGAGCCACCTTGGCTGCTGAGCTGCACGTCGCGCTGGTCGCGGCCGACCGAGAGGTCTGGTCCGGCGAGGCCACCCTGGTCGTCGCGCGCACCACGTCCGGCGACATCGGCGTCATGCCCGGTCACCAGCCGCTGCTCGGTGTGCTGGAGTCGGGCCCGGTGACCATCCGTACGCGCGAGGGCGGGACGGTCGTCGCCGCGGTGCACGGCGGTTTCATCTCGTTCGCGGACGACAAGCTGTCGCTGCTGGCCGAGACCGCCGAGCTGTCGGACGAGATCGACGTCAGGAGCGCGGAGCAGGAACTCGCCCGTGCGAAGGCGGAGGACGACCCCGAGGCCGAGCGCCGCGCGGATGTCCGCCTGCGAGCGGCGACGGCGGGGCGCTGATACCACCCCGATGCGTTGACGTCACTCAGCCGCGGCCGGCACCGGAGCGATCCGGAGCCGACCGCGGCTGAGGCAGATCTGGATGATTTTTCCGTTCCGTTACCTAGGAGACGAGGAGGTCGGTGTCGATGGTCCTCGCTCTGACTGTGTGCGGAATTGTCGTGGTGCTCGTGGTGGCGGGGCTCTTCGTCTTCGGTCTGCGCCGCCGGCTCATCCAGCGTTCCGGTGGGACCTTCGACTGCAGCCTGCGCTGGGACGCCCCCGAGGTCGCCGGTGACTCCGGCGGCAAGGGCTGGGCGTACGGGGTGGCCCGCTACAACGGCGACCGGGTGGAGTGGTTCCGCGTCTTCTCGTACGCGCCCCGCCCGCGCCGTGTCCTGGAACGCTCCGCGATCGAGGTGGCCGGCCGCCGCCTGCCCGAGGGCGAGGAGGAACTGGCACTGCTGTCGGACGCGGTGGTCCTCGCCTGTCTGCACCGGGGCACACGTCTGGAGCTCGCGATGAGCGACGACGCGCTGACCGGTTTCCTCGCGTGGCTCGAGGCGGCCCCGCCCGGCCAGAGGGTGAACGTGGCCTGATCCCACCGGTGGGTGGGCCGGGGTGAACGGACAGCGGATCCGATGTGGCCGAAGCCACACGGTTTCTCCGCGCTCGCCCGACCGTGACATTGAACCGATCCGGCCCTTCAGCGGTTGTGCTTGGGACAGCATTCGAACGTCTTGGTTCGATCCATCCCACGTGAGGATCCCCCCATGCCGCCCAGCTTTCCGGGTGTCACCACCAGCAGTGGCCGTCACCGCAAGCCCAGAGAGGCGAATCCGTCGGTCCGCCGAGCGATCGTGGTCGCGGCGACGGCCCCCATCGCCGCGACGATCATGGGCGCGCCGTCCGCCTTCGCCGCCGACGCCAACACCTTCGGCATCCCCCAGGAACACTCCCACGAGGGCTTTCTGCTTCAGTCCGGGGATGCCGGTGATGCCGGGGGCACCGAAGGCGTCTCCGCACGTCTGGCCGAGCCGTCCGACTCGCCCGAGGACGAGCCGGCGTTCGTGAAGTCCGTCCGGCCCGACTCCGCCGACCGGCCGGTGTTCAAGAAGTCCGTCCGGCCCGGCGCGACCGACACCGACCCCGACACCGGCACCGTCTCCGTGGACCAGGGCATCGTGGACGCCCTCGACGCGCGGATCGACGACCCGCGGCTGGGATCCCGGCTCAGCGGTGTCGTCATCGACGCCGCCTCGGACGAGGTGATCTGGGACCACAACGCGGCCACCGCGCTGATGCCCGCCTCCAACACCAAACTCGCCACCGCCACCGCCGCGTTGACCGTCCTCGGCCCCGACCACCGGTTCACCACCAAGGTCGTCTACGCCGACGGCACGCTCACCCTCGTCGGCGGGGGAGACCGCACGCTGACCACCGAGGACCTGGGCGCCCTGGCCGATGCCGCGGTAGCGGGGCTGGACAACGCCGGTCTCACCTCGGCCGAGGTACGCGTCGACGACAGCCTCTTTCCCGAGCCCACCCTCGCCACCGGCTGGAACGACGGCTACTACCCGAGCGAGATCGCACCGGTGCGCTCCCTGGTGGTGGACGGACACGCGGTCGAGGACACCGCTCTGGACGCGGGCGAGGTCTTCGCCGGACTGCTCGCCGACCGGGGCGTCACGGTCAGCGGCGACGTCACCCGCGGTGTGGCCGGGGAGGGCGACGCCCTCGTGGCAGAGCACCGGTCGGACGCGCTGTCCACGATCGTCAAGCACATGCTCAAGGTGAGTGACAACAACATCGCCGAGTCGCTGCTGCGGACGACCGCGCTCGGCGCCGGCCGCGCGGCCACCTTCGAGGACGGCACGGCGGTCGTGCGGGACGTGCTGAGCGGGACGTACGGCGTGTCCATGGAGAACTTCGAGATGTACGACGGCAGCGGGCTGTCCCGCGCCACCCGCATCCCGGCGCGGACCCTCGCCGACATCCTCGACCTGACCACCGACCCCCGCCACAGGGGTGTCCTCCGGCACGTCGCGGACGGTCTGCCCGTCGCCGGCGAGGCGGGCGGCACGCTGGGGCCCGAGTGGGGCCGGTTCGACACCGCGGACTCGCAGTGCGCGGTCGGGGAGGTCAGGGGCAAGACCGGCACCCTCACCGGCGCGATCGCCCTGAGCGGCATCACGCAGGGGGAGGACGGGCGCTGGAAGGTCTTCTCCTTCGTGGAGAACGGCTCCACCGCCCCCAACGACGACATCAAGGACGCCCTGGACGGTCTCGCCGCGTCGGTCAACGGCTGCAACACCTGACCCCCCGGGTCACCGGACGCGGGACCGCCCCCGGACGACGGCGTCCGGGGGCGGTCCTGTGGCTGCGGTCCTGTGACCGTGCCCTCTCCTTCGGCTAGTTCAGCCCGTTGTCCATGGCGCTCACGAGCTCACCGTTCGTGGTGTCCCCGCTGAACTCCCAGAAGAAGGCGCCGCCGAGGCCCTGGTTCTTGGCCCAGGCCATCTTGGAGCCGATGGTGGCCGGGGTGTCGTAGGACCACCAGTTGTTGCCGCAGTGGGCGTAGGCCGTGCCGGCGATGGTGCCGGTGGCCGGGCAGCTGTTCTTGAGGACCTTGTAGTCCTCGATGCCCGCCTCATAGGTGCCGGGGGCCGGTCCGGTGGCCGAGCCACCGGGGGCGGCCTGGGTGACACCGGTCCAGCCGCGGCCGTAGAAGCCGATGCCGAGCAGCAGCTTGCTCGCCGGGACGCCCTTCGCCTTCAGCTTGGCGATGGCGGCGGCCGAGTTGAAGCCCTCCTTCGGGATGCCGTTGAACGAGGTCAGCGGCGAGTGGGGGTTGGTCGGGCCGGTCTTGTCCCAGGCGCCGAAGTAGTCGTACGTCATCACGTTGTACCAGTCGAGGTACTGGGCGGCGCCGCCGTAGTCGGCCGCGTCGATCTTGCCGCCGTCGGAGCCGTCCGCGGTGATGGCGGCGGTGATCAGGTAGTCCTCGCCGAACTCGGCGCGCAGGGCCTGGGAGAGGTTCTTGAAGGCCGCCGGACCGCTGGTGTCACAGGTCAGACCGCAGGCGTTCGGGTACTCCCAGTCGATGTCGATGCCGTCGAAGACATCGGCCCAGCGTGGGTCCTCCACCACGGCCTTGCAGGACTTGGCGAAGGCGGCCGGGTTCTGCGCGGCCTGGCCGAAGCCGCCGGAGTAGGTCCAGCCGCCGAAGGAGTACAGCACCTTGATGTGCGGGTACTTCGCCTTCAGCTGGCGCAGCTGGTTGAAGTTGCCGCGCAGGGGCTGGTCCCAGGTGTCGGCCTGACCGCTGACGGACTGGTCGGCGGTGTAGGCCTTGTCGGTGGCGGCGTAGGAGTCGTCGAGCTTGCACTGGCCGCCCACGACGTTGCCGAACGCGTAGTTGATGTGGGTGATCTTGGCGGCCGAGCCGGACGTCACCAGGTTCTTGACGTGGTAGTTGCGGCCGTAGACGCCCCACTCGGTGAAGTAGCCGAGGTTGACCTTCTCGCCGGGGGGCGGCGGTTCCTCGGTGCTGCCGGTGGTGTGGACCTTCACCGCGCCGCTGGCCGGGCCGGTCTGGTCGGCGGTGTCCCGGGCTTGCACGGTGTAGGAGTAGTCGGTGCCCTTGGACAGGCCGGTGTCCGTGTGCGAGGTGCCGGTCACCGTGGCGACGGTGGCGCCGTCGCGCAGGACGTCGTAGTTCTTGATGCCCTTGTCGTCGGTGGCCGCCGGCCAGGACAGCTTCACCGAGGTGTCGGTCACGTCGGAGGCGGTCGGGGTGCCGGGGGCGGAGGGGGCCTCGTCCCCGGGGACGGAGGTGCCGTCACAGCTGCCGCCGTTGAGCTTGCAGCCGGAGGGGGAGCCGGAGCCGCTGCCGTTGAAACCGAAGCTGACCGACGCCCCGGGGGCGAGGGTGCCGTTCCAGCCGACGTTCTTGCCGGTCCAGTGGTCACCGGAATGGGTGACCGTGGCGTCCCAGGCGGAGGTGACCTTCGTGCCGGAGGGGAAGTCCCACTCGACGGTCCAGGAGTTGATCGTGGTGGTGCCGGTGTTCTTCACCGTCCACTTGCCCTCGAAGCCCGAGCCCCAGTCCTGGGTCTTGGCGAAGGTGGCGGTCGCCGAGGTCGCGGCCTCGGCCGGGCTCGCGAGGCCGACGAGGCCGGCGACGGGGAGCAGCAGGGTCGCGAACCCTGCGGCGGCTCTGTGTCTGAAGCGCATGCTGCGCCTCCTTATGGGGAGAAGCCGTTGTGGACGTGACTGAGCCATCACGCCCGCAGTGCCGCGAGAATAGAAAGGTCTGGACCACAGGTCAATAGGTCTGGACCACTGTCCTCGCGGTTCGCCCCTGACGTGCTCAGATCCCCAACTCCTGCGCCAGCACCGCGGCTTGCACTCGGCTGCGCAGCTCCAGCTTGCCCAGCAGGCGGCTGACGTGCGTCTTCACCGTGGCCTCGGCCATGTCGAGACGCGTCGCGATGCCCGCGTTGGACAGCCCCTCGCCGAGACACGACAGCACCTCGCGCTCGCGCCGCGTGAGGGAGTCCAGCACCGCGGGATCGGCCGTCACCGGCCGCGTGGGCTTCGCGGCGAACTCGGCGATCAGCCGCCGGGTGACGGCCGGGGCGACGATGCCCTCGCCGCCCGCCACCGTGCGCACCGCCGAGATGAGGTCCTTCGCCTCCGTGTTCTTCAGCAGGAACCCGGCGGCACCGGCCCGCAGCGCCCCGAACACATACTCGTCGAGGTCGAACGTGGTCAGCACGAGCACGTCGGCGAGCCCTTCGCCAACCACCTGGCGGGTCGCCGACACCCCGTCCAGACGCGGCATCTGTACGTCCATCAGCACCAGGTCGGGACGGAGTTCACGGGCGAGCGCGACCGCCTGCTCACCGTCCGCCGCCTCGCCGACGACCTCGATGCCGGGGGCGCTGCCCAGGATCAGGACAAGCCCCGCGCGGACGGCGGACTGGTCCTCGGCGACCAGGACGCGGATCATCAGGTCTCTCCCAGCGTGATGTCGGTGACGGGGAGGGTGGCGCGTACCACCCACAGCTTGCCCTCGGGGCCGCTCTCCGGACCGGCCTCGAACGTGCCGTCCAGCAGGGCGGCACGCTCCCGCATGCCGACGAGACCGGCCCCCGAGCCCGGTGCGCGCGGGGTGTCCCGCCCGCCGCAGTGGCTGGTCACCCGGATGTCGAGGGCATCGGCCGGCCGGCGCAGGCACACGGTGACCGTCCCCGGCGCGGCATGCTTGAGCGCGTTCGTGAGCGACTCCTGCACGATCCTGTACGCGGCCAGCTCGACCGGCGCCGGGACATCGCCGTAGGTGGCGTCGAGGGTGACGTCGAGGCCGTTGGCGCGGGCGCCCTCGACCAGGGTGCCGAGACTGTCGAGGGTCGGGGTCGCCGCCGGTTCACGGTCGTCGTCCTTGTTGCGCAGGATGCCGATGAGCCGTCGCATTTCGGACAGTCCTTGAACGCTGTTCTCCCGGATCACGCCGAGCGCCTCCCTGGAGGTCCCGGGGTCGTCCAGGGAGAGTGCGGCCGTGGAGTGGATGGCGATCGCGGAGAGGTGGTTGGCGACCATGTCGTGCAACTCGCGGGCCATGCGGGCGCGTTCCGCGGTCACCGCCTGAGTGCGGTCCATCTCCGCGAGCAGCGCGGTCTGCTCGGCGCGCAGCCGGGCCGAGTCGGCGGCCTCACGGTGGTTGCGCACGATCAGACCGGTCGACGCGGGCGCGAACGTCAGGACGCCGACCGCGAACCCGATCAGCAGCGCCTCGGGTTCCTGCCACACCGCGTAGGGCACCACCGTGCCGACGACGCTGAGCAGTCCGGTGATCCAGGGGATGCGACGGGCGGCGCCGGGCGTCCCGTACAGGACGGCGGCGTACATCAGGTCGGTGTACATCACGAGCGTGACGATGCTGCCCTGGGTCGTCGTGTCCGCGGCCAGCGCCAGCGTGCCGGCCAGCAGGGCGGTGCGCGGGGCGGCGCGGCGCAGCAGTTCGCAGCCGGCCATCACGGCGAGCGGCACCAGGAGCGGCCAGCGGCCGTCGAAGAGCACGAGCGGATCGTCCGCCTTCCGCACGCCCAGCCCGAAGCCCCACAGCAGCGTCCCGCCGAGCAGGCCGGCGAGCGCGACCCGGACGTCGAAACGGTGGGGGCGGGACAGTCGTACGGCCATGGCACCATCCAACACGGTGCGCGCACCCGGCGCCTGATCCCCGGGAACGGTCCTGGACTGCATCTTTCGATGTACCGCGAGTTCGTCGCCGGCGACGACGCCCCGGGCCGCCGGGCACGGGAGCCTGGAAGGGCGACCGAGAGGAGTCAACCGTGATTGTCGCCCTGATCGCCGCCTGCGAGATCGGCTTCTGGGTGCTGCTGGCGGCCGGACTGGCGTTCCGGTACCTGCTGAGGATGCCGCGCACCGGCCTGGCCCTGCTGCTGTGCGAGCCGCTGCTGGAGGTCGTCCTGCTGGTCGTCACCGCCCTGGACCTGAAGAATGGTGCGGAGCCGAACTGGACCCACGGCCTGGCCGCCCTCTACATCGGCTACACCGTGGGCCACGGCCACCGCACGGTGACGTGGCTCGACGGCCACGCCGCCCACCGCCTGGGCGGTGCGCCCAGGCCACCCGGCCCGCCGCGCTACGGCATGGCCCGCGCCCGGCACGAGACCAGGGTCTGGCTGGGCACCCTGACGGGCGCCGCCGTGGCGACCGCGCTGCTCCAACTCGCCATCTGGTACGTCGACGACCCGGCCCGCGTCACGTCCCTCGAGGACTGGCGCTCCACGGCCTGGCGGATCGCCGGCATCCACGGCCTCGTGGCCCTGGCGTACTGGATCTGGCCGAAGAAGGCCCCGGCGGACGAGTACCGGGACCGGGTCGCGGGTGAGCGGGGGAGCGCCCGGCGCTGAGCCGCGAGAGGCGGCTCAGCGCTCCCCGCCCGGCACCCACAGCACGTCGCCGGTCTCCTTGTTGGCGATGCGGGCCAGGATGAACAGCAGGTCCGAGAGGCGGTTGAGATAGGTGGCGGTGAGGGGGTTCATGGTCTCGCCGTGCGCCTCGAGAGCAGCCCAGGTGGAGCGCTCGGCCCGGCGCACGACCGTGCAGGCCTGGTGGAGCAGGGCCGCACCCGCGGTGCCGCCGGGCAGGATGAAGGACCGCAGCTTCTCCAGCTGCTCGTTGAAGCGGTCGCAGTCCGCCTCCAGCCGGTCGACGTAGAACTGCTCGACCCGCAGCGGCGGGTACTTCGGGTTCTCCGTGACCGGCGTCGACAGGTCCGCGCCCACGTCGAACAGGTCGTTCTGCACACGGGTGAGGACTCCGGCGACCTCCTCGTGAAGGCCGCCCAGGGCGATCGCCGTGCCGATCACCGCGTTCGCCTCGTTGGTGTCGGCGTAGGCGGAGATCCGCAGATCGGTCTTGGGCACCCGGCTCATGTCACCGAGGTTGGTGGTGCCCTTGTCGCCGGTCCGGGTGTAGATACGCGTCAGGTTGACCATGGAACCAGCCTAGTGACGCCGCGGCGGTCCCGAGCACGGGTGTGGCCAGTGACACGGTGGGGCGAGCGGGCCCAACGAGGCCGTACGAAGCGCTTTCCGGCCCCGTTGGTGTGATGTCCGTCATGTGAGACGTGACGCGCGTTACTTACCGGTCACACAGCGCCCCGCGAACGCTAATGTCCGCTCCTGGAGAACAAGACAGCGCGTATTCAGGGGAGTCTCACAGTGGCACGCAAGCTCGCCGTCATCGGGGCCGGTCTCATGGGGTCCGGCATCGCCCAGGTCTCCGCCCAGGCGGGCTGGGAGGTCGTCCTGCGTGACGTCACCGACGAGGCGCTGACGCGGGGCACCGACGGGATCAAGGCGTCGTACGAGAAGTTCGTGAACAAGGGCAGGCTGGAGGCGGCGGACGCCGAAGCCGCCCTCGGCCGCATCACCGCGACCACCGACCTGGACGCCTGCGCGGACGCGGACGTCGTCGTCGAGGCCGTCTTCGAGAAGCTCGAGGTCAAGCACGAGATCTTCCGGGCGCTCGACAAGATCGTGCGCGAGGACGCCGTACTCGCCTCCAACACGTCCGCCATCCCGATCACCAAGATCGCGGCCGTGACGGAGCGCCCCGAGCGGGTCGTCGGCGCCCACTTCTTCTCGCCGGTGCCGATGATGCAGCTGTGCGAGCTGGTGCGCGGCTACAAGACGAGCGACGAAACCCTCGCCAGGACGCGGGAGTTCGCCGAGTCGGTCGGCAAGACCTGCATCGTCGTCAACCGTGACGTCGCGGGTTTCGTCACCACCCGTCTCATCGCCGCCCTCGTCGTCGAGGCCGCCAAGCTGTACGAGTCGGGCGTGGCGAGTGCCGAGGACATCGACCTGGCCTGCAAGCTGGGCTTCGGCCACGCCATGGGACCGCTGGCCACCGCCGACCTGACCGGCGTCGACATCCTGCTGCACGCCACCGACAACATCTACACCGAGTCCCAGGACGAGAAGTTCGCCGCCCCCGAGCTGATGCGCCGGATGGTTGACGCCGGTGACATCGGGCGCAAGAGCGGGCAGGGCTTCTACGAGCACTGACACCGCGCACTCACCCCGGCGTGCATCACACGCCGGGGTGAATTCGGTATCGGTTCGCTTACAGGCAGCAACCTCCGCGGCCGCCACGCAGTCTGAGGTTGCATCACCGGCCTGACGGAAGACACGGAAACACGGAGCACGAGACGGATCACGGGAGCGCATATGTACATCAGGGGCGACCACGCCGAGCTGGTCGTCGGGGGCCGCCTCGACGTCCGCAGCGCGGCGGACGCCCGTACGGTCCTGCACTCGGCCGTCGACGACGGAGCCGGCGACCTGGTACTGGACCTGTCCGATCTGGATTCCTGGGACGCCACCGGACTCGGCGTGATCATGGGAGCCCACCGACGGGCCGGCCGCTGCGGCCGGCGCCTGGTGCTGCGTGACGTACCGCCGCAGATGCAGCGCCTGCTGGTGGCCACCCGGCTGCACCGGATCCTGGCGATCGAAGGGGGCATCGGGGTGGACTCGCTGCCCCGCGTGTGAGGCCGCACGCGTACGCGACGGACGACCCGCAGACCAGGGCCGGCCTTGGCGAACTGTGTGACCCGCGCACAATCCTCACGAGACTGTGATGTCTCGGACCGCGCTGTACCCCGGACTGTCGTAGATACTGAGCGAGGGTTTAGGGTTCGGCTGCCCGCTGCCTTGCAACCCTCGAGCGGGCCCGGACCAGAAGCGACAGCGCGCGGTGTGCAGCGAGGCCGGGGAGGGCTTCAGCCACAACGCTTTTGGGGGCTAGGACCTATGGACCCGAACATCCCGGGACCCGAGGAGTACGGCCACGGCGGTGACAGGAGTGCGCCGCGTCAGCGTCCTCCCCGGGAATCCCTCACTTCGGACTTCGGACAGCACGCACCGGCACTCGCCCGCACGGTGCAGCTGGTCTCCGGAGACTTCCTGCTGACCGTCAACCCCGTCGACGGCAGCGAGATCGAGCCCTGCCCGCCCGCCGAACGGCCGGCCCGCCCCGAGAAGCTCACCGAGGCGGAGCGCGCCGAGGTCGGACGCGGGGCCAGGCCGCCCGTCCCGCCGGGCCCCGCGCAGCCCGCGCTGCCCCTGCTGGCCCGTCAGGACGAGCGCGAGAAGCTGGTCCGGCTGCTCGCCCGCGGCCGCTCCGTTCGCCTCACCGGCCCGGCCGGCTCCGGCCGCACCCGGCTCCTCGACGTCGTCGCCGAGGACTGCGCCGACCTCGCACCCGAGGGCGTCGTCCGGCTGAACGGACTGCGCCGCTCCGCCGACGATCTGCTGTACGACCTCTTCTACGCCGCCCACAAGGCACCCCTGCACCGCCCCGAGCGGGACGAACTCGTCGAGCGCGTCCGCGAGATCGGCGCCGTCGTCGTCCTGGACGACCTCGAGATCGGCGGTGCCGCCCTCGACGGACTCCTGGACGCCACCCCCGAGTGCGCCTTCCTTTTCGGCGCGTCTCCGGACGTGCCCGAGCCGTCCGCCGACGCCGGCATCGAGGAGGTCGTCCTCTCCGGCCTCGACCGCGCGGCCGGCCTCGATCTGCTCGAACACGCCGTCGGCCGCAGTCTCACCGAGGACGAGTCGAACTGGGCAGGCGACCTCTGGTTCGAGTCCGAGGGCCTGCCACTGCGCTTCGTCCAGGCCGGCGCCCTGCTGCGGCAGCGCGACCGGCTGCGGGTCGGCGCCGGCGCCGTCGACGAGTACGGCGTCTTCGAGGACGTACGGCCGGAGGAGGCGTCCTACGACCTCGCCGACGGCGACGTCGACGAGGTACCGCTGCCCTCGCTCGGCGAGGCCGCCGCACCCGCTCCGCTGCTCGCCTCGCGGCTCAGTGCATCCGCCCGCGCCACCCTGCGCTTCGCCGTCGCGCTCGGCGGCGAGGTGCCCCATCAGGCGCATCTGCCCGCCCTGGTGGGCGACACCCACGCCGACGCCGCCCTCGGCGAGCTGGCCGCCTGCGGACTCGTCTCCCCGGTCGGCTCCCGCTACCGGCTCGCCGCTGGGGTGCCGGCCCAGCTGGAGGCCGCCGGGTACGCCGACGAGGCCGAGGCCCAGGCCCGCGCCGCCGCCCAGCACTACGCCTGGTGGACCGGGCACCCCTCGGTCACCCCGGAACGGGTGTGCGCCGAGGCCGACGCGGTGCTCGCCGCGCTCGCCGTGCTCTCGCCGCTCACCTCGGCCACCACCGAGGGGGAGCCCAGCACCGCCGTACAGCTCGCACGCACCGCCGCACCGGCGTTCGCCTCGGGGCTGCACTGGAGCGCCTGGGAGAAGGCGCTGCGGGCCGGTGCGGAGGCCGCCCGGCTGGCCGGCGATGTCGGTGAACAGGCCTACTTCCACCACGAGCTCGGCATCCACGCGCTGTGCTCCGGGCAGCTCGACCGGGCGCGCACCGAACTGGAGGCGTCCACCGGGCTGCGCGGTGCCCTCGCCGACAAGCGCGGCACCGTCGCCGGGCGCCGGGCCCTCGCCCTGGTCGCCGACCGCTCCGGCACTCCGCTGGCGATCGCGCCGACCGCGGGGGAGGAGGTGCCCGAGGCCCGCTTCGAGGAGTCGGCCTCACCACCACGCGGGGTGCCCACGGCGTTCCCGGAGCTCCAGCCGCCCGCCGACGCCGCCCTGCTCGTCAGCCGCACGGTGCCGTCAGCGGCCACGCCCCAGGACAGGCCGGGCGGCGGTCTGAAGAGCCTGGCCCGGCGCAACCTGGTCGCGGCCGGCGCCGGCGCCCTGCTCGTCGCCGTGCTGGGCACGGTGGTCACCCTCGGCGCCACGTCCGAGAACGACGCCGGTACGCCGTCGGAGAACGTCGGCGTCAACCCGTCCGCGAGCCAGGGCATCGACGACGGCAGCCTCGGCGCCGACCCGGCGGCCGAGAGCGACGACGGCGACACCGGGGACGCCACCAGCCGGCCGACGGATCCGGGAGCGGACGGCACGCTGGGGACCTCCGACGATCCGAAGCCGACGGCGACGGCTTCGGACGAGCCCTCGGACGAGCCCAGCGGCACCAGGAAGCCGGACGATCCGACGAAGACGTCGAAGCCACCGACGTCGAAGCCGTCGACCAGCCAGAAGCCCCCGACGTCCAAGCCCCCGACCTCGGAGCCGCCGACGTCCGAGCCCCCGACGTCCGAGCCCCCGACCTCGGAGCCGCCTGCCAGCTCCGAGCCACCGCCGTCCACCAGCGACGCCGCCGGTGGCCCGACGTCGTCCGACCCCGTGGAGACGAGCACCTCCGCCGACGCCCCGCAGAGCAGCGGCGCGGGCACGCCCAGCACGTCGGAGACGGTGATCTGACCCGTCGCGGTCACGCGTGAGGGCCGGGTTCCCGAACGGGACCCGGCCCTCGGCCTGTCGCGGCGTACCGGTGTGTGCCTCAGAACAGGCGCAGCTTGTCGTCCTCGATGCCCCGCAGCGCGTTGTAGTCGAGGACCTGGCAGCCGATGCCCCGGTCGGTTGCGAGGACCCGGGCCTGCGGCTTGATCTCCTGGGCGGCGAAGACGCCGCGCACCGGGGCCAGATGGGGATCGCGGTTGAGCAGCTCCAGGTAGCGCGTGAGCTGTTCCACGCCGTCGATCTCGCCGCGCCGCTTGATCTCCACCGCGACGGTCCCTCCCTCGGCGTCCCGGCACAGGATGTCGACCGGGCCGATCGCGGTCATGTACTCGCGGCGGATGAGCGTGTAGCCCTCGCCGAGGGTGTCGATGCGGTCGGCGAGCAGCTCCTGGAGGTGTGCTTCCACGCCGTCCTTGATCAGGCCGGGATCGACACCCAGTTCGTGCGAGGAGTCGTGGAGGATCTCCTCCATCGTGATGATGAGCTTCTCACCCGCCTTGTTGACGACGGTCCAGACGCCCTCTTCCTCGCCGGAGCCCTCCTTCAGCGTGCAGGGCGGCGACATCCAGTTCAGGGGCTTGTAGGCCCGGTCGTCGGCATGGATCGAGACGCTGCCGTCCGCCTTGACCAGGATCAGACGGGGTGCCGACGGCAGGTGCGCGGTGAGCCGCCCGGCGTAGTCCACGGAGCAGCGGGCAATGACGAGACGCATGGTCGGCAACGCTACTCGACCGGCAGGGGTGGAGGCGATCCGCCTTCACGGCCGCCCCGTGCGACCCATGCGACGCGTCCTGAATCTCCTGGAAAACGCGTGTTCGGTGATGGCCGATTACCAGCCCACGGGAAGAACCGCATCCGGGCATTCTCCTGGTGCCGTCACCGTCCGTTGCTTACGGTATTGAACGGGAGGTCGCGAACTGTGTACGCAGCGTGTCTGATATCGCGCACTCCCCTATCTGTCAGGCAACCCCTGCTCGTTGGGGGTGCGAGAGGAGAACCCATGTCGCTCGACGTCTCACCGGCCCTACTCGAGAAGGCCGAGCGAGGCGAGGTCGACGAAGCTGAATTCGTCGACTGCGTCCGGACCTCCCTGCCCTTCGCATGGGAGATGATCAGCTCCCTGGTGGCCCAGCTGAAGGTGGACGGCGGACCCTTCGCCGACAACCAGACGCCCCCGCCGGACGAGCAGGCACGCGGTCAGCTGCTGCGTGCGCTCGCGAGTGACGCGATACGCGGCGCGCTGCAACGGCACTTCGGTGTACGGCTGGCCTTCCAGAACTGCCACCGGGTGGCTGTGTTCCCGCTTGACTCCTCGGTCGACGAGACGCTGGCCCGCTTCACCTCGGTGCGCAACCAGTTGCTGAACCAGTCGCCGGAACTGCGCGACTGCTGACTCGCCATCGTTTGCTTGCCGCTCCGTACGCGGGAGGTGCGGTTCGTACCGGGGCGGCAAGCCTCCGTGAACCCCGGCCCGACAGGTCCTAGACGAGCTGGGGGAGTACCTCGGCCCCGAGCCGCCGTACGTTCTCCTCCGTCGCCGCCAGATCGCCGGAGCCCTCGACGAGCAGGGCGAAGCGGGAGATGCCGGTCCGCTCGCTGGTCGCGGCGAGCCGGTCGGCGCACAGCCGCGGGGTGCCCACCGGGTGCAGCCCGCAGAGCAGTTCGGTGTACGCCAGCGGGTCGCGCATCTGCCGCTGCCGCCCGTCCACCGTGACATGGGCCTCAAGCCCCTGCCTCAGCCAGCCGGGCATTGCCTTCAGCAGCGTCTCCGCCGCGTCCGTGCGCCGGTCCGCGATCTGGCAGACACCGGCCGAGACGTGGGCCGCGCGGTGGATCTCCCCAGACGGCCGGCCGCTGGCGCGCGCGTGCTGCCGCCACAGGGCGACCATCTCGGCCTTCTCCTCGTCTCCGACGTGCATGCCGAGCAGCATCGGCAGCCCGCGCTCGGCGGCCAGCCGTACGCTCGCCGGGGACGTGCACGCGACCACCACCTCCGGGCCCTCGGTCTCGGTCAGGGACTCCGACGGGCGCGGGACGACCGGCACCTCGCGGAAGCGGTACCGCTCGCCGTCCGCCCCGACGGAGGGTTCGCGCAGCCAGCGCACCAGCAGATCGAGTGATTCAGGGAACCCCTTTTCGTGGGCCTCCAGTCCGGCCCCGAACACCTCCAGGTCCACCCACGGCCCGCCGCGCCCGAGGCCCAGGGAGAACCGGCCGCCGCTGGTGATGTGCAGCAGCGCGGCCTGTTCGCCGAGGGCGACGGGGTGGACGGTGGGCAGCACACTCACCGCCGTACCGACCCGCAGCCGGCGGGTGCGGCCGAGCAACAGCGCGGCCAGTGTGACGGCGGACGGGCAGGTGCCGTAGGGCACGAAGTGGTGCTCGGCCAGCCAGACCGTGTCGAGCCCCGCCTCCTCGGCCACCTCGGCCGAGCGGACCGCGCGGTGCAGCGCCTCTCCCTCACCCTGCCCGGGGAACTGGGCGGCCAACACGAAACTTCCAACGCGCATTGCTTTCCTGCTTCCTTGGCTCCGACGCGGAGCTCCCCCGCAGGGCATAACCGTCCGACACGTGCCGAGGACACGGCCGGGTGAGCGATTTTGCGGATTGTCTGCAGAATGAGCCGTGCCGGGGGGCACCGCATCACCCGGAGGGGACCTGTGACGGTCGGTGTCGTACGCGTACCCCTGCCCGTGCCGCGTAGGCTGGACGCGGCCCCAGCATCCCGTACAGCCCGTGAGGTGTCCTGTGTCCCCGCGTCGCAACCGACCCAAGGGAGCCGGTTCGTCCGGCCGGAGCGCCGAGGACGATCGTTCCGGACGCTACGGCGGCTGGCATTCCACGGAGAGCTGGCGGGGCGAGGAGTGGAGCGTACGGCCCGTGGCGGGGGCCAGTGCCCAGGGCAAGGCCTACCGCTGCCCGGGCTGCGACCAGTTGATCCCGGACGGGGTGCCGCACGTGGTGGCCTGGCCGGAGCACTCGGGCGTCGCCGACCGCCGGCACTGGCACAAGGCGTGCTGGAACGCGAAGGACCGCCGCACCACTCGGGTGCGGCGGTCCCGTGACGCGCCGAGGTTCTGAACCGCGCTATACGTCCCGCTTCTGCAGCAGGGTGAAGGCTCCGCCGAGCGCGACCGCCGTGAGGACCAGCATGATCCACAGCGGGTCCCAGCCGGACGGGCCGGATTCGCTCAAGGAGTTGGCGTAGAAGATGCTCATCTGGTTCGGGATGGAGTACTCGAACAGCGCCTGCTGAACGTCCCGGAGCGAGTCCGAGAACATGAACAGCGCGATCACCAGCGGGGCGAGCACGGCGCCGATCATGACGGTGATGGCGCCCGCCGAGTGCCGGATGACCGAACCGATCGCCAGCGACAGCGTGCCCAGCAGCGCCAGGTACAGCGAGACGCCGACCGTGCCCTTGAACCACTCCGTGCCGGAGGGGTCCTTGGCGTTGTAGTCCTCCAGCAGCGCCACATGCAGGAAGCCGATGAGCGTCGCGCACACCAGGGTCACCGCGAAGGCGAGCAGGAAGAACACCAGGGCCTTCGCCACGAGCACCCGTCCGCGTGAGGGACAGGCGACCATCGTGGTGCGGATCATGCCGGTGCCGTACTCCGAGGCCGTGGTCAGCACGCCCAGTGTGATGACGCACATGCTGCCGAGCAGCAGCCCGAAGAAGCCGAGGGACAGCGGGCTCTCGCCGCCCAGGTCGGGGTCGGAGCTCGCGACCACGACACCGGTCAGCAGACCGATGCCGATCACCAGCAGGACGAACACGCCCAGCGTCCACATCGTGGAGCGCACGGACTTGATCTTCGTCCACTCGGAGGCGATCGCGTGCCCGAAGTGCGTGCGCACCACCGGGATCGGCGAGGTGTAGCCGGCGTACGTCGGCTGGGAGGGATACGCGGATCCGGGTGCCGCCTGCCATTCGGGTGCGGCGCTCTGCGGCATCGGGGGCGGGGGCGTGCTCATCGGGCGTCCTCGGGCTTGGTCAGGTCGGCGGCGGGGGCGGACGGAGGCGCGGCGGCCGGCGGCACGGCCGGAGCCGGGGCCGCCTGCGGGGCGGGCTGCGCGTACGGATGGGGAGCAGGGACGCCCGGGGCCGTTCCAGGGGCGCCCGGAGCGCCGTAGGGGCCCGCGGGGGCCCCTACGGGCGCCCCGAAGGGCTGCCCGCCCTGCTGCGGCGGGGGAGGCGCGTACCAGCCGGGCTGGCCCTGGCCCGGGACCGGCGTCGGCGGCTGCATGCCGGGCGGCATCGGCTGCTGGAGCCCTTCCCTCTGGTCGATGGTCGAGCGGTAGTCGACGGCACCCTGCGTCATCCGCATGTAGGCCTCCTCCAGGGAGGCCTGGTGCGGCGACAGCTCCCACAGCCGTACGTCGCTGTCGTGGGCGATGTCACTGATGCGGGGCAGCGGCAGTCCCGTCACCCGCAGTCCGCCGTCCTGCTCGGGCAGCACGTGCCCGCCGGCCTCGGTGATCGCCGCGGACAGCTTCTCGCGCTGTTGCGGATCGGTGTCCGGCGTGCGCACCCGTGCGAAGTCGGCGGAGTTGGCCGAGATGAAGTCCTTCACGCTCATGTCGGCCATCAACTGTCCGCGGCCGATCACGATCAGGTGGTCGGCGGTCAGCGCCATCTCGCTCATCAGGTGGGAGGAGACGAAGACCGTACGGCCCTCCGAGGCGAGCGACTTCATCAGGTTGCGGACCCACAGGATGCCCTCGGGGTCGAGGCCGTTGACGGGTTCGTCGAACAGCAGCACCTGGGGATCGCCGAGCAGCGCGGCGGCGATGCCGAGCCGCTGGCCCATGCCGAGGGAGAAGCCCTTCGACCGTCTGCGCGCCACGTCGTGCAGGCCCACCACGCCCAGCACCTCGTCCACGCGCCGGGCCGGGATGCCCGACAGCTGGGCGAGGCTCAGCAGATGGTTGCGGGCGGTCCGGCCGCCGTGCACCGCCTTGGCGTCCAGCAGCGCGCCGACCTGACGGGGAGCGTTGGGCAGCTTGCGGTACGGATAGCCGCCGATCGTGACCTGACCCGCGCTGGGGTTGTCCAGACCGAGGATCATCCGCATCGTCGTCGACTTGCCCGAGCCGTTCGGACCCAGGAACCCGGTGACGGCACCCGGACGCACATGGAAGGAAAGGTTGTACACAGCGGTCTTGTCGCCGTACCGCTTGGTCAGGCCGACTGCCTCGATCATGCTCCGCACCCATCGAAAGGTTCAGGACAGCGGGGCACACGCCCCCGTAAGGGTTAGGAGGATATCGGGGCGCTGACGGTTCCGCCCAAGGCCGGGTAAAAACAGGCCCCGCACCCCTTTCACTGTGCGTCCCGCTTCTTCAGCAGTACGTAACCGCCGGTCACCGCGGCGATCACCCACAGCGCCATGATGCCCAGGCCGCCCCAGGGCCCGTACGGTGTGGTGTCGTCGACGGGCGGGACCACCTGCATGATCTTGCTGCCGGCCTGGTCGGGCAGGAACCGGCCGACCTTCTTCGTGGCGTCGACGTTGCCGAGGATGTTGGAGATCAGGAAGAAGAAGGGCATCAGGATGCCGAGCGACAGCATGGGGGAGCGCAGCATCGCGGCGACGCCCATCGAGAACAGCGCGATCAGCGTCATGTAGAGGCCGCCGCCGATCACCGCCCGCAGCACTCCGTCGTCGCCGATGGACGCCTTGAGGTCGCCGAGCATCGCCTGGCCGAGGAAGAAGGCGGCGAAGCTGGTGGCCATGGCGACGACGAGCGCGAGCGCGGTGGCCACCGCGAGCTTGCTGAACAGGAAGGTGCCGCGCTGGGGCACGGCCGCCAGCGAGGCCCGGATCATGCCGGTGCTGTACTCGTTCGACACCACCAGTACCCCGAACACGATCATCGCGAGCTGGCCGAGGCTCATCCCGGCGAAGCTGATGAAGGTCGGGTCGAAGGAGAGGCGGTCCCGCGCGCTCATCGAGTCGAACTCGCTCCTCGACAGGGCCGAGATCAGCATGCCGAGCGCGATGGTGACGACCACCGCCAGGGAGAGCGTCCACACCGTGGATGCCACCGACCGGATCTTGGTCCACTCCGACCGCACGACCTGCGTCGCCACCATGCTCAGTCCTTCTCCCGGCTCTCGCCCCACTGCTGCCGGGGCACGGGTGTGCCGGAGTGGGCGTGGTACTCCACCGACTCCGCGGTCAACCGCATGAACGCTTCCTCCAGGGAGGCCTGCTGCGGGCTCAGCTCGTGCAGCACGATCTGACCTTGTGCCGCCAGCTCACCGATGTGCCCGGCCCCGGAGCCGTCGACCTCCAGCGCCCCGTCGCCGCTCTCCACGGCGGTCATCCCCGCCCGGTGCAGCGCGTCCAGCAGGCGCTCGCGCTGCGGGCTGCGCACCCGGACGTAGGAGCGGGAGTTGCGCTCGATGAACTCGGCCATCGAGGTGTCGGCGAGCAGCCGGCCCTGGCCGATGACCACCAGGTGGTCGGCGGTCAGCGCCATCTCGCTCATGAGGTGGGAGGAGACGAAGACGGTGCGGCCCTGGGCGGCGAGCGACTTCATCAGCGTGCGGATCCAGTGGATGCCCTCCGGGTCGAGCCCGTTGACCGGCTCGTCGAACATCAGGATCCGCGGGTCGCCGAGCAGTGCGGCCGCGATGCCGAGTCGCTGGCCCATGCCGAGCGAGAACCCCTTGGCCTTCTTCCGCGCCACCGCCGTCAGCCCGACCGCGTCCAGCACCTCGTGCACCCGCCGCGCCGGGATGCCGTTGCTCTGCGCGAGGCACAGCAGATGGTTGCGGGCGCTGCGGCCCGGGTGCATCGCCTTGGCCTCGAGCAGGGCGCCGATGCGGGTCAGCGGATCCCTGAGCCGGTCGTAGTGCGTGCCGTCGATCCGCACGTCCCCGGCGCTTGGGTGGTCCAGGCCCAGGATCATCCGCATCGTGGTCGACTTGCCGGCGCCGTTCGGACCGAGGAAGCCGGTGACGATGCCCGGTCGGACGGTGAAGGTCAGTTCCCTGACCGCCACCTTGTCGCCGTACCGCTTGGTCAGCCCCTCGAGCTCGATCATGCGGCCACGCTAAAACGGGACAAAGCCCCCTGCCACCTCAGTGGCAGAGGGCTTCGCCGATGTGCGGTTGCCCGAACCCGGGACGTTACCGGGTCTGCTGGGCCGGAACCCCGCGGGAGATCGGCTCGTCCTCGGCGGCCGGCGAACTGGTCGCGGCCACCGCCGCACCCGTGAGCGTCGCCAGCATCTCGCGGACGTTCGTCAGCTGGGCGTTGATCGAGTCGCGGCGGTTGGTCAGCGCCGCGAGCTCACGCTCGGATTCCGAACGGATCCGGTCGGCCTTGGCGTTGGCGTCGGCCACGATGTCCTCGGCCTGGCGCTGCGCGGTCTCCACCGTCTGGCGGGCGCGGCGCTCGGCGTCGGTGCGCAGCTTCTCCGCCTCCAGGCGCAGCTGTTCCGCGCGGTGCTCGATCTCCGCCAGGCGCTTCTCGGCCTTGGCCTGGCGCGAGGCCAGGTCGCGCTCGGACTGCTCACGCCGCTTGGCGAGGTTCGTCTCGAAGTCGGCCGCGGCCTGCGCGGCCTTGGCGCGGGTCTCCTCGAAGAGGGCGTCCGCCTCCTCGCGCTTGGACTGCGCGTCCTTCTGCGCCTCGGAACGCAGCTGCGACGCCTCGCCCTGGGCCTTCTCGACGATCCGGACGCCCTCGTCCTCCGCCTTGGACTTGCGCTCGGCGGCGTACGCCTCGGCGTCGTTGCGCACCTGCTGCGAGGCCGACTCGGCGAGCTCGCGGTGCTGCTCCGCCGCGCGCCGGGCCTCTTCGCGCAGGTCCTTCGCCTCCTCCTCGGCGAGACGGAGGATCTTCTCCACGCGCGCGCCGAGACCCGCGTACGACGGCTCGGCGTCGTTGACCTGGGCCTGGGCGTTCTGCGTCTCGAGGTGGAGCTCTTCGATGCGCTTTTCCAGAGCGGTGATGCGGGTGAGAGCGCTGTCACGGTCGGAGACGAGCTTGGAGATACGTTCGTCCACCTGAGCGCGGTCGTATCCACGCCGCACAAGCTCGAAGCCGTAGGGGGAAGTGTCGCTCATGGGGTTCCTGTCGAATGAGACCGGTGAGGTGATAGGTGGAATCCTAGGGGCGAAAGCGCTGTGTCATCGAGCGGATGCACGTTTGATACGGAGAATGACACCCCTTTTGAGTGGCTCACCGCCGGAAGGCTTGCCAAGACCATGGTCAAAGCCCTCACCGTACAAGGGATTTCGCCCACTTTGCTAGCTATCGGATGATTTGCCACTCGTACGGGTAACACCCGCCGCGGCCCCCGCCTTGACGCCGTTGTCCTTGGCGCCCGTCGGCGCCTCCAGGGACCCCAGCGCCTCCAGGACGTCCTGCACGCGGGAGATCTCCGCGTTGATGTCCTCGCGGCGCCGCACCAGGACCTCCAGCTCGCGCTTGCCCTCCTCGACCGTGCGCCGCGCCTCGCGGACCGCCTCGGCCTTCAGCTCCTCGGCCTCGCGCACCAGCGTGGCCTTCTTCTGCTCCGCCTCCTTGAGCAGACCCTCGGCCTTCTTCACGGCGGCGATACGCACCTTGCCGGCCTCCGAGTTGGCCTCGGAGACGATCTCCTTGGCCTTCGCCTCCGCCTTGGCGTGCTGCTCCTCGGCCGACTTGATGAGCGCGTCGCAGCGGTCGCCCGTGGACTTCATCGTCTCCGCCGCCTCACGGCGGGCCCGCTCGTGCAGCGACTCGATTTCGCCGGTGATGCGGTCGCGCAGTTCCTCGGCGCGCTCCCTGATCTGCGTCGCGTCCCGGCGCGCACCGACCAGCAGCTCGTCTGCGTCCGTCCGGGCCTTCTCCACCCGCGAGTTGCCCTCGACGGTCGCCTCGGACACCAGCCGCTCGGCCTCGCTGCGGGCCGCACCGACCATCGAGTCGGCCTGCGACTCCGCTTCCGCCGTCGTCTGCTGCGCCTGCTGCTGTGCCTCGGTGAGCAGTTTGTCCGCCTCGGCGGTGGTCTCCGTGATGAGCGTGTCGACCTGCTCGGCCGCCTCGGAGCGCCGCTTGTTGGCCTCTTTGCGGGCCTCGTCCAGCGTCCGCTCGGCCTCCTCCCGCGCGGTCGACACCATCCGCTCGGCCTCCGACGCGGCGTCGGACATGACCCGCTCGGCGTCCCGGCGGACCCGCTCCGCGTGCGCCTGCGCCGACCCGACCGTCTCCGCGGCCTCGGCCCGCAGCCGCTCCGCGTCACCGGTGGCGTCCGCGATCAGCTTCTCCGCCTTGGCGACCGACTCCGACCGCACCCGCTCGGCCTCGGCGACCGTCTCCGTGCGCAGCCGGTCGGTCTCCGTGAGGGTGTCCTCCGTGAGCCGCTCGGCCTCGTTGCGTGCCTCGGTGATGAGCGTGTCCGCCTGCGTCGCCGCGTCCGAACGGATCCGGTTGGCGTCCTCACGGGCGTCCGCCCGGGTGCGCGAGGCGGCCTGCTCCGCCTCGGCGACGGCGTCCGACGCCTCCGTGCGCATCCGCTGGGCGTGCTCGGACACGTCCGAGCGGATCCGCTCGGCCTCCGTGATCGCCTCCGACACGGTGCGCTCGGCCAGCGACTTCGCGGCCTCCGTCTCCTCGTGCGCCTCGCGCCGCAGCCGGCCCGCGTCCTCGCTCGCCCGCTCCCGCTCCGCGTAGGCGTCGCCGCGGACCCGGTCCGCCTCCTCCTCGGCCTCGCGGCGCGTACGGTCCGCCGCGTGCTCGGCTGCGGACCGCAGGCCGGCGATCTCCTCCTGCGCCTGCTCGTGCAGCCCCGCGACGGAGTCCCGCACCTGCTGGGCGTGCTGCTCGGCCGCCGACACCATCTCCGTGGCGCGCCGGTCCGCCTCCTCGACCAGACGTACGGCCTCGGTCTGCGCCTCCTCCACGCGCGTGCGCGCGGCGGCCAGCAGTTCCTCGCTCTGCTCGCGGGCCCGCTCACGCTCCTGGTCGGCCTCCTGCCGGGCCGCACCGAGGAGTTCCTCGGCCTCCCGGCGGCGCCGGGCCGCCTCCTCCTGCGCGGCGGCCAACGACTCGGAGGCCTCCGTGCCGATCCGCTCGGCGGCGGCCTGCGCCTCCGCGCGCATCCGGTCGGCGCTGTCCTGCGCCTCCGACTTCAGCCGCTCCGCTTCGGCCGCGGCCTCCGAACGCAGCCGCACGGCGACGGACTCGCCCTCCGCGCGGGACGCCGACGCGTCCGCGGCGGCCTCGTCACGCAGCCGCTCGGCTTCCGCCTCCGCCTGCTGCTGGAGCGTACGGATCCGCTCGGCGGCCTCCGAACGCAGCCGCTCGCCCTCCTCGGAGGCCTCCCGGCGGATCCGGGCGCCCTCCTCGCGCGCCTCGCCCAGCGCCCGCTCGGCGGCCGCGAGCCGCTCCTCGGCCTCCGCGTGCAGCCGCGTCAGTTCGTCGGCCGCCTCCGAGCGGCGGGCCTCGACGGCCCGCTCCGTCTCCTCGCGCAGCTCGCGCGCGCCCCGCTCGGCGTCCTCCCTGAGCGCGTCCGCCTGCTCGACGGCCTCCGCACGGTGCCGCTCGGCCTCCTTGCGGGTGCGCTCCAGCGTCTCCTCGGCCTGCCGGCGCAGCGTCGTGGCGCGCTCGATGGCCTCGGTGCGGACCTTCTCGCTGTCCGTCTGCGCGGTGGAGCGCAGTTCGTCCGCGTCCGCCTTCGCCTTGGCGAGCAGCTCCTCGGCGGACTTCGCCGCCTCCTCGATCTGCGCCACGGCCTCCTTGCGGGCCTCCGCGCGGATCTTCTCGCCCTCGGCGACCGCGTCCGCGCGCAGTTGCTCGGCCTCGCCGCGCAGCCGACGGGCCTCCTCCTGCAGCTCGACCGTCTTGGCGCGGTACTCCTTGGTGTCGTCCTTCGCCGCGCCCTTGAGCTGCTGGGCGATGTCGTGCGCCTCCGCGCGCAGCCGGTCCGCCTCGGCCTCGGCCTCACTGCGGATCCGCTCGGCCTCCTCGGTCGCCGCCCTGGTGGTCTGCTTGGCCTCCTCGGACGCCTTGTTCAGCACGTCCTCGGCGGTCCTGGCCGCCTTGGACAACTGGGTGGCGGACTCCTCGGCGGTGAGCGTGCGGGCCTTCTCCGCGGCCGCCGCGACGATCTTCTCCGCCTCCGCGCGGGCGTCGGCGACCAGCTGCTCGGCGTCCGCCCTGGTGGTCTCGGCCTCCTTGGTGGCCTCGCTGACCAGTCGCGCCACCTGCTCCTTGGCGGTACGCGTACGGGTCTCGTTGGCGGACTCGGCGGAGGTGATCGCCTTGGCGGCGGCCTCCTTCGCCTCGGTGAGGACCTTCTCCGCCTCGCTGCGCGCCTCGCGCAGCGAGGTCTCGGCCTCCGCCATGCGCTGCTCGGCGGCCTTGGCCAGCTCCTGGGCCTCGCGGCGCGCCGACTCCGACTCGGTGACGGTGGACGTCCGCAGCTGCTCGGCGTGGTCCGTGGCCTCCTGCGCCTGCGTCGACGCGGCGTTCAGCAGCCGCTCGGCGTCCGCGCGGGCCCGGCGCAGCAGCTGTTCAGCCTCCGCGCGGGCCGACTCGGCCTCGTTCTGCAGCCGCTGACGGGCCTCGCTCGTCAGCCGCTCCGCCTCCGCGCGGGCGGCGGCCATGGCCTGTTCCCGCTCTGTGCGGGTCTCCTCCAGGAGCCGCCGGGCCTGCTCCTCGGTGCGGGCGCGGAGCTGCTCCGCCCACGCCACGTTCTCGTTGACATGCGACTCGACGGTCTGCCGGCGCTCCGCCAGCTCCTGGTCGAGCTGCTGGCGCCGTGTCACCGCCTCCTGGTGCAGTTCCGCCTGGAGCCGGGCCGCCTGCTCCGCGTGCTCCTGGAGGATCCGCTGGGTCTGCGCCCGGGCCTGGCTCAGCTCCCGCTCGGCGTCCGCGCGGAGCTGGTCGGCCTGCACCTGCGCGCTGCGCAGCATCTGCTCGGCCTGGTAGCCGATGTCGCCGCCGTCGTAGGAGGGACGGGACATGATGGTGCGCCGCGCCTCGTGCAGCTTGGCGCGCAGCACCTCGACCTGGTAGCCGAGGTCCTCGGCGTGCTGGATCGCCTTTTCCCGCTCGGTCTTCAGCCGCTTCATCTCGGCTTCGAACCGAGAGAGGTGGTCGACGTCAGCCGCCGGCTCTCGCTCCTGGCTCTCGTAGCCCCGCACTGCGCGGTCCCATCCGTCCCCTGGTCGCAAGTCTGGCCGAGCTCCGTCCATCCGCCGAACGGAGCCCCCGGGGAATGGTGTCAGATCAACGGAGAAGCATGGGCTGCTGCCCCGCGCTCGCCCCCGAAACCCGGACCCCGGCGATCCCGCCGCCAAAGACGGCGGGACGGTCACCACGGATCGAGCGGCAACCAGGCCCAACCCTACCGGCCCTTATGTACGTGGGTCAGTGCTCGGACGACTCAACAGGGGCCGAAGTGACCAGTTCTGTCAGCACGCCGTGACAGTCCTTGGGATGCAGGAAGGTGATCCGTGACCCCATGGAGCCGCGCCGGGGCTCTTCGTACAGAACGCGTACGCCCTTCTCCTTGATTCCGGCCGCCTCCGTGTCGACATCTGCCGTACCGAAGGCGATGTGGTGGACGCCCTCACCGTTCTTCGCCAGCCACTTGGCGACCGTGGAGTCCTCGCGGGTCGGCTCGAGCAACTGCAGGTAGGAGGCACCACCGTCCGAGGTCTCGTTGATCTTCAGCATGGCCTCGCGCACGCCCTGCTCCTCGTTGACCTCGGAGTGGAACACCTCGAAGCCGTACGTGGCCCGGTAGAACTCCACGGTCTTGTCCAGGTCGAAACAGGCGATCCCGATGTGGTCGATTCGCGTCAGCATGGACTCAGTGCAGCGCTCCCCGGGCGGTTACGCAACGTGCGCGCGATCACACCGAAAGGCCGATGACGGGGTCCACCGCACGTCAGTACATTCGAAGTAAACCCTCGTTCACACTCTTCGGCTGTGCAGCCGGAAGGGGATCGCAGCTCATGTCTTCCGCATCTTCCGCATCATCCGCAACGAACGGCACGACCTCCGTCATCGTCGCGGGCGCCCGCACCCCGATGGGGCGGCTGCTCGGCTCGCTGAAGTCCTTCTCCGGAGCCGACCTCGGTGGCTTCGCCATCAAGGCCGCCCTCGACCGTGCGGGGATCGGCGGCGACCAGGTCCAGTACGTGATCATGGGGCAGGTGCTCCAGGCCGGGGCGGGGCAGATCCCGGCCCGTCAGGCCGCCGTCAAGGCCGGCATCCCGATGAACGTCCCGGCGCTCACCGTCAACAAGGTGTGCCTCTCCGGTCTCGACGCCATCGCGCTGGCCGACCAGCTGATCCGGGCCGGCGAGTTCGACGTGATCGTCGCCGGCGGCCAGGAGTCCATGACCAACGCCCCGCACCTGCTGCCGAAGTCCCGTGAGGGCTTCAAGTACGGTGCCGTGCAGATGATCGACGCCATGGCGCACGACGGTCTGACCGACCCCTTCGAGAACATCGCCATGGGCGAGTCCACGGAGAAGCACAACACCCGCCTCGGCATCGCCCGCCCCGAGCAGGACGAGATCGCCGCCCTGTCCCACCAGCGCGCCGCCGCCGCGCAGAAGAACGGCATCTACGAGGCCGAGATCACCCCGGTCGAGATCCCGCAGCGCAAGGGCGACCCGGTCCTGTTCAGCAAGGACGAGGGCATCCGCGGCGACACCACCGCCGAGTCCCTCGGCAAGCTGCGCCCCGCCTTCGCCAAGGACGGCACCATCACCGCCGGCACCTCCTCGCAGATCTCGGACGGCGCGGCGGCCGTGGTCGTGATGAGCAAGGCCAAGGCGCAGGAACTGGGCCTGGACTGGATCGCCGAGATCGGCGCCCACGGCAACGTGGCCGGACCCGACAACTCCCTCCAGTCGCAGCCGTCCAACGCCATCCGGCACGCGCTGAAGAAGGAGGGCCTGGAGGTTTCCGACCTCGACCTCATCGAGATCAACGAGGCCTTCGCCGCGGTTGCCGTCCAGTCGATGAAGGATCTGGGCGTTTCCGCCGAAAAGGTGAACGTCAACGGCGGTGCCATCGCCCTCGGTCACCCGATCGGGATGTCCGGCGCGCGACTCGTGCTGCACCTGGCGCTGGAGCTGAAGCGGCGCGGCGGCGGAGTCGGCGCGGCGGCACTGTGCGGCGGCGGCGGCCAGGGTGACGCGCTGATCGTGCGGGTGCCCAAGGCCTGAGCCGGGTTTCTTCGCAGGTTTGCTGGTTTTTCCTCTCGTGAACGGAGCTGTGATGCAGGACGTCTCCTCACTGGTCGCCCAGGCCAGGGAAGGCAGGCCCCGGGCGGTGGCCCGGCTGATCTCCTTGGTGGAGGGGGCGTCTCCGCAGCTCAGGGAGGTTATGGCGGCCCTGGCGCCGCTCACCGGCAACGCGTATGTGGTCGGCCTCACCGGCTCCCCGGGCGTGGGCAAGTCCACGTCCACCTCGGCTCTGGTGACCGCCTATCGCAAACAGGGCAAGCGGGTCGGCGTCCTGGCCGTCGACCCCTCCTCCCCCTTCTCCGGGGGCGCCCTGCTCGGCGACCGCGTCCGTATGTCGGAGCACGCGTCCGACCCGGGCGTCTACATCCGCTCCATGGCGACGCGTGGTCACCTGGGCGGCCTCGCCTGGTCGGCCCCGCAGGCCATCCGCGTCCTGGACGCGGCGGGCTGCGACGTGATCCTGGTCGAGACGGTCGGCGTCGGCCAGTCGGAGGTGGAGATCGCCTCCCAGGCCGACACCTCCGTGGTGCTGCTGGCCCCCGGCATGGGCGACGGCATCCAGGCCGCCAAGGCCGGAATCCTGGAGATCGGCGACGTCTACGTCGTCAACAAGGCCGACCGCGACGGCGCCGACGCCACCGCCCGCGAGCTGAACCACATGCTCGGCCTCGGCGAATCCCGTGCCCCCGGCGACTGGCGCCCTCCGATCGTCAAGACGGTCGCCTCCCGCCAGGAGGGCGTCGACGAGGTGGTCGAGGCCCTGGAGAAGCACCGCGCCTGGATGGAGGAACGAGGAGTCCTCACGGAACGCCGCCTGGCCCGCGCCTCCCGCGAGGTCGAAACCATCGCGGTCACGGCCCTGCGGGAACGCATCGGCGACCTGCACGGAGACCGCCGCCTGGGCGCGCTGGCCGAACGCATCATCGCGGGCGACCTGGACCCGTACCGGGCGGCGGACGAACTGGTGGCGGGGCTGACGCGGGGCTGACCGCGGCCGGTCAGAGGTCGTCGGGCAGGAGTCGGAAGGCGGGTTCGCCGGTGAGCGGCCGCATCATGCGGAAGTGACCGTCCGCGGTGAAGAGGGACGTGGTCCGGAAGGCCGCCGCCAGGGCCACGTTCATCGCGGCAGCCAGTCCTACTCCTGCCCCGCCGTCGGTGTCCGCGGATCCGCGTATCCGCGTATCCGCGTATCCGCGTATCCGTGCATCACCGCCATGGCCGCCCTCAGGTGCGGCGCTGTCTCGGGAATCTCGAACCGGCGGGCTTCTGTCCGGCCTGCGATGAAGTCCAGCGCGTTCATGGCCGCCCGGGCGCCGACCCGTGCGGTCAGCAAGTAGTCCAGCTCGGTGAGCACCATGGGCGACACCACGAGGTGACCCGTGCGGGCCAGGGCTTCCCGGTGAGCGGCGTGGGAGGGGTCCTTCGGGACGAACAGCCGGTACAGGGCATTCGTATCGGCGATCACGACCGGGAAGTCACGAGCGGGACCTCGGCGCCGTCACTCATCCCTCAGGTGTACTACTCGTTCTACGGGGTGGCCCGGTGCTCAGTCGTCGTTCGAGTCGTCGTCACCGGAGTCGTCACGGTCCGCCGTGACTGTGCCCTTGGTCAGATCAACCCGCCAGTCCCGGTCGTCCCCGCCAAAGGCGCGGGTCTCGGCCTCCCAGCCCCGGTCATCGTCGTCATCCAGTTCCACCGATGTCACGACGCCCTTGGCCGCCGCCGCCTTCGCGGCCTGCTCGGCCGTCACCGAGGACCCCTTCAGCGTGGCCCGCACCTCGCCGGCGTCGTCCTCGTCCTCCTTCTCGGTGCCGAGGACCTTGCCGGTGGCCGGGTCGATCCGCACGCTGTGCCAGTCGTCCCCGCCGCCGAGGACGTCGACCTCCCAGGCGCGGTCGTCCAGCTCGGCGGAGACGGCCGTGCCCGGCGTGTGCTTCAGCGCGGCGGCGATGGCGTCGGCGGCGGTCACGTCGCCGGAGACGGGACGGTCGTCACGGTCATCGCGGTCGTTGTCACGACCGTTGTCGTCCCGGTCGTCTCCACGCTCATCGCGATCGTCCCGGTCGTCACCGCGCCCGTCGTCGTCCCGCCCGTCGTCCCCCGCCCGCTTCTCCGTCCGCGCCACCGGCGCCGCCCCGCCGTCGTCGTCCCCCGAGACCGCGATGGCCGTCGCCGTGCCCCCGCCGGCCAGAGCCGCGGCCGTGACGACGGCGATCACGATGTTGCGCTTCATGTGGGTTCCTCCCGAGTCGCAGTGTTTCGCGCTGTGCACCATCAATCTCGCCGACCGACGCTGAGAGGAACCTGAAGCCGCCTGAAGTGATCTTCAGGTTCGCTTTGCGACCCTGTACCGCATGCGCCTGCTCATCGTGGAGGACGAGAAACGCCTCGCCCTCTCCCTCGCCAAGGGCCTCACCGCCGAGGGCTACGCCGTGGACGTCGTCCACGACGGCCGGGAGGGCCTGCACCGGGCCACGGAGGGCACGTACGACCTCCTGATCCTCGACATCATGCTGCCCGGCCTGAACGGCTACCGCGTCTGCGCCGCCCTGCGCGCCGCCGGGCACGACGTGCCGATCCTGATGCTCACCGCCAAGGACGGCGAGTACGACGAGGCGGAGGGCCTGGACACCGGCGCCGACGACTACCTCACCAAGCCGTTCTCGTACGTCGTCCTCGTCGCCAGGATCAAGGCGCTGCTGCGCCGACGGCAGGGCGCGGGCGCCTCCCCGGTGCATGTGCACGGCGACCTCAAAGTCGACACCGCCGCCCGCCGGGTGTTCCTGGGCGAGGACGAAGTGGCGCTGACCGCCAAGGAGTTCTCGGTGCTGGAGCAGCTCGTGCTGCGGGCCGGCGAGGTGGTGTCCAAGGGGGACATCCTGGAGCACGTCTGGGACTTCGCCTTCGAGGGCGACCCGAACATCGTCGAGGTCTACATCAGCGCCCTGCGCCGCAAACTCCGCGCCGGGCTCATCCGCACCGTGCGCGGCGCGGGCTACCGGCTGGAGACGGCGCCGTGAGCCGCCTGTTCGGCTCGGTCCGCGCGCGGGCGACGCTCGGCGCCACCCTCGTCGTCGCGGTGGCCCTCGTCGCGGCCGGCACCGCCGTCCTGCTGTCCCTGCGCTCCAACCTGATCGGCGAGGCGGGCACCCGGGCGGAGCAGTCCGCGCGGGCGGTCGCCTCCGAACTCGCCGCCCGGACGCCGTACGACCGGCTCTCCGGACTGGACGGCGACGACAGGCCGGTGCAGATCGTCGACGAGGACGGGACGCTGGTCGCGGCCTCCGAGGACCTCCAGCGGATCGACGGCACGGCGACGGCCGAGGTGACGCCACGCCCGTCGGCACCCGGCGATGACGACGATGACGACGACTCCGACAACTCTGAAGACTCCGACGACGCGGACGACGACTCCGGCGCGTCCCTGGCCCCCGGCGAGATCGGCAGCGGAACGACCTTCAGCAACGGCTCGGCCACCATCGACGGTGACGCCGAGGACTACCGTTTCGCCGCCGTGGACGTGGAAACCGCCGACCGGGGCCGCCTGACCGTCACCGCGGGCGCGCCGCTCGCCGCCGAGCACAGTGCCGTGAGCACCACGCTGACCGGCATGCTCATCGGTCTGCCCCTGCTGCTCGGAGTCGTCGCCTCAGTGACCTGGCTGGTCACCGGCCGCGCTCTGCGACCGGTGGAGGGCATCCGCCGGGAGATGGCCGCGATCACCGCCTCCGAGGACCTCACCCGCCGCGTCCCCGAACCGGCGACGCACGACGAGATCGCCCGCCTCGCCCGCACCACGAACGAGACCCTCGCCGCCCTGGAGGCGTCCGTGGAACGGCAGCGGCGGTTCGTCGCCGACGCCTCGCACGAGCTGCGCAGCCCGATCGCCTCCCTGCGCACCCAGCTGGAGGTGGCCGCCGCCCACCCTGGCCTCCTCGACCTGGACGGCGCCGTCGAGGACACCGTGCGGCTCCAGCACCTCGCCGCCGATCTGCTGCTGCTCGCCCGGCTGGACGCGGGGGAGCGGCCCGGGGACACCCGGATCGACCTGGCGGCGATGGCCCGCGAGGAGGCCGCGGGGCGTACCGGCGTGACGGTGGACACGGAGCTGGCGGAGGTCACCGGATCGCGGGGCCAGCTCGGCCGCGTGCTCGCCAACCTGCTGGACAACGCCGCGCGGCATGCCCGTGAGCGCGTCACCGTGACCGTGCGCCGGGAGGGAGCACGGGTGGTGCTCGCGGTGGCCGACGACGGTGAGGGGATCGCCGAGGCCGACCGGGAGCGGATCTTCGAGCGGTTCGTGCGGCTGGACGCCGCCCGCAGCCGGGACGACGGCGGCGCCGGGCTGGGCCTCGCGATCGCGCGGGACGTCGCCGTACGGCACGGCGGAACGCTCACCGCGGGGGCGGCGCCGGCGGGCGGAGCCCTGTTCGAGCTCCGTCTGCCGCCGGCCGGCTGAGGCCGAAGCGCGTCAGGGACGCCCCCGCTGCCCCAGCAGATGCTCGGCGATGGGCTTGAGGGCCTTGTCGAGCTCGGTGAGCGTCTCGGGGGCGAGCAGATCGATGAAGTGTCGGCGCACGGACGCCACATGGTGCGGCGCGACCTTCTGCATGGTCTCCATGCCGTGCTCGGTGAGGACCGCGTAGAGCCCGCGCCGGTCGGACTCGCAGTTCTCCCGCCGGACCAGGTCCGCGTTCTCCATGCGGGTGATCTGGTGCGAGAGGCGGCTCTTCGACTGCATGGTGGCGGAGGCGAGGTCGCTCATCCGCATCCGCCGGTCCTCCGACTCGGACAGATTCACCAGGATCTCGTAATCGTTCATTGTCAGGCCGAACGGCTGCAGATCCTTCTCGAGCTGGTAGGTCAGCAGCTTGTTGACCTCCAGGTGGGTGCGCCAGGCGCACTGCTCCGCATTGGTCAGCCAGCGGGTGGCCGTCTCGGTCTCCATGAATGAAGTCTACCTAAGAAAGTTGAAAGATGAACTAATGAGGCTTCCGTGTGACATCGCGTGCAGGCGTTCGATGTCACACCCCGCACATTACCGCTCACAGCCCGAAGCGACGCTGGAGGTCTCCCAGCTGTCCGGGAAGGCGCGGTGCCCCCGCCCCCTGCCCCTGGCCACCCGGAACCTCGCCACCGGGTACCCCCGGCTCGTGCGGAGTGACCCCCGTGGCCTGCTCCGCCATCAGCGCCTCGGACGACTGGAGCAGCACCGTGCCCGCCCCCACGAACTCGAACTGGTGCTCCTCGCCGGAAGCCCCGCCCAGGCCCGTCATCGCACGTAGACCGCCCATCAGGCCGGTCATGTACCCGTGGTCGTAGTGGTGGCACGGGGACGGGCAGTCCGCCCAGCCGACCAGCGCCTGCGGGTCCACCCGGATCGGCGGCTCCATGAACACCACCGGGCCGTTGGAGGCCGCCACGAACGTGCCGGTTCCGATCAGGGTCAGGAAACCCGGCACGATCGATTGCTTCAGCGAAAGACTTGGCTGAAAAGCTAGCAAGTTGCCCGAGCGAATGGTCAGGTTGCCGTCCTCGAGATCGTACGAATTCACATCGAAGGCCCGGTCGGCGAGGAGCATCTTGCCCGAGCCCTCCGCCACGACCCAGTCGCTCGCGTGCAGAGGCGAATGGAACGACGTACGGACAAGCCGGTCGAGTCGCCCGTGCCCGATGCCGTTGAAATCGATCGAGCCGTAGTAGGCGATCATCTTCCCCTTCTGCATGAACCACTGGGTGCCCCTGAGCTCCACGCAGAAGGTGTAGTGATCGACGTTGTCGTCGGCCGGCAGGGACGTCGGGTCGAAGACCGTGGGGCCGGCGCCCGGGGTTCCGTACATGCTCACAACTTCTCCTCCGACGCCTGGACGTACACGACACCGCTGCCGCTCAGCTCCAACTGGAAGGCCTCGCCGGAGCCGCGGCCCACCATGTCCCGCCAGCCGAGGGCCGTGGACAGCCTGTTGCGCACGTCGCCGTGATGGGCGACGTATGCCTGCGGGTCGACCCGCACCGGCCGCTGCGGGGTGATCGGGATCTCGATCACCCCTCCGTGGGCCATCACGGCGACGGAGCCGTGCCCCTTCAGCGAGGTGGTGAAGAGCCCCTGCCCGGAGACCTGCCCCCGGACCATGCCCATCACCCCGCCCTGGGAGCCGAGGAACACCGTGCCCTGCTCCAGCGTGCCCTCGAAGGCGAGCAGCCGGTCGGCCTCGACGTACAGGGTGTCCCCGGCGAGGTTGATCACCTGGATGTGGTGCCCGCCGTGCCCGAACAGCACGGTGCCGCTGCCCTCGACGGTCATCAGCGGCGTGTCCTCGTTGGCGACCCGCCGCCCGATCATCGACATCACCCCGCCCTGGCCGCCGCGTACGTTGGGGGTGAAACCGACCTCCCCCTTGTACGCGAGCATCGCGCCGCGCTGGCTGAACAGCCGCTGCCCCGGCGCCACCGTCGCCTCGATCATCTTCGAGTTGATCTCCCGGAAGCCCATGTCACACGTCCCCCGCGATCGTGTTGCGCTCACTGGGCTGGACGTAGACCACCCCGTCGCCCTCGAACCGGATCTGGAAGGCCTCGCCGCCGCCCTCTCCCATCAGCGTGCGGAAGGTCACACCCGACTGGAACGACTGCCGCAGATTGCCCTGGTGGGCCACATAGGCGCCCGGGTCCACCGTCAGCGGGTACTGCGCGCTGACCCGGAGCAGCACGGCCGGCCCGTCCGACATGATCGCCGCCTGCCCGTGCCCCTCGATCGTGGTCGTGAACAGCCCGTTGCCCTGCGAGGCCCCGCGCATACCCGTGAACGTCGTCCCGGTGCGCAGCCCGCCGTCCGTCGCCAGCAGGTTGCTGGACTCCACGTACAGCGTGTCGCCCCGCAGTCCCACCAGACTGATCTCGGAGGCCCGGTCCGCGAAAAAGCAGGTCCCGTGCCCCTTCACCTCCATCAGCGTCATCTGCTCGCCCGTGAGCCTGCGGGTCACCATCCCCCGCAGGCCCTCACCACCACCGCTGAGCTTCTTGAAGGCCATCTCACCGTCGTACGCGACCATCGAGCCGTTCTTCGCCTTCACGGCATCCCCGGTCATGTCGACGGCGAGCACCTTGCTGCTCTGAAGTCGGAACATCGCCACGCTTGCGACGGTAGCCGCCCCTTTGCCCCGCCGACAGATCCAGGAGCCCGCGTCGCACCCTGATCGACCCCTTGAGGACCCCCTCCCCGTGATCGTGGACGCGGTTTGCCACAATGGACGCGCGCTTGTGCGTATGTTCACAAGCCGTCCGAACCGTCGACGCCGACGTCTCTCCCACCGAAGGTGACCCGTGGACATCAAGACCGCCTCCGCCCTCCGCCGCCTCCGCCTGGTCTCGGGCCCCGAAGCGATCTCGTTCCTGCTGCTGCTCGTCTGCTCGGTCCTGAAGCGGACCACGGACTTCAACGCGGTCCCGGTCGTGGGCGCCATCCACGGCTTCCTCTTCGTCGTGTACGTGCTCTTCTGGGCCGACGCCTGGAACCGCGCCAAGTGGCCGCTGGGGACCGCCGCCTTCTACTTCGCGATGTCGGTCCTGCCCACCGGCGGCTTCTTCGCCGACCGCCGCCTCAAGCGCGAGGCCGAGGACGCGGTGATCGCCTCCCGCGCCCGCACCGAGGGGGTCGTCGGCGCGTGATCGTCGCCTTCTCCGTGACACCGCTCGGCGTCGGCGAGGACGTGGGGGAGTACGTCGCCGACGCCGTACGGGTGGTCCGCGAGTCGGGGCTGCCGAACCGCACCGACGCCATGTTCACCTCGGTGGAAGGCGAGTGGGACGAGGTGATGGACGTGGTCAAGCGTGCCGTGGCCGCCGTGGAGGCCCGCGCGCCGCGCGTCTCCCTCGTCCTCAAGGCGGACATCCGCCCGGGCGTGGCGGACGGCCTCACGTCCAAGGTGAAGACCGTCGAGCGGCACCTGGCCGAGTAGCCGACTGCGGGGGGTGGTGTCCCCGAGACCCGGTGGACCTTCCGAACCGGACCCTCCGGAAGGCCCACCGGGTCTCTTCGTGTGTCCGCAGCCCGCTGCTACAGGCCGGGCCCGTCCGCCCGTCCGTCGTCCGGCGCGTCAGGGCTGGCCAGCCCCAGCCGCTCACCGCGCAGGACGGCGACCATGACCGCGCCCTCGAGGGAGTGCACGACGAAGCGTCGTTGATCCCGCGTACACGTCGCAGACGTGCGCCGAGTGCGGCCACGTCGACAAGCGCAACCGTGTCGACCAGGGGCTTTTCATCTGCCGGGGGTGCGGGGTCGTTGCCCACGCCGACCGGAATGCTTCCCACAACCTCGCCACCCGTGGCGAGAGCGTGTGGAACGCGGGGCGTGAGTCACGCGTCCCTGCCACCCCATAGGGGTGTCTGGACGGAGGAGTCCACCCAGCAACCAGCTGGGCACTACCTCCAAGCCCGGCCCCCCAACGGAGTCCTTCAGGGCCGGGACAAGTTGACAAGGCCATTGTCGCGCTCCGGGCGGAGGGCCGCCTGCGTACGGTTCTGGGTGCGGGGAGCTACGTCCTCGGCTGACGGCCGGCAGCTCCGCGGAGCGAGTGGTCCGTACGACGGGACCGCTGAGTGAGACAGGGCTGACCGACATATGACCGGCCGGTAGGGTCTGAGCCGTGCCGAAGCCGCTCAGTCTCTCGTTCGATCCCATCGCCCGCGCCGACGAGCTCTGGAAGCAGCGCTGGGGAAGTGTGCCGTCGATGGCCGCGATCACCTCGGTCATGCGCGCGCACCAGATCCTGCTGGCCGAGGTCGACGCGGTGGTCAAGCCGTACGGGCTCACGTTCGCGCGGTACGAGGCGCTGGTGCTGCTGACCTTCTCCAAGTCCGGTGAGCTGCCGATGTCGAAGATCGGCGAGCGGCTGATGGTGCACCCCACGTCGGTGACCAACACCGTGGACCGGCTGGTGCGCTCCGGGCTGGTGTCCAGGCGCCCCAACCCCAACGACGGCCGCGGCACCCTCGCCACCATCACCGACAAGGGTCGTGAGGTGGTCGAGTCCGCCACCCGCGACCTGATGGCGATGGACTTCGGCCTGGGCGCCTACGACGCGGAGGAGTGCGGCGAACTTTTCGCGATGCTGCGGCCGCTGCGGCTGGCGGCGGGGGACTTCGAGGAGGACTGACCCCCGCCAAGATCTCCCGGAACGGGCGGTTACGCTCGATGGCATGAAAAAGAGCGTGCTCACCCGCTACCGGGTCATGGCCTACGTCACCGGTGTCCTCCTCGTCGCGTTGACCTTCGGCATGATCGGAAAGTACGCGCTCGACATGGGTGGCGCGGCCGACTTCACCCAGGTGGTCAGCATCGCTCACGGCTGGCTCTACGTCGTGTACCTGATCTTCGCCTTCGACCTCGGTTCCAAGGCGAAGTGGCCGGTGAAGAAGCAGCTCTGGGTGCTGCTGGCCGGCACCGTCCCCACGGCCGCGTTCTTCGTGGAGCGCAGGATCAGCCGTGAGCTCGAGGGCAAGGTCGTGAACGGGACCCCCGCGGTCGCGTAACGCTTCTCACTGCCGTACGGAGCAGCGTGCGGCGGTCTCCCATCGACATTTACTTGGACGTCCTAGTAAATTTGAAGGTATGGACGCTGACGCCATCGAGGAAGGCCGCCGACGCTGGCAGGCCCGCTACGACGCCGCACGCAAGCGCGACGCGGATTTCACCACGCTCTCCGGCGATCCCGTGGAGCCGGTGTACGGTCCCCGGCCCGGGGACACCTATGAGGGGTTCGAGCGGATCGGCTGGCCGGGGGAGTACCCCTTCACCCGCGGGCTGTATCCGACCGGCTACCGGGGGCGGACGTGGACCATCCGGCAGTTCGCCGGGTTCGGGAACGCCGAGCAGACCAACGAGCGCTACAAGATGATCCTCCGCAACGGCGGGGGCGGGCTCTCCGTCGCTTTCGACATGCCGACGCTCATGGGTCGCGACTCCGACGACCCGCGCTCGCTGGGCGAGGTCGGGCACTGCGGGGTGGCGATCGACTCGGCGGCCGACATGGAGGCCCTGTTCAAGGACATCCCGCTCGGTGACGTCACCACGTCGATGACCATCAGCGGGCCCGCCGTGCCCGTCTTCTGCATGTACCTGGTCGCCGCCGAGCGGCAGGGTGTCGATCCCGCCGTGCTCAACGGCACGCTGCAGACGGACATCTTCAAGGAGTACATCGCACAGAAGGAGTGGCTCTTCCAGCCCGAGCCGCACCTGCGGCTCATCGGCGACCTGATGGAGCACTGCGCGGCCGGCATTCCCGCGTACAAGCCGCTGTCGGTCTCCGGCTATCACATCCGCGAGGCGGGATCGACGGCCGCGCAGGAGCTGGCGTACACGCTGGCGGACGGCTTCGGGTACGTGGAGCTGGGGCTCAGCCGCGGGCTCGACGTGGATGTCTTCGCGCCGGGACTGTCCTTCTTCTTCGACGCGCACCTCGACTTCTTCGAGGAGATCGCCAAGTTCCGTGCGGCCAGGCGCATCTGGGCGCGCTGGATGCGGGACGTGTACGGCGCGCGGAGCGACAAGGCGCAGTGGCTGCGGTTCCACACCCAGACCGCCGGTGTCTCGCTGACCGCGCAGCAGCCGTACAACAACGTCGTACGGACCGCGGTCGAGGCGCTGGCCGCCGTGCTCGGCGGGACCAACTCCCTGCACACCAACGCCCTCGACGAGACCCTCGCCCTGCCCAGCGAGCAGGCCGCCGAGATCGCCCTGCGCACCCAGCAGGTGCTGATGGAGGAGACCGGCGTCGGCAACGTCGCGGACCCGCTGGGCGGTTCCTGGTACATCGAGCAGCTCACCGACCGCATCGAGGCGGATGCCGAGAAGATCTTCGAGCAGATCAAGGAGCGGGGGCTCAGGGCCCACCCGGACGGGAAGCACCCCATCGGTCCGATCACCTCCGGCATCCTGCGCGGCATCGAGGACGGCTGGTTCACCGGCGAGATCGCCGAGTCGGCGTTCCGCTACCAGCAGTCGCTGGAGAAGGGCGACAAGCGGGTCGTCGGCGTCAACGTGCACACCGGGTCCGTCACCGGTGACCTGGAGATCCTGCGGGTCAGCCACGAGGTGGAGCGCGATCAGGTGCGGCTGCTGGGCGACCGCAGGGCCGGACGCGACGACGCGAAGGTGCGCGGCGCGCTCGACGCCATGATCGGCGCGGCTCGCTCCGGCGCCAACATGATCGGGCCCATGCTCGACGCCGTACGCGCGGAGGCGACCCTCGGCGAAATCTGCGGCGTCCTGCGCGACGAGTGGGGCGTGTACACGGAGCCGGCGGGCTTCTGAGCCAGGGTCAGGGGCAAGGGCTCGGGCCAGGGCCCGGACGGACGGGGTTACGACGGCAGGCGCCGCGTCGAAGGACACGGCGCCTGCCGTTCGCGTTGCCGGACGCCGGCCCGCCCCGCCTTGTCCTCGCGGAGGTAACCGGCCGTGAGGCCGCCTCCCGCCGGGCACCGCAGTGCCGTCGTGCGGCTCCCCTCCCGCGCGGGCGTGTGCGGCCCACGGCGTTCCCGGGCGGGATCCCCCGCCGCCCGGAAAACGCTCAGCGGGAGATCAGCAGCACCCCGGCGTACGACATCCCCGCCACGACCACCCACGCGCACAGGCCGAGCGCCGCGACGCGGGTGCCCGTGCGGGTCAGGGCCCGGAGGTCGACCGCGCTGCCCAGACCGAACAGGGCGGCGGCGAGCAGGAGCTCCTGGGCGATGTGGGCCGCGCCGAGGGCCGGTGCGGGCAGCAGGCCCGTGCTGCGCAGCGTCACGGCGGCCAGGAAGCCGACGACGAACAACGGGACCAGTGGCATGCGGGGTGCCCCCGCCGCGCGCCCCCTGCCCCGTCGCACGCCCAGGGCCACCGCGGCGACGATCGGGGCGAGCAGGGCCACCCGCATCAGCTTCACCAGCACCGCCTCGCCGAGCGCCGCGCCGCCCGCGGTCTGGGCGGTGGCGACCACCTGCCCGACGTCGTGCACGCTCGCGCCCGCCCAGCGGCCGAACTCCGCGTCGTCCAGCCCGAGTACGCCCTGCAGGAGGGGCAGTACGGCGATGGCGAGCGTTCCGCAGAGGGTCACCAGGGCGACCGCGGTGGCCGCGTCCCGTTCGTCGCTGCCCCGCGCCTCGCCCACCGCGCCGATCGCCGACGCCCCGCAGACCGCGTACCCGGCGGCGATCAGCAGCGGCTGGTCGCCGGGCAGCCCCAGCCGTCCGCCGAGCCACCAGGTGCCGAGCAGGGTGACCGTGACCACGCCGAACACCATGAGGACGGTGGCCCAGCCCAGGGCGCGGATGTCGTCGAAGGCGAGCCGCAGCCCGAGGAGCACGATGCCGGCCCGCATCAGCCGCTTGCCGGCGAACGACAGCCCCGGCCGCGCGGTGGTGCGCACGACGCTCCTCAGCCGGGGGAGATGCGCGGCCACGATGCCGAGCACGACGGCGGCGGTGAGCATCGGCACACCGGGCAGGACCAGGTGCACGCACCAGGCGACGGCCACGCCCAGCACCGCGACGGCGAGCCCTTGCCGACGGGTCGCGGCCACCGGACCGTCCGGGGCCGGTGCGGCGGCGGACCGTTCCTCCAGCAGCGCCATCAGCGGTCGGCCGGCCGCGGGTAGACGCGGCGGACGCTGGTGCCGGAGCGGGACACGTCGGCGCCGTAGACATGCAGGGATATCGCCGTGCCGGGCCCGCCGTTCCACACCCGGTGGATGTCCCCGGGCGGGGCGAAGCCGCAGACCTCGCCGCGTTCGTTGACCACGTCGGCGGTGGCGACCAGCCGTGCGCCGTCGCCCGGACCGGTGGCCGGCAGCAGCCGGTACCGCCGCTCGTGCTCCCGGCCCTCGTGCACGCCGGTGGTGCACCAGGCGATGTGGTCGTGCACGGAGGTGCCCTGGCCGGGCAGCCAGACCAGGGCGACGAGGGAGAAGCTGCCGTCGTGCTCGGCGTGCAGCAGGTGCTGCCGGTAGCGCGCCGGGTCGCTCCCGCACTGCTCCGGGGTGAGCAGGTCGGGGGCGCCCAGGTGCGGGGCGAGGCACTCGCCGACGAGGTGGGCCGTCGGGTCGGGCGGCAGCCCCCGGCCGACGGTGCCGGCGATGTCCGCGATCAGGGCGGCGAGGCGTGCGGTGGGGCGCGGGGCGGTGAAGGCGCCCGGGACACTCGTGGCACTGGCGACGGAAGGCATACCGGGAGCGTCGGACGGAGGCACCCATTGCGTCCAACGCGAGTTTCTTCACCCTGCCCAAGCGGCGCTCATGGATGAGAGCGGTCCGGAGTGCTCAGCAGCCGTCCTTCGCGGCGGCGACGGCCTTCAGCCGGTCCAGCACCCGCGCCGTCGCCGGTATGCGCAGGTGCTCGGGCAGCACGTACGCCGAGATCTTGCGCCGGGAGACGGGCCGGAGCGGCCGACCGGTGACCTCGGGATGGCGCATGAAGTTGAGCACGAGCGAGGGGAGCATGGCGACCCCCAGCCCCTCCGCGACCAGGCTCTGCACGGCGAGGTTGTCGTCGGTCATGAACGCGACGTCGGGGACGAACCCCTCCTCCGCGCACTCGTGCAGCAGGTTCGCCCGGCAGCGCGGGCAGCCGGCGATCCAGCGCTCCCCGGCCAGATCGATGAGCCGGACCGCGCGTCGCCGGGCCAGCGGGTGTCCAGCGGGCAGCAGCACGGTCAGCTGGTCCTCCAGGAGGGGTATCTCCACCAGGCCTTCCGGGACCTGTTCGTGCAGTCCGGGATAGGTGAACGCCAGCGAGATGTCGCACTCGCCCCGGGTGAGCCGCCGCAGCGACTCGGGCGGTTCGTCCTCCAGCAGGTCGACGCGCAGGGCGGGGTGGTCGACCGTCAGCCGGGCCAGGGCCTCGGGGACGAGCGTGGAGTTGGCGCTGGGGAAGGCGCAGAGGCGGACCCGGCCGGCCCGCAGCCGCGTGAGGGCGTTCATCTGCTCCTGCGCGGTGGTCATGGCGTCGAGGATGGCCGAGGTGTGCCGGGCCAGCGCCTCACCGGCCTCGGTGAGCCGCAGTCCGCGGCCCACCCGGACGAACAGGGCGGAGCCGGTGTCCCGTTCCAGGGCCTTCATCTGCTGTGTGATCGCCGGCTGGGTGTAGCCGAGGGCACGTGCGGCGGCCGAGTACGAGCCGGTCCTGACCACCTCGTGGAACGTCTTGATGTGCCGGGAATCGAACACCGGGGCATCATAAGCAGCTTTTGGGGGGCCGCCGCCCGCCTGCCGGCGCGTTGCCTCTCATGGCTTGCGGGCCACCGCGCCGTAGAGCGAGATCACGGCGCTCTCGTCGGTGTGCTCCCCGTCGGCGAGCTCGGGATGCCAGTCGGTCAGCTGGACGAGACCGGGATCGACGAGCTCCAGTCCCTCGAAGAACCGGGCGATCTCCGCGCGGGTGCGCGGTGCGAGGGTGACACCGCCCGCCGCGTACATCGCGACACCGCGGCCGACCCCCTCGGGGTCGAAGTCGGCGGTGAGCTGGGACAGCACCAGATGGCTGCCGGAGGGCAGGGCGTCGACGAGCCGGGACACCAGGGCGTACGGATCGTCCTCGTCACCGAGGAAGTGCGTCAGCGCCACCAGGGACAGCGCCACCGGCCGGCCGAAGTCCAGATGCTCGCCCGCCTGTTGCAGGATCCGCTCGGGTTCGCGCACATCGGCCTGGACGTAGTCGGTGACGCCCTCGGGGGTGCTGCGCAGCAGTGCCTCCGCGTGCTTGAGGACGATCGGGTCGTTGTCCGTGTAGACGACGCGGGACTCGGGGGCGACGCTCTGGGCGATCTGGTGAAGATTGGGTTCGGTGGGGATGCCGGTACCGATGTCCAGGTACTGCCGGATGCCCGCCTTTCCGGCCAGCCACCTGGTGACGCGCTGCATGAACCAGCGGTTGGTGCGGGCGATGTGCCGGGCCGTGCCGTCGACGCCCATGATCTGCCGGCCCAGTTCCTCGTCGACGGGGTAGTTGTCCTTGCCACCGAGGAACCAGTCGTAGACCCGGGCCGGGTGCGGCCTGGAGGTGTCGATCCGCGCGGTGACGGATCCGGTCCCGGTCATGCGTGCCTCCCTGGCCGCTCGGTGTCCCGTATGTCCCGGTGGGGTGATCACGATCCTCGCAGGGCGCCCGGGGGCGGCGACAGACGACTATCGGCCGACCGTGGCCGGTCTGCGGCCGTCGGTGGTCACCCGGGCCCGGGGCCGGTGGCGGCGGCGAGGCCCGACAGCAGGACGCGGGTGAAGCCGTGCACCCACTCCTCGTCGGCGGGTTCCGCGCTCACCAGGGTGCGGTGCACCACCGCCCCGGCCACCATGTCGAAGATCAGGTCGACAGCGCGGGCCGACTCCTCGGTGTCCGGCTCGGCCGGCAGCTCGCCGCGTTCCTGGGCGCGGGCCCGGCCCGCGAGGACGAGACGTTTCTGCCGTTCGACGATCGAGGCGCGGATGCGCTCGCGCAGGGCCTCGTCACGGGTGGCCTCGGCGACCACCGCCATCAGCCCGCTCCTGGCCTCCGGCCGGGCCAGTATCGCGGCGAACTGGAGCACCACGCCCTCGATGTCGGCGGCCAGCGAACCGCGGTCGGGCAGGCTCAGTTCGTCGAAGAGTTCGGCGACCGCGTCCACCACGAGTTCGTTCTTGCCCGCCCAGCGACGGTAGAGGGTGGTCTTGGCGACGCCGGCGCGGACCGCCACGTCTCCCAAGGTGAGCTTGGACCAGCCGAGTTCGACCAGAGCCTGACGGGTCGCGGCCAGGATCGCGGCATCCGCGGCGGTGTTGCGCGGACGCCCGGTGCGACTGGCTGGGATGCGGCTCTGCATGGCACGACCATAACCGGCGGATACCGCACGGTCGGTCGTGAGAGAGATCACGGAGAGGGGGTGCCGCGCGGACCCCGATCGGTATTACGCTACGACCCGTAGCGAAAGCACGCTCGACCGGCGTGCCCGAGCGACGACCACCGGCGTGGGGTGGGGACCCCGCGCCCAACACCACACGTACGCCTGGGTTTCCCGGGCGTTTTTCACACACACGCGGTGCACGGGGGAGGATAGACGCATGCAGCCACGGAACATGTCCATGAGCGGGGTCGTCGACCTCGCCGCGGTGAAGGCGGCCCAGGAGGCCAAGGCGAAGGCGGAGCAGGCGCGCGCCGAGACGGCACGGCAGGGCGGCGGGGGAGCCGTCTCCCCGGCCGACCTCGTGATCGACGTCGACGAGGCCGGCTTCGAGCGCGATGTCCTGCAGCGGTCCACCGAGGTCCCGGTCGTCATCGACTTCTGGGCCGAGTGGTGCGAGCCCTGCAAGCAACTGAGCCCTCTCCTGGAGCGGCTCACCGTCGAGTACAACGGGCGCGTCCTCCTCGCCAAGATCGACGTCGACGCCAACCAGATGTTGATGCAGCAGTTCGGGATCCAGGGGATCCCGGCGGTCTTCGCGGTGGTGGCCGGACAGGCGCTGCCGCTCTTCCAGGGGGCCGCGGGCGAGGCACAGATCCGCCAGACCCTGGACCAGCTGATCCAGGTCGGTGAGCAGCGCTTCGGCCTGACCGGTCTCGTCGTCGACCCCGGCGCCGAGCCGGGCGGGGGCGTGCCGGAGGCCCCGGCCGAGGTCGCCGGGCCCTACGACGCCCTGCTGGAGGCCGCAGTGCAGGCGCTGGACAGCGGTGACCTCCCCGGTGCGGTCCAGGCGTACAAGAACGTGCTCGCCGACGACCCGGGCAACCCGGAGGCCGCGCTGGGTCTCGCCCAGGCCGAACTGCTCCAGCGCGTACAGGGGCTCGATCCGCAGCAGGTGCGGGGGGACGCCGCGGACAAGCCGGGGGACGCCGCCGCGCAGATCGCCGCCGCCGACCTGGACCTGGTGGGCGGTCATGTCGAGGACGCGTTCGGCCGGCTCATCGAGACGGTGGCGCGCACCGCGGGTGACGACCGGGACGCCGTACGGGTGCGGCTGCTGGAGCTGTTCGAGGTGGTCGGTGCCGAGGATCCGCGCGTGATCGCCGCGCGCCGGGCACTGGCGCGGGCCCTGTTCTGAGCAGGCCGGGTGCCTGGGCACCCGGGTGTCCGAGACCTCTCGACACGATGTCTGATTCGGGACGTTTGCCGGTCGACCGGGCCCCTGAGGCCCGAGTTGCCGATTGGCTCGTAGGGGCCGATGCGGCCGCGCTTTACCAAATCTTGGTAATCGCGGCCGCTGTTACTGCGAGTAAGTCGTAGGCGTTGATCTGTCGGATTATGTCCATCGATCAACAGCTTTGTACGCCCCCTGCGGTGCACCGAGCGTCGTCGAGCGGGTCCTGCGGGTCGCTGCACGGTTATCCGGCCGTTACTAGCGAGTAACGAACCCCCTTGTGCGGGCGGCGAGAATGCACCACGATCAGCGACGCTCGGTCCAATACCCGCACCCCCGACAGCCGGTCGGGCGGCGGGAACTCCTGGGTCCCCACCGAGCAGAGTCGGCGGCAGTGGCGCCGGCTCTTGGGCAGGGGGGTCTTCGTCCATCCGGCGAAGCCTGTCCGGCAGGGTTGTGCGTGATGCGTGTCAGGCGCGACCAGTGGTTGTCGCTCGGGGGTGATCGCCGGTGATTCGGGCGCGTTCTGCGCCGTCGAGTACGGGCGCTCTCCTTCCCGAGGACGTAGCACTTCTCCCATCCCTGCCCGGCTGAGCCGCCGTCCATGGCGGCGAGTCAGGGCAGGAGATGTACGTCCGAGAAGGAGGAAATATGGAGTCCCAGGTGCGTGGCGGGACCAGATGGAAGCGGTTCGCTGTGGTCATGGTGCCCAGCGTCGCCGCCACGGCGTGCATAGGTGTCGCCCTCGCGCAGGGCGCCCTCGCGGCGTCGTTCAGCGTGTCGGGCCAGTCGTTCAAGGTCACCACGGACGAGCTCGTCGGTACGGGCTTCTCCCAGTACGGTGCCCTTGACGAGGGATACACCCTCACCGGCAAGAAGACGGTTCACCCCGTCGCGGTCTCGGCGTTCAAGTCGGCGACCATCAAGAACATGTGCCAGTCGGTCGTCACCCCGAACATTCCGGTGCTCGGGAACGTCAGCCTGATGCTGCGTGCGGGACAGGGCGAGCCGGTAGAGGCCAAGAACCTCTACATCGACGTCGCCGACCTGAACGCCGACGCGACGTTCACGAACATCGACATCGGTGTGGCCGCCAAGGACGCCAGCAAGGGTCCGGGCATGAAGGGCGGCGGCGAGCAGGCGAACCCGTACGGCTTCGCCCAGCAGGCCGAGAAGGCCGTTCTGAAGGACGTGAAGCAGACGGCGTGGGCGACCACCGCCGGAACCTTCAAGCTCAGCGGCCTGAAGATGTCGCTCTCGACGGGTGTCAAGGAGTGCTACTAAGCACTCGCTGACGGGCGGGGGAGCCGGTGGCGCCCCCGCCCGTCCACCTTCCCGCCGCGCCTTCACGCGCGGTGCACATCACCACCACAGCAAAGCCGTACCAGGGAGCTGTTTTCCATGAGCGCCGAGACTCCTGCCGCCGCCGGCCAGTTCACCCGCCGTAGGCTGCAGTTCCGCGCCTGGCGGGGCGAGCGGCCGTTCTGGGCCGGGCTGTTCGTCATGCTCGGCGGACTCCCCATCGCCTACTTCCCGTACGCGAACCTCCAGATCGGACACCTGACACTGGCCATGGCGACCACGGCGGGCGCCGGGTCCCTGATCATCGGTGTGCTGCTCGTCGTCCTCGGCGGCAGCATCTGGTTCCAGAAGCACATCCGGGTCTTCGCGGGTGTCGCGGCGATCCTGCTGGCGCTGGTGTCCATCCCCGTGTCCAACATCGGCGGCTTCCTGATCGGCTTCCTCTTCTCCCTGGTGGGCGGAGCGATGGCCGTGTCGTGGGCGCCGGGCGCACCACCCGCCGAGGAGCCGCCGGCGAACGGCGAGGGCCACGGCGGAACGCCGCAGGACGCGACCGCCGACACCGACACCACGGTCCTGGAACCCGTCGACGGCACCGCGCCGACGGGCGACGAGGATCACTTCCAGGCCCCCAAGGTGCTGGGAGAAAAGGATCTGTCAGGAACGAGCCCGGCGAACGGGGCGAACGGGAGGCACAGTGCCGGCTGACGAGGTGACCCACGGGACTGACGTGGAGACGTCCCGTGCGAGAACCGGGCCGCGCCACGCGGCACCCAAGAAGCCGCTGTTCACCAGATTCCACATGCCGGCCGGGAAGGCGATAGCCATCGCGGCCATGCCGACCGCGGTGCTCATGGGAATGGGCTTCACTCCGACCCTCGCCCAGGCAGACGACCAGCCGTCGTCGAAGAACCTGACGGCCGAGGAGTTCAAGGAGTGCCTGGACGCCATCGAGGAGGCCGAGAAGGGGGACTCCACCGCGTCACCCACCCCGTCCGCGACGGCGAGCGACAGCGCGTCCCCGGACGAGGAGCCCTCGGCGGAACCGACCCCCTCGGCACCCGCGCGGCAGGCTCCGGACGAGGACAGCGACACGGGCTCGGACAAGGCAACGGACTCTTCGCCGGATTCAGGTTCCGACGGCGAGCCCGAACCGACCCCGTCGGCGTCCGCGGCCGGGCAGGCCGCCGAGCAGCCGGCCGCACCCGCGCCGGCCCCCTCGGAGACCGACCGCAACCTGCTGGAGGAGATCGGGGACGCCATCAAGGACGTCTTCACTCCCGGGGAGGAGAAGGCCGGGGACACCCCGAGCCCCACCCCGTCCGCCTCCGCCCCGTCCACCGAGGACACGGCCGAGGAGAAGGCCGGCGCCGCGCAGGAGACCGCCGGGAAGGCCTCCGAACCGGCGAAGGACACCGCGCAGGACAGCACGAAGGACACCGGCGACAAGGCGTCCCCGGCGGCCGGGGACACCGCGGACAAGGCCGAGGAGGCGACCGCCACCCCCGAGGCCACCGCCTCGCCGAGTCCCTCCGAGACGTCCGGGACCGACCTCGAGGACTGCCCGGTCGCCACCGACGCCGAGGGCGGGGTCGACAACAAGGTTCCGCTGCCCGACGACCCGTGGTTCCTGAACGCCAGCTCGCTGACGCTGAAGGGCGCCGACTACAAGGGCATCGTCGAGGTGCGGACCGCCAACGGCACCGTCAAGAAGGTGCTGAAGTACGTCGTCTCCAACGGCACCGACATCGGTGACCTGCACCAGACGGTCAAGGACGACCAGTCCGGCAAGACCTACCACGTGCAGGCCGCCAAGGGGTCGACCTCCACCATCCGCGACGGCGACACCGTGATGTACACGGAGAGCATCTCCGGCAAGCTGCTCGGGCTGATCCCGATCACGTTCGACCCGGAGCACCCTCCGCCGCTGAACATCCCGCTGATCTACTTCACCGATGTGACGGTGCAGCAGGCCGGCCAGTTCGGCGGAACCCTGCACATACCCGGACTGCACCAGTACGTCAGCTGAGCGTCCACCCGAGCACTTCCGGGAGCCGTGAGAGCGCCGAGGGCGCCCCCTGTCCGCAGGGGGCGCCCTCGGTGGCGTACGCGCGCCGCCGGTGGCGTACCGGCGCCGTCCGGATCAGGCGGTCGTGCCGCCCAGGTGGTGGACGCGGACCATGTTGGTGGTGCCGGGGACGCCGGGAGGCGAGCCCGCCGTGATGATCACGGTGTCGCCCTCGCTGAAGCGGTTCAGCTTGACCAGCTCCTGCTGCACCAGCTCCACCATCTCGTCGGTGCTGTTCACGAACGGCACGACATGCGGCTCCACGCCCCAGCTGAGCGTCAGCTGGTTGCGGGTCGACTCGTCGGTGGTGAACGCCAGGATCGGCTGGGCGACGCGATAGCGGCACAGCCGCCGGGCCGTGTCGCCGGACTGGGTGAAGGCCACCAGGCCCTTGCCGCCGAGGAAGTCGGCGATCTCGCAGGCGGCGCGGGCCACCGAACCGCCCTGGGTGCGCGGCTTCTTGCCCGGCACCAGCGGCTGCAGGCCCTTGGAGAGCAGTTCCTGCTCGGCCGCCTGGACGATCTTCGACATCGTCCGTACGGTCTCGACCGGGTACGCGCCCACGCTCGACTCGGCCGACAGCATGACCGCGTCGGCGCCGTCCAGGATCGCGTTGGCCACGTCGGAGGCCTCGGCGCGGGTCGGCCGGGAGTTGGTGATCATCGACTCCATCATCTGGGTCGCCACGATCACCGGCTTGGCGTTGCGCCGGCACAGCTCGATCAGGCGCTTCTGCACCATGGGGACCTTCTCGAGCGGGTACTCGACGGCCAGGTCGCCACGCGCGACCATGACGGCGTCGAACGCCGCCACGACGCCCTCCATGTTCTCCACCGCCTGCGGCTTCTCCACCTTGGCGACGACGGGAACGCGGCGGCCCTCCTCGTCCATGACGCGGTGCACGTCGGCGACGTCCTTGGCGTCCCGGACGAAGGACAGCGCGACCAGGTCGCAGCCCATCCGCAGGGCGAACCGCAGGTCCTCGACGTCCTTCTCGGACAGTGCGGGGACGTTGACGGCCGCGCCGGGCAGGTTGATGCCCTTGTGGTCGGAGATGACACCGCCCTCGATGACGGTCGACTTCACCCGGGGGCCCTCGACGTCCAGCACCTTCAGCTCGACGTTGCCGTCGTTGATCAGGATCTGGTCGCCGGGCGAGACGTCGCCCGGCAGGCCCTTGTAGGTCGTCCCGCAGATCGTCTTGTCACCCGGGACGTCCTCGGTGGTGATGGTGAACTCGTCACCGCGCACCAGCTCGACGGGACCTTCGGCGAAGGTCTCCAGGCGGATCTTCGGGCCCTGGAGGTCGGCGAGGACACCGATGGCCCGGCCCGTCTCCTTGGCCGCGGCACGGACCCGGTCGTACCGGCCCTGGTGCTCGGCGTGCGTGCCGTGGCTGAAGTTGAAGCGGGCCACGTTCATGCCGGCTTCGATCAGGGCGACAAGCTGCTCGTGGGAGTCGACCGCGGGGCCGAGAGTACAGACGATTTTCGAACGGCGCATGGGGCGATCCTAACGGTTTGTTTCGCTCCGGAATATTCCGTCTGGCGGAAGATACACATGAGAAAGTCCCTGCTCAGTTGTGTTTTCCGACCAGTGCGTAGGTCTGCTGTGCGATCTCCATTTCCTCGTCCGTCGGCACCACCGCGACAGCGACCCGCGCACCGTCGGGCGAGACCAGCCGCGGCCCGTCACCCCGCACGGCGTTGCGCCCGCCGTCGACCGCCAGGCCCAGCCCTTCCAGGCCCGCCACGGCGGCCTCCCGTACCGGGGCGGCGTTCTCGCCCACCCCGGCGGTGAAGGTCACCGCGTCGACCCGTCCGAGAACGGCGTAATAGGCACCGATGTACTTCTTCAGACGGTGAATGTAGATGTCGAACGCGAGCTTCGCCCGTTCGTCACCCTCGTCGATCCGGCGCCGGATCTCCCTCATGTCGTTGTCCCCGCACAGTCCCACCAGACCGCTCTTCTTGTTGAGAAGAGTGTCGATCTCGTCGGCGGACATGTTGCCAACACGCATCAAATGGAAGATGACGGCCGGGTCCATGTCTCCGGACCGCGTACCCATCACCAGCCCCTCCAAGGGCGTCAGCCCCATGGACGTGTCCACGCAGCGTCCGCCCCGCACCGCCGTGGCGGACGCCCCGTTGCCCAGGTGCAGCACGATGACGTTCACCTCCTCGGGGGCCTTCCCCAGCAGCCTCGCGGTCTCCCGGGAGACATACGCGTGCGAGGTGCCGTGGAAGCCGTAGCGGCGGATGCGGTGCTCGTCGGCGGTCTTCACGTCGATCGCGTAGCGGGCGGCCGACTCCGGCATCGTGGTGTGGAAGGAGGTGTCGAAGACGGCGACCTGCGGCAGGTCCGGGCGCAGCGTCATGGCCGTGCGGATACCGGTGAGGTTGGCGGGATTGTGCAGCGGTGCCACCGGGATCAGCCGCTCGATCTCCGCGAGCACCCGGTCGCCGATCACCGTCGGCTCGGTGAAGTACTTCCCGCCGTGCACCACCCGGTGGCCGATCGCGGCCAGCTCGGGGGAGTCCAGGCCCAGCCCGTCGGCGGCGAGTTCCTCGGCCATCGCCCTCAGGGCGGCGTCGTGGTCGGCGACCCGGCCGGTCCGCTCCCGGGTCTCCCCGCCCGGCGTGAGCGGCGTGTGCCGCACCAGCGAGGTCCGCTCGCCGATCCGCTCGATCAGGCCGGTGGCCAGCCGGCTGCTGTCACCCATGTCCAGCAGCTGGTACTTCACGGACGAGGAGCCGGTGTTGAGGACGAGGACACGGGACGGGCTCACTGGGCGGCTGCCTTCTCGCTCGGGGCCGGGGAGGACGGGACCGCGGACTGGGCCTGGATCGCCGTGATGGCGACGGTGTTGACGATGTCCTGGACCAGGGCGCCCCGGGACAGGTCGTTGACGGGCTTGCGCAGACCCTGGAGCACCGGGCCGACGGCGATCGCGCCGGCCGAGCGCTGCACGGCCTTGTAGGTGTTGTTGCCGGTGTTCAGGTCGGGGAAGATCAGCACGGTCGCCTGACCGGCCACATCCGAGCCCGGCAGCTTGGTCGCCGCGACCGAGGGCTCCACGGCCGCGTCGTACTGGATCGGCCCCTCGATCCGCAGATCCGGACGGCGGGAGCGCAGCAGCTCGGTGGCGGTGCGCACCTTGTCCACGTCGGCGCCGGAGCCGGACGTGCCCGTCGAGTACGACAGCATCGCGATCCGCGGCTCCACGCCGAACCGCGCGGCCGTGACCGCCGACTGCACGGCGATGTCGGCGAGCTGCTCGGCGTCCGGGTCGGGGTTGACCGCGCAGTCGCCGTAGACGAGCACCTTGTCGGCCAGGCACATGAAGAAGACCGAGGAGACGATCCGCGCGTCCTCGCGGGTCTTGATGATCTCGAAGGCCGGCCGGATCGTCGCGGCCGTGGAGTGCACCGAGCCGGACACCATGCCGTCGGCGAGGCCCTCCTGCACCATCAGCGTGCCGAAGTAGTTCGCGTCGGAGACGACGTCATAGGCCAGCTCCACGGTGACGCCCCGGTGGGCGCGCAGGGCCGCGTACTGCTCGGCGAAGGAGTCCCGCAGTTCGGAGGTGGCCGGATCGATCACCTGGGTCCCGCCGAGGTCGACACCGAGGTCGGCGGCCTTCTTGCGGATCTGCTCGACGTCACCGAGCAGGGTCAGCTCGCACACGCCCCGGCGCAGCAGGACCTCCGCCGCGTGCAGCACCCGCTCCTCGGTGCCCTCGGGGAGCACGACCCGGCGCAGGTCGGAACGGGCCTGCTCGAGCAGCTTGTGCTCGAACATCATCGGGGTGACGCGGTCGCTGCTCGGCGCGGAGACACGCTGGGTCAGCTCCGCGGTGTCGGCGTACCGCTCGAAGAGTCCGAGTGCCCGTTCCGCCTTGCGCGGGGTGGCCGCGTTCAGCTTGCCCTCCAGGGAGAAGAGCTGCTCGGCGGTGGGGAAGCTGGTGCCCGGCACCGAGATCACCGGGGTGCCTGGGGCGAGCCGGTCGGCGAGGGTGAGGATGCGCTCGCCGGGTACCTCGTCCAGGGTCAGCAGCACCCCGGCTATCGGCGGGGTGCCGGCGCTGTGCGCGGCCAGTGCGCCGACGACCAGGTCCGCGCGGTCGCCCGGGGTGACCACCAGGCAGCCCGGGGTCAGGGCGGCGAGGAAGTTCGGCAGCATCGCACCGCCGAAGATGAAGTTGAGGGCGTCGCGGGCGAGTCCGGAGTCGTCGCCGAGCACCACCTTGGCGCCGAGGGTGTGCGCGATCTGGGAGACGGTCGGGGCGGAGAGCGCCGGCTCGTCGGGAAACACGTAGCAGGGCACCGGCAGGCGGTTGGTGAGCCGCTCGGCGATCTCGTCGCGGTCCTCGCGGGCGACCCGGTTGACCGCCATGGCCAGCACGTCGCACCCCAGGGTGGCGTAGGCGCGGTAGGCGTTGCGGGTCTCGGCGCGCACCGACTCGGCGGTCTGCCTGCGGCCCCCCACGACCCCGATCACCGAGGCGCCGAACTCGTTGGCCAGCCGGGCGTTCAGGGCCAGTTCGTCGGGGAACTGGGTGTCGGCGTAGTCGGTGCCGAGAACGAGCACGACGTCGTAGTCGCGGGCGACCAGGTGGAACCGGTCCACGAGGATGGACACCAGTTCGTCCGTGCCCTGCTCGGCCTGGAGCGCGGACGCCTCGTGGTAGTCGAGGCCGTAGACGGTCGCCGGGTCCTGGGTGAGCCGGTAGCGGGCCCGCAGCAGTTCGAAGAGGCGGTCCGGCCCGTCGTGCACCAGGGGACGGAACACACCCACCCGGTCGACCTGCCTGGTGAGGAGCTCCATGACCCCGAGTTCGACGACCTGCCGGCCGTCGCCGCGGTCGATACCGGTCACGTACACGCTGCGGGTCACGCGCGCTCTCCGTTTCGTCGGGGGCCGCAAAGTCATCGGCGGGGCCGCAAGAGTCATCGTGGGGCCCACAAAAATCGCCCACTGAGGTGTGCGGATCCCTCTTGACACTACCTCTGGCGGTGGCTAGGACGCCCGCCCGCCCGGCGTCCTCACGGCGCTGGGGGACATGAAACAATCGGACTGGCTCACCGGTATCGACAGGGACCAGGAGACACAGCACGATGCGTATCGGAGTTCTCACCGCAGGCGGCGACTGCCCCGGCCTGAACGCAGTGATCCGGTCGGTCGTGCACCGCGCGATCGACAACTACGGCGACGAGGTCATCGGCTTCGAGGACGGCTACTCGGGCCTGCTCGACGGCCATTACCGCACCCTCGACCTCGACGCCGTCAGCGGCATCCTGGCCCGGGGCGGCACCATCCTCGGCTCCGCCCGGCTGGAGCGCGACCGGTTGCGCGAGGCCTGCGAGAACGCCTCCGACATGATCCGCGACTTCGGCATCGACGCGCTGATCCCCATCGGCGGCGAGGGCACGCTCACGGCGGCGCACATGCTGTCCGAGGCCGGTCTGCCGGTGGTCGGGGTCCCGAAGACGATCGACAACGATATCTCCTCCACCGACCGCACCTTCGGCTTCGACACCGCCGTCGGAGTCGCCACGGAGGCGATGGACCGCCTCAAAACCACCGCCGAGTCCCATCAGCGGGTGATGGTCGTCGAGGTCATGGGCCGGCACGCGGGCTGGATCGCCCTGGAGTCCGGCATGGCCGCCGGCGCCCACGGCATCTGCCTGCCCGAGCGTCCCTTCGATCCGGCCCAGCTGGTCAAGATGGTGGAGGAACGCTTCGCCCGCGGCAAGAAGTTCGCGGTGATCTGCGTGGCCGAGGGCGCGCACCCGTCCGACGGCACCATGGACTACGGCAAGGGCGAGATCGACAAGTTCGGCCACGAGCGCTTCCAGGGCATCGGTACGGCCCTGGCCTACGAGCTGGAGCGCCGCCTCGGCAAGGAGGCCAAGCCGGTCATCCTCGGCCACGTCCAGCGCGGCGGTGTGCCCACGGCGTACGACCGCGTCCTCGCCACCCGCTTCGGCTGGCACGCGGTGGAGGCCGCGCACCGGGGCGAGTTCGGCAGGATGACGTCCCTGCGGGGGACCGACATCGTGACGGTGCCGCTGGCGGAGGCGGTCACGGAGCTGAAGACGGTCCCGACGGACCGCATGGACGAGGCGGAGTCGGTCTTCTAGGAAGGCTGCGTTTCTGAGAGGGCGCGGGAGGGTTCCTCGCCGTCCCGCACCCTCCCGTCTCAGGGGATCCACCTTGCCCGCTCCTCGTCAGGGACAGGAACCGGCGGTCGCCGCGTCGCGTGTTCCCGCGGCGAACCTCTCGACCTGACCGTCGTTCAGGTCGAACACGATGACCCTTCCGCCGAACCGTGGCGCGGTGGGTGCGAACACCAGCCGCTCGGATCCGTCCCCCACCGAATCCGTGGTGATCTCGTCCCCGTAGGTGTCGAAGAGCTCGTCCCGTCCGGTGTCGACGCGCATCCCGGAGGCCGTGGAGATAGTGGCCGGTGGTTCCACGGATACGGCGACGAGGGAGTTCTCCATGAACATCAGTGACAGCCCGTCGGGCGATTCCGCCAACGTGCCGTCGGTGCAGTGTGAGGCGTCACCGACCATGGTGAGCGGGGAACCGGCCGCTTTCTCCACCTGCTCACCGCTCATCCCGATACGCACCGGGCCTATTCCGTCGACCGTGACGGATTCACGGTGGAGGTCGACCTGGCTCACCTCGGTCTCGGATCGCTTCACGAACTCCCGGCCGCTCCAGGCCCAGGTGACATGACGGAGTATCGAAGGCTGGCCGTGTGTGTCCTGTTCTCCGTAGAACGCGAGATCGGCGGACAGCCGGCCGTCTTCGACCTTCAGTGTGTCCGGCCGATACTCGGGAGAGAAGCCGTCGACCTCGAAGGTGGGCGTGCGCCCGATCTCGGTTCCGTCACCGCTGCGATAGATGCGTAGCTCCTGATCGAAGTAGTTCGTCGGCTGCGGGTGGCAGTAGAAGAGAACGGCCGTAACCTCGCCCAGGTGAGGTATGGCGCCGTGGACGATCCGCTGGATCTCCACCTCCCAGTAACCCTCTCTTCCGATCCCGCCGTCCCTCGCCGTCCCGGCTCCGTCGAGCCGGAAGCCGACGAGGGCGCCCCGCAGGTCATTTACTCCGCCCGCGCGTGGCGTGCGGGGCAGAGGCGCCGACGTCGGACGACTTCCCTGAACCTGTCGAGGTGTGGGCGCTGAAACACACGGGCCGGAATCCGGCCCATCGGCAGTGCAAGGCCATGGTCGAGACCTATGGGCGAGTGACCCCGGCGGAGGGCAACCCCTATCGCCAGTTCGACACCTGAGTACACCCGGAAGCATGCGGGGAATGGGCTCGGGCGGGGAGTCATTCCGGTTGTTCGGCGGCGCGAGTGCGGGCCTGGGTGGCTTCGGTGGGGGCGTCGGCGCGGGTATAGGCGTCGGCGGCCTGGAGGTAGGCGGCGCGGGCGTCGGCGGGGCGGTGGATGGTCTTGTAGACGTGGGCCAGGTTGCGAAGGGTCTGCCCCTCGCCGTACCAGTCCTCGAACTCCCTGAAAATCTCCAGACCCTTGCCGTAAGCCTCGATCGTCTCCTCTACCTGGCCGGCAGCTCGCAGGGCATTGCCGAGGTTGTGCCAGGCCTGGCCCTCGCCGTGGCGGTCTTCGGCGGCCTGTAACAGGTCGCGGGCCCGGGTGTGGGCGTCGATCGCCTCTCCAGTCCGGCCCGCCCCCTGCAGGGCGTTGCCGAGGTTGTTCCACGCCATGGCCTCGCGGTGGCGGTCTCCAGCGGCCTGGTATAGGTCCCGGGCCCAGGCGTGGGCGTCGATCGCCTCCTCCGTCCGGCCCGCAGCTCGCAGGGCGTTGCCGAGGTTGCCCCACGTTATAGCCTCGTCGTGGGGTTCTCCGGCGGCCTGGTACAGGTAGCGGGCCTGGCTGTGGGCGTCGATCGCCTCCCCAGTCCGGCCCGCCACCAGCAGGGCGTTGCCGAGGTTGTTCCACGCGTTGGCCTCGTTCAGGCGGTCCCCGGCAAGCCGCGCGGCACCGAGTGCAGCTTGCGCAACGGCGATCAAGTCATCGAAGTACCGCCGCCAGTCCAGGTACTCCCCCAGGCACTCGGCCAGCCGCATCGCCGTGCCCGCGAACCGCTCCTCCCGCCCCCACCCCACCGCCGCAACCAGAACCGCCCGTTCCGCGTCCAGCCACGCCAATGCTTTCCTCCGGTCCCCGAACCGTTCCGGCACCGGCTTGCCCGGCAGCCACCTCAACCGATCATCAGCCGCTTCCGCCCACTGCGCGTAGTACTCCAGCACTCGCTCCTGCGCGGCCTCCCCCTCATCCCGCAGCCCCGCTTCCCCTGCCACCACACCCGCTCCGAATACCCGCACCAAGTCATGCAACCGCCACCGCATGGCGGAAGCCGTCCCGTTGCCGCCACCCACTGGCTTGACGAGACCCCTAGCGGCCAGATCCTCCAGCAGTGACAGCACGGAGCTGGTGTCGAGGTCGGCAAGAGCGGCGATCGCCTCTGTGCCGGTCTCCGCACCTGGTGCGAGGCAGAGCAGGCGTAGCAGCCGGGCCTGGTCGAACGGCAATCGGTGATAGGAGGTCTCCAGAACCGGCCGCAGGACGAGTGAGCGTCCATACAGGTCCGTTCCGGGACTGCCACGGTCGAGGACGATGGTCGCGTCCCCGGCCTCCCGGATCTCGGCCACCAGAGAGGCGATGTCCCGATGGCGACGTCGACGCAGCATGCCCGCCGCGATCTGTAGGGCCAGGGGTAAATGACCGCAGAGATAGGCCAGTTCGCTTAGTGCGTCAGGTTCACGTGACGGCCGGTCGTCCCGTTCGTCGGTGTCGTGCAGGGCACGGGTCAGAAGGGCGACGGAGTCGTCCGGGGCGAGTGCCTCCAGGTCGATCAGGCGAACCGGAAGGGCGTCGGGGCGGTCCCGGGAGGTGATGAGCACCCGGTGGTGGTCCGTGCCGGGCAGGAGCGGCAGGTACTGGACGGGATCCGAGGCGTTGTCCAGGATCAGCAGCATCCGGTTCCGTCGTTCGGCGAGGAGCACGCGGTACGCGTCGTACTGGCGGTCCGCCGTCGGGGGCAGCTCCCCGTCCCGTACGCCGAGGGCGTCGAGCAGGGACAGGACCGCCTGGTCAGCCGTGACCGGATCCTCGTCGTACCCGCGCAGGTCCACGAAGAGCGTTCCGCCCGGGAACCAGCCCTTCCCACGGGCTCGGTGCGCCGCCTCCACCGCCAGTGCGGTCTTGCCGACGCCGCCCATCCCTGTGACGGCGAAGATGAGGAGCGGGAGCGCAGCCGTGTCGTTCTCGTCGGGGGAGAGGTGCGGGAGCAGGCGGTCCAGGTCCTCCGATCGGCCGGTGAAGCCCAGCGGGCGGGGTGGGAGGGTGGCGGTCGCTCGCGGGACCGGGCCGTGGACGGTTCCTTTACCACTGCCCTCCGCTCTGCTTGCCGGTGACAGGCCCGTGGAAGGTGCTGCCCCGGAAGTCGGTGTGGTCTCCGCAGTACGTCGCTCCGCGGTCCCCGTGTCGATGAGGGCTCTCCTCGGAGTCGGAGGAACCCTCGCGGGGCCGGTGCTTGTGCAGCACCGCCACCGTCACCGCCGCAGCCTGCTCGGCGGCGCGCCTCTGCGTACCCGAGGCGTCGGCCTTGTGCTTCTTGGCGTCGGCCCGGTCACTGATGCCCCGGATCACCAGGGCATCCAGCCGGCCGTTCAGGTGGGCCGCCTGGAGGGCCCCGGAGCCCTCCATCTCGATCGCACCCGCGTCGTTGTAGTTCCCGCGGATGAACCGGGCGATATCGGACTCGGCGTCCGCCAGTACGACGTCGCCCGTGGCGATCGGCAGGAAGTGCGCCCCCACGTCGGGCATGTCCCGCACGGCGGAACGGGCCGCCTGTTCGAGCGCGTGCGAGCCCGGCAGGGCCTTCGGCCGGACCAGGAAACCCTCTGGCGCCTGCTTGCCGCCGTGGATCTCGTACACCTGCGTGCCTACGACGACGTCACCGATCTCGACGTCGTCCTTCAGGCTGCCGGCCACACCGACGAAGAACACGGCCTCGGGGCGCAGCCAGTTGATGAGCTGTGTGGTGAGAGCGGCAGCCCGATCGGCGCCCATGCCCAACTCGCCGATGGCAACGTGCCACGAAGTGCCGGGTAGTTGTCCCTTCTCGACTCTGGTCCCGTCACGATGTACGAGCTCTCGCCGCTCATCGACGTGTGCACGAACAGCGGCATACTCGAGCGGAAGTGCGGTCAGGACCAGAACAGTGGGCCGGGTCTCCTGCATAGTCATAAGTTAGCTGGGGGAAGGGGATCGAGTGCCGGAACAGGACCTGAGCGTCGGGCAGTTGCTGCTCGCCGAGTACCAGACCGTGAAGGACGAGCAGAAGGTGAGGATCGGGTTCCGGGACAACCTCCTCTACGTGACGCTGGCCGTCGTGGCTGCTGTCATCGCCGCCACGGCCCAGGCGAAGCAGCCCTCGATGCTCCTGGCGCTGCCGCCGGTCTGCCTCGTTCTCGGATGGACCTACCTCGTCAACGACGAGAAGATCTCGGCGATCGGCCGCTACGTCCGGGACGATCTGGGACCCCGGCTGGCCGCCCTCGCGGCGCACGGGAGTGGTTTCACGACGTTCGGATGGGAGGCGTACCACCGGAGTGACACCCGGCGCCGGTCCCGCAAGATGATCCAGACCATGATCGATCTGACCGCATTCTGCGCGGTACCGCTGGCCGCCCTGGTCGTGTTTTGGGTGAACGGCGACGGCGGCGGGCTGCTGGTCACGCTGTCGGTGCTGGAGGCGCTTGCCGTGGCGGGGCTTGGCTCGCAGGTCGTGCGGTATGCAAAGGTGGCATGAACGCCGTTTTTGAGTATCACCTTTGACACACAGCCACGACTTGTTGAGGGGGGCGATGCTCCGTATGGGAGCGGCACTGCTGGCGGCCCTGGCCGAAGGCGCGGGCGGGGACGGCGGACGCCGGGCGATGGAGAGGTCGGCGCGGACGGTGGGGCTCGATGTCGGCGCTCCCGCCCGGGACATCGCCGAGGCGACACAGGGCCCAGCACAGCGGGAGGCCCTCGCCCGGCCGCTCGAGCACGTGCGGGGACCTGGGCCGGCCCACGGGCGATCTTTACCGTGCGCGGTGAACGGACCGCCGACCTCAGAGGTCCTTGATCTGTACGCGGTCACCGCACAGTTTCGACCAGTCGTCACGGTCCGAGGTCAGCACCAGCGCGGGTGCCGGGACGCGAAGCGCCATCGCGGCCACGAGGGCGTCGATGGCGTATTTGTGACCGTGCAGGCCACCGGCCTCGCTGAGGAGTCGCACCGCGGTGAGGCTGTCCGCGTGGGTGACGTCCTGGACCTGAAGGCGGGAGAGCACCCAGTGCAGCCGGGCGGTGTCCGTCTTTCCGTACACGGCCTCCACTACCGTCAGGGCGGATACGAGGACGGGTACGCCTACGCGTCGAGCAGCCTCGATCCGCGTGATCATTTGGCGGTCGTTGCGCAGAAGCAGCGACAGGGCCTGGGAGTCCAGCACCAGGGACCTGACCGGGGGTGCCTTCATGCGGCGCCGGCGCCGGACGCGTACGGCGCCGGAGTGTCACCGAACAGTTCGAGCTCCGCGGCTCGGACCTCGGCCTCGCTCAACGGTTCGTGTTCGTTCTCGTAGGCGGCCACGATCTCGGCGAGGCCGTCCATCGCGAGTTGGTGCCGGACAGCCGCCGTCACGTAGGCGGATACGCCGCGCTTGCCGGTGCGCGTGCGCAGAGCGCTGAGGAGTTCCGAAGGCATCGAGACGGAGATGTTCTCCGTGCTGCCAGGGCGGGGTGACTTCATAGGAACCATTCTAGTACACAAACTATTACACAGTGTGGGATCCGGTGAGGACCGCATCCGTGGCCGCGGCGGTGCCGGTCACGGCCTGCTCACCCAGCGGTACCGCAACTCCGGTCGGCCGACGGTGCCGTACTGCGGGCGTCGGGCCGCGCGGCCGGCGTCCACCAGGTGCTCCAGATAACGCCGAGCCGTGATCCGGGAGATCCCCACCGCCTCGGCGACCCCCGCTGCCGTCAGCCCGTCCTCCACCTCCCGCAGCGCCCCCGTCACCCGCTCCAACGTCGGCCCGCTCAGCCCCTTCGGCAACGCAGCCGGCCCCGGCGCCCGCAGCGCCGCCAGCGCCCTGTCCACCTCCGCCTGGCCGCTGGCCTCGCCGACCGCCGCACGGAACTCGGCGTACCGCACCAGCCGGTCCCGCAGGGTCGCGAACGTGAACGGCTTCAGTACGTACTGCACGACCCCGAGCGACACCCCCTCCCGCACGACCGCCAGATCCCGCGCCGACGTCACCGCGATCACGTCGGCGTGGTGCCCGGCCACCCGCAGCGAGCGCGCGAGTTGGAGTCCGTGCACATCGGGCAGGTGCAGGTCGAGGAGGAGCAGGTCGACGGGTGTGCGGTCCAGGACCCGTCGTGCCTCCGCCCCACTCTGTGCCTTCCCGACGGCGACGAACCCGGGCACCCGCCCGACGTACATCACATGGGCGTCGGCGGCGACCGGGTCGTCCTCGACCACCAGCACTCTGATGGGCTGCCCGGTCATACGGCGCCTCCCGCACTCTCCACGACAGTGGAGCCCTTCAGCGGCAGCCGGGCCTCGAACACCGCGCCGCCCCCGTTCTCGGAGGTCACCGAGAGCGCGCCGCCGTGCCGGGTCACCGCCTGCTGGACGAGGGCCAGGCCCAGACCCCGCCCGCCGGGGCCGGACGGTTTGGTCGTGAAGCCGCGGCGGAAGACCGCCTCCGTGTGGTCCGGGTCCACCCCGGGGCCGGTGTCCGAGACCCGCAGGATGAGCTCCGAGCCGTCCTCCTCGGTCAGTGCCGTCACCGTCACCCGCGGGTGCACCCCGCCCTGCGCCGCGTCCACGGCGTTGTCGACCAGGTTGCCGAGGATGGTCACCAGGTCCCGGGCAGGCAGGGTGTCCGGGAGCAGGCCGTCGTCCAGCCGGCTGTCGGCCGACACCACCAGCTCCACGCCGCGCTCGTTGGCCTGGGCGGTCTTGCCCAGCAGCAACGCCGCCAGGACCGGCTCGCTCACCGCCGCCACCACCTGGTCGGTGAGCGCCTGCGCCAGCTCCAGCTCGGCCGTCGCGAACTCCACCGCCTCCTCGGCCCGGCCCAGCTCGATCAGCGAGACCACGGTGTGCAGCCGGTTCGCCGCCTCGTGCGCCTGTGAACGCAGCGCCTGGGTGAAGCCACGCTCCGAGTCCAGCTCACCCATCAGCGACTGGAGCTCGGTCACGTCCCGCAGGGTCACCACCGACCCGCGCCGCTGGCCCCCGGTGACCGGCGAGGTGTTCACCACCAGCACCCGGTCCGCCGTCAGATGCACCTCGTCCACCCGGGGCTCGGACGCGAGCAGCGCGCCGGTCAGCGGCGCCGGAAGACGCAGCTCCGCGACCGATCTGCCCACCACGTCCTCCTCCTGGTCCACTCCCAGCAACTCCCGGCCGCCGTCGTTGATCAGCGCCACCCGGTACTGTCCGTTCAGCATCAGCAGCCCCTCGCGCACGGCGTGCAGCGCGGCCTGATGGTAGTCGTGCATGTGGCTGAGCTGGGACGCGTTCATCCCGTGGGTGTGACGGCGCAGCCGGGCGTTGATGACATACGTGCCGATCGCACCGAGCCCGAGCGCCCCGGCCGCGACCACGAGCAGCGCGGTCAGCTGACCCTGGGCGCGCTGGCTGATCTCCTCGACCCTTATGCCGGCGCTGACGAGTCCGACGATCCGGTCGCCGTCCCGGATCGGGGTGACCGCGCGGACCGACGGGCCGAGGGTACCGGTGTACGTCTCGGTGAAGGTACGCCCCTCGAGCGCGGGACCCGTGTGCCCCTGGAAGACCAGGCCGATCTGGTCCGGGTTGGGGTGGGTCCAGCGGATGCCCCGCGGATCCATGATCGTGACGAAGTCGACGCCGGTGTCGCGCACCACGGCCAGCGCGTACGGCTGGAGCCGGGCCGAGGGGTCGGACGTACGGATCGCCTCCCGCACGGACGGGGAGTCGGCGACCGCACGGGCCACCGAGGTCGCCTGGCGGCCCGCCGCCTCCTCGGTCTGGCTGCGGTCACCGACGTAGGTGAACAGCGCGTACCCGGCCACGACGACCGCGATGAGCACGGCCTGCATGGCGAAGAGCTGGCCCGCGAGGCTGCGGGGCGCAGGGAGGGTGAGGCGCATCCCGCCAGTCTGCCTGGCGCCTCCACGGTGAACTAAATGAACGGAAGGGTGACCGCCGTCACAGGGCGCGACATAGTCACGGCGTTCCCCGAAACACCCATTCCCCGGACGTGAGCCGCACGCCGGTGATACCGACGACGTCGTCAAGGAGGGCCGCCGTGACCAGCACATCCGCTCCGGCACCTGCCGCACCCAAAGCCAAGCGGGACCGCACGCACTATCTCTACATCGCGGTGATCATCGCGGTCGCCCTCGGTGTCGCCGTCGGTCTGATCGCACCGGATTTCGCGGTCGAGCTGAAGCCGATCGGCACCGGGTTCGTGAACCTGATCAAGATGATGATCTCGCCGATCATCTTCTGCACCATCGTGCTGGGCATCGGCTCGGTGCGGAAGGCGGCCAAGGTCGGCGCCGTCGGCGGCATCGCCCTCGGCTACTTCATGGTGATGTCGGTCGTCGCGCTCGCCATCGGCCTGGTCGTGGGCAACATCCTGGACCCGGGCACCGGCCTCGCGATCACCGACGCGGTCAAGGAGACCGGCCACGCACAGGTCGACGCGGAGGCCAAGGACACCGCCGAGTTCCTGCTCGGCGTCATCCCGGCCACCATCGTGTCCGCCTTCACCTCCGGCGAGGTCCTGCAGACCCTGCTGGTCGCCCTGCTCTGCGGTTTCGCGCTGCAGGCCATGGGCGACGCGGGCCAGCCGGTCCTGCGCGGCATCGAGCACATCCAGCGGCTGGTCTTCCGGGTCCTGGCCATGATCATGTGGGCCGCCCCGGTCGGCGCCTTCGGTGCCATGGCCGCGGTCACCGGCTCGGCCGGCCTGGACGCGCTGAAGAGCCTCGCCGTGCTGATGCTCGGCTTCTACGTCACCTGTGTGCTGTTCATCTTCGTGGTACTCGGCACGATGCTGCGGATCGTCGCGGGCCTGAACATCTGGACCCTCTTCCGCTACCTGGGCCGTGAGTTCCTGCTGATCCTGTCCACCTCCTCGTCCGAGTCGGCGCTGCCGCGCCTCATCGCGAAGATGGAACACCTGGGCGTCAGCAAGCCGGTGGTCGGCATCACCGTCCCGACCGGCTACTCCTTCAACCTCGACGGCACCATGATCTACATGACCATGGCCTCGCTGTTCATCGCCGACGCCATGGGTACGCCGATGTCGATCGGCGAGCAGATCCCGCTGCTGCTGTTCCTGCTGGTCGCCTCCAAGGGCGCCGCGGGTGTCACCGGCGCGGGCCTGGCGACCCTGGCCGGCGGTCTGCAGTCGCACAAGCCCGCCATGGTGGACGGCATCGGCCTGATCGTCGGTATCGACCGCTTCATGAGTGAGGCCCGCGCCCTGACCAACTTCGCCGGCAACGCGGTCGCCACGGTGCTGGTCGGCACCTGGACCAAGGAGATCGACAAGGTCCGGGTGGCCGAGGTCCTCGCCGGCCGCGTCCCCTTCGACGAGCAGACGCTGCTGGACGACCACGGCAGTGCCGGCGAAACGGACGAGGCCCGTGCCGAGCTGCCCGAGCCGGGCGGCGAGAAGGAACTGGCCAAGGCCTGACGCCCCCCGTGGACCCGGGCGACCAGGACGCTCCCCCGTTCCTCGGCCGCCCGGTCGCCGGAGGCCCGCAGGGTCTCCACCGCCGCCGGGCGGCCGGGCTCCTCCCCCGTGAGCCCGGCCGCCCGGCCGTGTCCGTGCCCTGTCCGGCACGCCCGGCGGCCCCGTCCGCACCGTCCGCCCTTTCCCTGACGCCGACGTCAAGGCCTACGGTCGTCGGTATGCGAATCGGCGAGCTGGCCGCACGCGCCGGGACGACCACGCGGACGCTGCGGTACTACGAATCCCGCGGGCTGCTGCCCGCCCGGCGGACGACCAACGGTTACCGGACCTACGACGAGAGCGATCTGAAGCTGCTGCGGCAGATCCGCACGCTCCAGGACTTCGGGTTCGACCTGGAGGAGACCCGCCCGTTCGTGGAGTGTCTGCGGGCAGGGCACCCGGAGGGTGACGCGTGTCCCGCCTCGCTCCAGGTGTACCGGCGCAAGCTGGACGAGCTCGACGCGCTGATCGGCGAGTTGCGGGCGGTGCGGGCGGAGGTCGGGCAGCAGTTGACGCGCGCCGAGCGGGCGCGGGAGGAGCTGGCCGCCGGGTCGGTGGTTCCGGGTGGTCCGGAGCCGTTGTGCGAACTGGGAGGGGAACCGCGGTGAAGGGTGTGCCCGAGGTGACGGACGCGGATTTCGCGCGAGAGGTGATCGGGGCGGAGCTGCCGGTGCTGGTGGAGTTCACGGCCGACTGGTGCCCTCCCTGCCGGCAGATGGCCCCGGTGCTGAGCGCGCTGGCCGCCGAGGAGGAGGGACGGCTGAAGGTCGTTCAGCTGAACGTGGACGCCAATCCGGAGACGACCAACGCCTACAAGGTGCTGTCGATGCCGACCTTCATGGTGTTCCGTGAGGGGGAGCCGCTGCGGTCGATGGTGGGGGCGAGGCCGAAACGGCGGCTGATGGAGGAACTGGCCGACGTACTCTGACCTGCCGGACCTCACAAGAAAACCCCCGGGCAATTGCGCTCGGGGGTTTTCTTTGCGTATATTCATTGATTCGCGACTTCGGAAGGCAGGGGTCGCAATGAGGCTCAGTGAGCACAGTATATCCGGGCGGGAGTGGAATTGTCAAACACCGAATTTCCGGACGAGGAATTGCGACAGGAACAGGAATTCATCGACGGACTGTACGCACGCGTGGACGTCCTGCGCGGTGATGCCGAGGACTCCGTCACGGACGCGCTCGCCCAGGGCCACACCCCCCGTCAGGCCAGGCTGGAGCGGGACATCCTCGTCGCCGAGCGTTCCGGGCTGCTCGCCGCGCTGAACGCGGTGGACGGCTCCCTCTGCTTCGGCCGGATCGACCTCACCTCCGGCGAGACCCACCACATCGGACGCATCGGCCTGCGCGCCGACGACGCCGAGCGCACGCCGGTCCTGATCGACTGGCGCGCCGATGTCGCCCGCCCGTTCTACCTGGCCACCGGCCACACCACGATGGGCCTCGGGCGCCGTCGGCACATCGCCACCGAGGGCCGCCGGGTCACCGCCCTGCACGACGAGATCCTCGACCTCGGCGACGAGACCCGCACCGGCCACGAGGACCCCTCCGGCGACGCCGTACTGCTCGCCGCGCTCGACTCCGCGCGCACCGGCCGGATGGGCGACATCGTGCGCACCATCCAGGCCGACCAGGACCGCATCATCCGCGCCCCCCATCGCGGGGTCATGGTCGTCGAGGGCGGTCCCGGCACCGGCAAGACCGCCGTCGCCCTGCACCGCGCCGCGTTCCTCCTCTACGAGCACCGCGAGCTGCTGGCCCGCCGCGCCGTCCTGATCGTCGGCCCCAACCCGGCGTTCCTCGGCTACATCGGCGAGGTGCTGCCCAGCCTCGGCGAGACCGGTGTGCTCCTGGCGACCGTCGGCGAACTGTTCCCCGGGGTCAGGACCACACGGACCGACACCCCCGGGGCCGCCGCCGTCAAGGGGCGGGCGGCGATGGCCGACGTCCTCGCCGACGTCGTACGCGACCGGCAGACACTGCCCGACCCGGTGATCACGATCGAGCACGACCGCGAGATCCTCATGCTCGACGACGGCCTGGTGAACGTCGCCCGCGAACGCACCCGTGCCGCGAGGCTGCCGCACAACGTGGCCCGGGAGCACTTCGAGGGCCACATCCTCAACGCGCTCACCGACATGGTCGCCGAACGCATCGGCACCGACCCCTACGACGGCGGCAATCTGCTCGACCCCAGTGACATCACCCAGATCCGCGACGAACTCGCCGACAACCCCGAGGTCTGGTCCGCCATCGACCAACTGTGGCCCCGTGTCACCCCGCAGCGCCTGGTCGCCGAATTCCTCGCCGCCCCCGAGGGCTACCTCTCCGACGAGGACGCCGCCACGGTCCGCCGCCCCGTCACCCGGCACTGGACCGTCTCCGACGTGCCCCTGCTCGACGAGGCCGCGGAGCTCCTCGGCGAGGACGACCGGCTCGCCCGCGAGCGCGCCGAGCGGGAGCGTCAGACGCAGGTCGCCTTCGCCCAGGGCGTCCTGGACGTCTCCTACGCCTCGCGCACCTTCGAGTTCGAGGACAAGGAGGACGACGACCCGGACTCCTCCGAGGTGCTCTCCGCGCACGACATCATCGACGCCGAACGCTTCGCCGAGCGGCACGAGGAGGACGACCACCGCAGCGCCGCCGAACGCGCCGCCGCCGACCGCACCTGGGCGTTCGGGCACATCATCGTCGACGAGGCGCAGGAACTGTCCCCGATGGCGTGGCGGCTGCTGATGCGGCGCAGCCCGACCCGTTCGATGACCCTGGTCGGCGACCCGGCGCAGACGTCGGAGGCGGGCGGTGTCGGCGCCTGGGCGGACATCCTCACCCGCTATGTCGAGGACCGCTGGGAGCACACCCGGCTGGCCGTCAACTACCGCACCCCGGCCGAGATCATGGACGTGGCCGCCGCGGTCGTCCGCGCCGAGCACCCCGGTTTCGAGCCGCCCGGCTCCGTGCGCTCCACGGGCGTACGTCCCTGGGCCCGCGCCACCGACGACCTGCCCGGTGCCGTCGCCGGGGCCGTCGCCGAACTCACCCCCGCCGAGGGCCGCCTCGCCGTCATCGCCCCGCGCGAACTGCACCGCGCGCTGGCCGCCCGGCTGGAGGGGGTGAGGGCCGGCGCCGAACCGGATCTGACGCACGGCGTCGTGCTGCTCGACCCGCGTCAGGCCAAGGGGCTGGAGTTCGACTCGGTCCTCGTGGTCGAACCGGGCCGTTACGGCACCAGCGACCTGTACGTGGCACTCACCCGCGCCACCCAGCGCCTCGGCGTCCTGCACACCGGGCCGCTGCCGAAGCCGCTGGCCGAGGCCATGAACTGAGCGCCGGGGCGGGGCCGGCCGTCCGGATCGGACCGCGGGCAACCGGCGGCGCCGCGCCGGCGCCGCCGGCCGGGGCCGGCGTGGTCAGCCGCGAGGCGGAGGTGGAGCCGACGTGACGGGCGTCCCTCCCGCGTGAGCGAAGCTGGGCGTGGGTCCCGCGACGGGCGGTCCCGCCCCTCGGCCCCGGCAACGGAGCGGTCACCCGCTCCCGCGCCCCATCCGTCAGCTCTTCGCGACCCACCCCAGGATCAAGTACCGGAGTCGGCGTGGTCCACCACCGCGGTGAAGCAGGATCAGCCGTCCACCTCGGGATTCCGCGGCGATGACGGGACCTCCGGAGCAGGCGCCGCGGCGTCGAGCAGGCGTCGAACCGCACCGGGCTCGTAGAGGTTGAGCCAGGCCTGATCGGGGAGACGCAGCACCGTGCCGGCCTCGACGTACGAGGTCGAAGCGATTCTGTGCCGGCTCGGGGGAAGACCAGGGACAACCGGCGCCGACCGTTCTGCGCCGACCCCTACGTGAAAAGGGAGAGGGTCAGCCGGCAGTCGGCGTAGTCGGGTCTCACCCGCTGCCGGACCGTCCAGTACCGGACGGTCCCGTCCACCACGAGGCGGCGGACACGTCGGTCGTTCCCCATCGGGTCACTGTAGCTAGGCCGGGCGCAGCCACACCGTCGCCAGGGGTGGCAGGGTCAGTCGGATGCTTGCCGGGTAGCCGTGCCAGCCCTTTGGTTCCGGCTTGACCGGGTCGGGGTTCGTGATGTCACCGCCGCCGTAGCGGCCGGTGTCGGTGTTCAGGGCCTCGTGCCAGGCGGGCACGTCGTCGGGGACCCCGATCCGGTAGTCGTGGCGGACCACCGGCGCGAAGTGCGACACCGCGAGCAGCGGGGTGCCGTCGGAGTCGTAGCGCAGGAAGGCGAACACGTTGTCCTCGGCGGCGTCCCCGGTGACCCACCGGAAACCGGACGGCTCGGTGTCGCCCCGCCACAGCGCCGGGGTGTGCCCGTAGACGGAGTTGAGGTCGCGGACCAGATCGCGCACCCCACGGTGGTCGGCCTCCGCGCCGTAGTGCGGGTCAAGGAGCCACCAGTCCGGGCCGTGCGCCTCCGACCACTCCGCGCCCTGCGCGAACTCCTGTCCCATGAAGAGGAGCTGCTTGCCCGGGTGGGCCCACATGAAGCCCAGATAGGCACGCAGGTGGGCACGTTGCTGCCACCAGTCGCCGGGCATCTTCGACACCAGCGACCCCTTGCCGTGCACCACCTCGTCGTGCGAGATCGGCAGCACGTAGTTCTCGCTGTACGCGTACACCATCGAGAACGTCATCTCACCGTGGTGGTACCGCCGGTGGACCGGTTCGTGGCTCATGTACGCGAGCGAGTCGTGCATCCAGCCCATGTTCCACTTCAGACCGAAGCCCAGCCCGCCGAAGCCGCTCGGACCCTTGTGGTGGGTGGCCCGGGTGACGCCGTCCCAGGCGGTGGACTCCTCCGCGATCGTCACGACCCCCGGCACCCTGCGGTACAGGGTCGCGTTCATCTCCTGAAGGAACGCCACCGCGTCCAGGTTCTCCCGGCCGCCGTGCTCGTTCGGCGTCCACTGGCCGGGCTCGCGCGAGTAGTCGAGGTAGAGCATCGAGGCGACCGCGTCCACCCGCAGCCCGTCGATGTGGAACTCCTCGCACCAGTACAGGGCGTTGGCGACCAGGAAGTTGCGCACCTCGCGCCGTCCGAAGTCGAACTCCAGGGTCCCCCAGTCGGGGTGGGCCGCCCGCAGCGGATCCTCGTGCTCGTACAGCGGCCGACCGTCGAACTCGGCCAGTGCCCACTCGTCGCGCGGGAAGTGCGCAGGCACCCAGTCCATGAGTACGCCGATCCCGGCCCGGTGCAGGGCGTCGACCAGGTACCGGAAGTCGTCGGGGGAGCCGAGGCGGGCCGTGGGCGCGTAGAACCCGGTGACCTGGTAGCCCCAGGAGCCGCCGAAGGGATGCTCGGCCACCGGCATCAGCTCGACGTGGGTGAAACCGAGGTCCTTCACGTACGCCGGGAGCTGATCGGCGAGCCCGCGATAGGTCAGGCCGGGACGCCAGGACGCCAGGTGCACCTCGTAGACGGAGAACGGCGCCCGGTGCGCGGACACCTCCGCCCGGCGCTCCAGCCACTCCGCGTCACCCCACTCGTACGCCGAGGACGTGATGATCGACGACGTCGCCGGCGGCACCTCCGTACGGCGGGCCAGCGGATCGGCGCGCAGCGTCTTCGAGCCGTCGGGGCGGGTGATCTCGAACTTGTACAGCTCGCCCTCGCCGACCCCCGGCACGAACAGCTCCCACACCCCGGTGCCGCCCAGTGACCGCATGGGGAAGCCGCTGCCGTCCCAGAAGTTGAAGGTGCCTGCCACCCGCACCGCGCGCGCGTTCGGCGCCCACACCGAGAAGCGGGTGCCGGTGACGCCCTGGTGGGTCATCGGGTGCGCGCCCAGCACCGTCCACAGTTCCTCGTGCCGGCCCTCGCCGATCAGGTGCAGATCGAGCTCGCCGATGGTCGGCAGGAAGCGGTACGCGTCCTCCGTCTCGTGCACCGCCCCTTCGTACGCCACCAGCAGCCGGTACGCCGGGACCTCGCGCAGCGGCAGCAGTCCCGAGAAGAAGCCGTCCCCGTCGTCGTGCAGCTCGACGTTCAGGCCCCCGGAGACGACGGTCACCGCCAGGGCGTAGGGCCGGAACGCCCGGAAGGCGACTCCGCCGGGCACCGGGTGCGCGCCGAGCACGGAGTGCGGGGCATGATGCGTACCGCTCAGCAGCCGGTCCCGGTCGCCGGCGTCCACGGCGGGGGAGACGGCGATCTCCCTCTCGGGAGGGCCGGGCTGCGCGACGGACTGCGGGGCGGTGGTGTCCTGCGGGACGTACCGCGGTGCGGTGGTGTCCTGCTCGGCCTTCTTCTTCGGCGCGCCCTTCTTGGCCGGGGTCTTCTTCGCCGCCGCCTTCCCCGCGGCCTTCCCCGCGGCCCCTGCCGCCTTGCCTGCCGCCGCCTTCCCCGGGGTCTTCTTCGCCGCCTTCTTCTCGGTCGCCGCCTTCGCGGCCGTGGCCTTCACCGCGGCGGCGGTCTTCCTCGCAGGGGTCTTCTTCGCACTGGCCTTCTTCACGGCTGCCTCCTTCCGCGCGGGCGCCGGTGGCTCGGTGCGCCGCTGCTCGGCCGGCTGCTCCGGATGCGGACCGCTGGACGTGGGGCGGGGGGTCACGGGCGAGGCCTCCTGGGCACAGGTCGGGGCGGGTCGGGTCAGATCCGGTCGGACGAGGCGAGCCGGTGCACGGCGGCCAGCGGTACGGGGAGCCAGTCGGGACGGTGCCGGGCCTCGTAGACCGCTTCGTAGACCGCCTTGTCCGTCTCGTACGCGCGCAGCAGCACCGGCTCGGTGCGCGGATCGCGGCCCGATGCCTCCGCGTACCCGGAGCAGTACGCCGCCCGGCAGTGCGCGGCCCAGTCCGGCTGCGGCGGGTCCACGGACCGGGCCGCGTAGTCGAAGGACCGCAGCATGCCGGCGACGTCCCGCACCGCCGGCTGCGGCATCCGCCGCTCCGTCAGCGGACGGGCCGGTTCCCCCTCGAAGTCGATCAGCGACCACTCTCCCGCCGGGGACCGCAGACACTGCCCCAGGTGCAGATCGCCGTGCACCCGCTGGGCGGTCCAGGTGCGGCCCCCGGCGGCCAGATCGTCCAGCGCCGTGTACGCGGAGCGCAGCCCGTCCGCGTGCGGCCGCAGCGCCGGCACCGCGTGCACGGCCGCGTCGAGTCGCTCGGTCATGCCGTCGACCATGGAGCGCAGCTGGGTGTGGCCCAGGGTGACGGTCGGCAGGGCGCGGGCCAGGGCGGTGTGCACCTCGGCCGTGGCACGCCCGAGGGCCCGCGCCTCGGCGGCGAAGTCCTCGCCCTTGGCCAGCTCCCGCAGGGCCAGCTCCCAGCCGTCCGTCGCGCCCTGTACGAACGGCTGGAGCACCCCCAGGACGTACGGTTCGACCGCCGGGGGCGGCGCGGGTGCGTCCTCGGGGTCGGTGACCAGCCAGGCTGTCGGCGGGGGCACCCGGGGGCAGCCCTCGCGGGCCAGCGCCAGCGGGAGCTCGAGGTCGGGGTTGACCCCGGGCAGGATCCGGCGCAACAGCTTGAGAATGAAGGTGTCTCCGTAGACGACCGAAGAGTTCGACTGCTCGGCCGTCATCAGACGCGGCATCAGACCGGGGCGGATCTCCTGGCTCGGGTCCCGTTCGAAGCGAAGCCCGCCGATCCGGGCCTGGGTGCGCAGGGCTTCCAGGAGCAGCTCGGCGGGCCGGGTGTCGTGCAGGGCCTCGTAGACCGTCCGTCCGGCCAGCGGGCCCCGCGTCACATGACCGATCAGCGCGGGCGCGAGCCGGGGCGGCAGCGCCTCGCGCACGCCTATGAACAGCTGGTAGCAGTCACCGGGCTGATCGTGGCCGGCATGTCCGGCCTGGAGGGGCTGGTGGGCGCGCACCAGCAGGTGGTACAGGCCCAGCTTGGCGGTGGGCGGCAGCAGCTCGGTGGCCGCGACCAGGGCGAACCCGCTGACCGGGCGGCCCTTGCCCGCGAACCAGCGCTGCCGCGGCAGCCACTCCCGCAGCAGCGGATCCAGTGACGCAAGGAGGCCGGGCGGGGTCGTGACGGTGCGTGTGACGGCTTCCGACATGGCGTCGCGTCCTTTCCGCGTCGGGTGCGGAGGAGCGTCGGGTTGCGAGAAGGGTGCCCAGGGCGGGACGGAGGAAACCGTCCCGCCCCGATGGCGGCCGGAGGAGGCCTCACCGGCGGATGCGGCTCGGACCCCGTTCACCTGAATGGCGTAACCCTGTCGCTACTCACCGTGCTCTCGCGTCTCGTTGTGTCGTAGCCGGAACCAGTAGAAGCCGTGTCCCCCGAGGGTCAGCAGGTAGGGCAGTTCGCCGATGGCCGGGAACCGCACCCCGCCGAACAGCTCGACCGGGTGCCGTCCCTCGAAGGCACTGAGATCCAGCTCGGTGGGCTGTGCGAAGCGTGAGAAGTTGTTCACGCAGAGCACCAGGTCGTCCTCGTGCTCGCGCAGGAAGGCGAGGACGGCCGGGTTGGAGGACGGCAGCTCGGTGTAGGAGCCGAGACCGAAGGCATGGTTCTGTTTGCGGATCTCGATCATCCGGCGGGTCCAGTGCAGCAGCGAGGACGGGGACGCCATGGACGCCTCGACGTTGGTGACCTGGTAGCCGTAGACGGGGTCCATGATCGTGGGCAGGAAGAGCCGGCCCGGGTCGGAGGAGGAGAAGCCGGCGTTGCGGTCGGGGGTCCACTGCATCGGTGTGCGCACCGCGTCGCGGTCGCCGAGCCAGATGTTGTCGCCCATGCCGATCTCGTCGCCGTAGTAGATGATCGGCGAGCCCGGCAGTGAGAGCAGCAGGGCGTTGAAGAGCTCGATCTGGTTGCGGTCGTTGTCCAGCAGGGGGGCCAGACGGCGGCGGATGCCGATGTTGGCGCGCATACGGGGGTCCTTGGCGTACTCCGCCCACATGTAGTCGCGTTCGTCGTCGGTGACCATCTCCAGGGTCAGCTCGTCGTGGTTGCGCAGGAAGATGCCCCACTGGCAGCCCGAGGGGATGGCCGGGGTCTTGGCGAGGATCTCGGAGACGGGGTAGCGCGATTCGCGCCGCACGGCCATGAAGATGCGGGGCATGACCGGGAAGTGGAACGCCATGTGGCACTCGTCGCCGCCGGCGGAGTAGTCGCCGAAGTAGTCGACGACGTCCTCCGGCCACTGGTTCGCCTCGGCCAGCACCACCGTGTCCGGGTACTGCGTGTCGATCTCCTTGCGCACCCGCTTCAGGAACGCGTGTGTCTCCGGGAGGTTCTCGCAGTTCGTCCCCTCCCGCTGGTACAGATACGGCACCGCGTCCAGCCGGAACCCGTCGATGCCCAGGTCCAGCCAGAACTTCAGCGCGGAGATCATCTCCTCCTGGACCGCCGGGTTCTCGTAGTTCAGATCCGGCTGGTGCGAGAAGAAGCGGTGCCAGTAGTACTGCTTGCGTACGGGGTCGTACGTCCAGTTGGAGGCCTCGGTGTCGACGAAGATGATCCGCGCGTCCTGGAACTGCTTGTCGTCGTCGGCCCACACGTAGTAGTCGCCGTACGGTCCCTCGGGATCCTTCCTCGACTCCTGGAACCACGGATGCTGGTCGCTGGTGTGGTTCATGACGAAGTCGATGATCACGCGCATGCCGCGCTGGTGCGCGGAGTCGACGAACTCCACGAAGTCGGCGAGGTCGCCGAACTCGGGCAGCACGGCGGTGTAGTCGGCGACGTCGTAACCGCCGTCGCGCAGGGGGGACTTGAAGAACGGCGGCAGCCACAGGCAGTCGACACCCAGCCACTGCAGATAGTCGAGTTTGGCGGTCAGACCCTTCAGGTCGCCGATGCCGTCACCGTCGCTGTCCTGGAAGGAGCGGACGAGGACCTCGTAGAAGACGGCACGTTTGAACCAGTCCGGGTCCCGGTCCTTTGCGGGAGTGTCCTCGAAGGTGTCCGGGACGGGTTCGTTGACGATCATGTGGTGGCTGACCCTCCGATCTGCTGGGTGGACGGTCGCAGAACCCCGCTGTGCTCATCGGAGAGCCCGTTCCCGGACCCCTGACCGACGACGAGCACATGCGCCCCGCCCGGGCCAAGACGCACATAGTTGGCCCTGCCCCATGAATAGACCTCGCCGGTGAGCTCGTCGCGCATCGGCACCGACTCGTGCCAGTGCAGGCCGAGTCGCGGCATGTCCAACGAGACCGTGGCCTCCTGGGTGTGGTGGGGGTCGAGGTTGGCGACCACCAGAACGGTGTTCGAACCCTTCCGTTTCGAGTACGCGATGACCGCCTCCTGGTCGGCCTGGTGGAAGTGGAGGTCGCGCAGTTGCCGCAGCGCGGGATTGTCCCGGCGGACGGTGTTGAGTTTCGTGATGAGGGGGGTGATGGTCCGCCCTTCCTTCTCGGCCGTTTCCCAGTCGCGGGTGCGGAGCTGGTACTTCTCGCTGTCGA
>NZ_JBVIIM010000025.1:0-119221 GCF_055569765.1 Streptomyces sp. NPDC031365 | reverse complement strand
GCAGGCCGTCGGGGGAGAGGCAAGGCAGACGAGGGAGAGAGAGCAACCCCCCCCCCCCCCCCCCTCACCCCCCCCCCCCCCCCCCCCCCCCCCCCCCCCCCCCCGCTCCGGCTGCGGGCGGGTGTCGTCGCGGTGACGCGTCAGTACGCGGAGCCCGAGGCGCCCAGTGAACCCGTGGGATGCCAGACCGTCTTGGTCTCCAGGAAGGCCGTCATGCGGTCCGTACCGGGAGTCGCCGACCAGTTGTCCACAGGCTGTGGACGCAGGACGCGCTTGAGGTTGTCGGCGGCGGCGATCTCCAGCTCCTTCGCCAGTACCTCGTCGGCGCCCGCGAGGTCGATCGCGTTGACGTCCTGGTGCGCGGCGAGCGGGGCGGCGATCTCCGCCGTACGGCCGGAGAGGATGTTGACCACGCCGCCGGGGAGGTCGGAGGTGGCCAGCACCTCGCCGAGGGAGAGGGCCGGGAGCGGGGACCTCTCACTCGCGATCACGACCGCCGTGTTGCCGGTGGCGATGACCGGGGCGACCACCGAGACCAGGCCCAAGAAGGACGACTCCTGCGGGGCCAGTACGACGACCACGCCCGTCGGTTCGGGGGAGGAGAGGTTGAAGAAGGGGCCCGCGACCGGGTTGCCGCCGCCGATCACCTGGGCGATTTTGTCGGTCCAGCCCGCGTACCAGACCCAGCGGTCGATCGCCGCGTCCACCTGGTCACCGGCCTTCGACTTCGACAGGCCCTCGGCCTCGGCGACCTCACGGACGTACTGGTCCCTGCGGCCCTCCAGCATCTCCGCCACGCGGTAGAGGATCTGGCCGCGGTTGTACGCCGTCGCGCCGGACCAGCCGCCGAACGCCTTGCGCGCGGCGACCACCGCGTCACGGGCGTCCTTGCGGGAGGAGAGCGGGGCGTTGGCCAGCCACTTGCCCTTCGCGTCTGTCACCTCGTACACCCGGCCGCTCTCGGAACGCGGGAACTTCCCGCCGACGTACAGCTTGTAGGTCTTGAAGACGCTCAGCCGCTGCTCGGACTTCTCAGACATCGAGGTACGCCTCCAGGCCGTGGCGGCCGCCCTCGCGGCCGAAGCCCGACTCCTTGTATCCGCCGAACGGCGAGGTCGGGTCGAACTTGTTGAACGTGTTGGACCAGATCACGCCCGCGCGGAGCTTGTTCGCGACCGCCAGGATGCGCGAACCCTTCTCCGTCCAGATGCCGGCCGACAGGCCGTACGGGGTGTTGTTGGCCTTGGCGACCGCCTCGTCGGGAGTGCGGAAGGTCAGGACCGACAGCACCGGGCCGAAGATCTCGTCGCGGGCGACCGTGTGCGCCTGGGTGACCTTCGTGAACAGCGTCGGGGCGAACCAGTAGCCGTTCTCCGGGAGTTCGCAGGCCGGGGACCAGCGCTCGGCGCCCTCCGCCTCGCCCTGGTCGGCAAGCGCGGTGATCCGCGCCAGCTGCTCGGCGGAGTTGATCGCGCCGATGTCGGTGTTCTTGTCCAGCGGGTCGCCGAGGCGGAGGGTGGTGAGGCGCCGCTTGAGGGAGCCGAGGAGTTCGTCGTGGATCGACTCCTGGACCAGCAGGCGGCTGCCCGCGCAGCAGACCTGGCCCTGGTTGAAGAAGATGCCGTTGACGATGCCCTCGACGGCCTGGTCGATCGGGGCGTCGTCGAAGACGATGTTGGCGCCCTTGCCGCCGAGTTCGAGCGTCAGCTTCTTGCGGGTGCCCGCGACCGTGCGCGCGATCTGCTTGCCGACGGCGGTCGAGCCGGTGAAGGCGACCTTGTTCACGTCGGGGTGGGCGGTCAGTGCGGCGCCGGTGCGGCCGTCGCCCGTGAGGATGTTGACGACGCCCCTGGGGAGGCCCGCCTGGCGGCAGATGTCCGCGAAGAACAGGGCGGAGAGGGGGGTCGTCTCGGCGGGCTTCAGGACGACCGTGTTGCCGGTCGCGAGGGCCGGGGCGATCTTCCACGCCAGCATGAGTAGGGGGAAGTTCCAGGGGATGACCTGGCCGGCCACGCCCAGGGGACGCGGGTTCGCGCCGTAGCCGGCGTGGTCGAGCTTGTCGGCCCAGCCCGCGTAGTAGAAGAAGTGCGCGGCGACCAGGGGGAGGTCCGCGTCGCGGGTCTCCTTGATCGGCTTGCCGTTGTCGAGGGTCTCCAGGACGGCGAGCTCGCGGCTGCGCTCCTGGATGATCCGGGCGATGCGGAACAGGTACTTCGCGCGCTCGGAACCCGGGAGCGCCGACCACTTCTCGAACGCCTTGCGGGCGGCCTTCACCGCGCGGTCGACGTCCGCCTCGCCGGCCTCGGCGACCTCGGAGAGGACCTCCTCGGTGGAGGGGGAGACGCTCTTGAAGACCTTGCCGTCGGCGGCCTCGGTGAACTCGCCGTCGATGAACAGGCCGTACGACGGGGCGATGTCGACGACCGAGCGGGACTCGGGCGCCGGTGCGTACTCGAATGCGGATGTCCGCTTTTCCATGGTCATGAGGGTCTCAGTCCACCGTCACGTAGTCAGGGCCGGAGTAGCGGCCGGTGGCCAGCTTCTGCCGCTGCATCAACAGGTCGTTCAGCAGCGAGGAGGCGCCGAAGCGGAACCAGTGGTTGTCCAGCCAGTCCTCGCCCACGGTCTCGTTGACCAGGACCAGGAACTTGATGGCGTCCTTGGTCGTGCGGATGCCGCCGGCCGGCTTCACGCCGATCTGGACGCCGGTCTGGGCGCGGAAGTCGCGGACCGCCTCCAGCATGAGGAGGGTGTTCGCGGGAGTCGCGTTGACGGCGACCTTGCCGGTCGAGGTCTTGATGAAGTCCGCCCCGGCCAGCATGCCGAGCCAGCTCGCCCGGCGGATGTTGTCGTACGTTGACAGCTCGCCCGTCTCGAAGATGACCTTCAGGCGCGCGCTCGCGCCGCAGGCCTCCTTCACGGCGGTGATCTCGTCGTACACCTTCCTGTAGTTCCCCGCGAGGAACGCCCCGCGGTCGATGACCATGTCGATCTCGTCCGCACCGGCGGCGACGGCCTCGCGGACGTCCGCCAGCTTCACGGCGATCGGGGCGCGGCCGGCCGGGAACGCGGTGGCGACGGACGCGACCTTGACGTCCGAGCCGGCCACCGCCTCCCTCGCCGTGGCCACCATGTCGGGGTAGACGCAGACCGCGGCCGTGGCGGGCGCCGTGCGGTCGGTCGGGTCGGGGCGGACCGCCTTCGCGCCGAGCGCCCGGACCTTGCCCGGGGTGTCCGCGCCTTCCAGCGTCGTCAGGTCGACCATCGAGATGGCGAGGTCGATGGCGTACGCCTTCGCGGTCGTCTTGATCGAGCGGGTGCCGAGCGAGGCGGCGCGCGCCTCCAGGCCGACCGCGTCGACGCCGGGCAGCCCGTGGAGGAAGCGGCGCAGTGTGCTGTCGGACGCGGTGACGTCGCTCAGAGCGTGTGGTGCAGTGGTGGGCATGGTCACCAGACGAGCATATCTACGCGCGTAGCGGCTGTACAGCCCCGAGGTGTATCTCGTACGGCTCGCGCTCGCTCGCTGCGCGTGGCTTCCGCCGCGTACGAGGTCCGCCGCGGTGTCGTGCAGAATCGGGAGCATGACGACGCCCGACCCCCAGCCGCCCGGCCCGGAGCCCACGAAGCCTTCCGGTCCCGCGGCGCCCCAGTACCAGGACCGGATCTACCGCTCGCCCGCCGGACTCGTCGGCGGTGCGCTGCTGCTCGCCATCATCGGCTGGCTCGGCATCGACGCGGTGGTCGCCGGAGAGGGCCGCACCCCGTGGTTCGCCCTCGCCACGATGCTCCTCCTCGTGCCGTTGATCGTCGCCTACACCCTGCGCCCCGCCGTCTACGTCAACGAGGACCGGCTGCGCGTCCGCAACCCGTTCCGCGTGATCGTGCTGCCCTGGGGGAAGGTCGCCACGCTGCGGTCCGGGTTCTCCAACGAGGTCGTCGACGAAGCCGGCACGAAGTACCAGCTGTGGGCGCTTCCGGTCTCCCTGCGGGCCCGTAGCAAGGCGGCCCGGCACGAAACCCGGGCCGCCGCGCAGGCGGCTCGCGCCGCGCGCGAGGGCCGGGGCGGCGGCCGCGGGCTCGTTCCGGGAGCCGGGTCCGAGGCGCCGAAGCAGGCCGAGAGCGACCGGACCATGGCCGAGATGCGTGAGCTGCACGAGCGGCGGCAGGGGGCCGACGCGGCGCAGGGCGAGGTGACCGTGCGGTGGGCCTATGAGATCGCGGCGCCGGCCGTGGCGGGGGCCGTGCTGCTGGCGGTTCTGCTGGCTGCGGGGTGAGGGACGGGGAGTGACGGGCGTCGGGTGACTCACGCGGGGCGAGTGGCTCGCCCCGCGTGAGTCTCCTCAGATGCCGGCTGCCTGGGACAGGTCCCGCTTGATCTCTGCGAGGAGGGCGGTCGCGCTGGTGCGCGCCTCGGGGAGGCCGGTCTTCGCCGCGACCGGGACGACCACCTCCAGGTAGCACTTCAGCTTCGGTTCCGTGCCGCTCGGGCGGACGACGACCCTCGCGCCGTCCAGGGTGTAGCGGAGGCCGTCGGTGGGCGGGAGCTGCTCCGTGCCCTCGGTCAGGTCCTCGGCCCTGGTGATGCGCAGGCCGGCCAGCCGCGTGGGCGGCTTCTCGCGCAGGCGGCGCATCGCGGACGCGATGACGTCGAGGTCCCGTACGCGGACCGAGAGCTGGTCGGTGGCGTGCAGGCCGTGCTCGACGGCGAGGTCGTCGAGCAGGTCGAGCACCGTGCGGCCCTCCGACTTGAGCTCGGAGGCCAGTTCCGTGAGCAGCAGCGCCGCCGTGATGCCGTCCTTGTCGCGTACGCCGTCCGGGTCGACGCAGTAGCCGAGCGCCTCCTCGTAGCCGTAGCGCAGGCCCTCGACCCTGGCGATCCACTTGAAGCCGGTCAGGGTCTCCTCGTACGGCAGGCCGGCCTTCTCGGCGATACGGCCGAGGAGGCTCGACGAGACGATCGACTCCGCGAACGTGCCGGTCGCTCCGCGGCGGACCAGGTGGGCGGCGAGCAGTGCGCCGACCTCGTCGCCGCGCAGCATGCGCCAGTCCGTGCCGTCCTTGACGGCGGCGGCGCAGCGGTCGGCGTCGGGGTCGTTGGCGATGACCAGATCCGGGTCCGTCTCCCGGGCCTTCGCGAAGGCGAGGTCCATCGCGCCGGGCTCCTCCGGGTTGGGGAACGCGACGGTCGGGAACTCCGGGTCGGGCTCGGCCTGCTCGGCGACGAGGGCGGGGGCGGGGAAGCCCGCCCGCTCGAAGGCGGCGAGGAGGACGTCCTTGCCGACGCCGTGCATCGCCGTGTAGACGGTGCGGGCCGTGCGGGGGGAGTCCTTGGCCAGGACCGCGTCCGTGCGGGCGAGGTACGCGTCGAGGACCGTGTCGTCGAGGGTCTCCCAGCCATCGGTGGGGCGGGGGACGGTGGTGAGGGAGGCCACGGCGGCGATCTCGGCGGCGATCTCCGCGTCGGCCGGGGGGACGATCTGGGAGCCGTCGCCGAGGTACACCTTGTAGCCGTTGTCCCGGGGCGGGTTGTGGCTGGCGGTGACCTCCACGCCGGCGACCGCGCCGAGGTGCCTGATGGCGAAGGCGAGGACGGGGGTGGGGAGGGGGCGGTTCAGTACGGCTGCCCTGAGGCCGGCGCCGGTCATGACGGCTGCCGTGTCGAGGGCGAACGTCTGTGACTTGTGGCGGGCGTCGTAGCCGATGACGACGAGGCCGGCCGTGTCGCCCCCGTGGGGGGTGGTCCCCCGCTTCCTGAGGTACGCGGCGAGGCCGGCGGCGGCGCGGATGACCACGGAGCGGTTCATGCGCATCGGGCCCGCGCCGAGTTCGCCCCGGAGGCCGGCGGTGCCGAACTGGAGGGTGCCGGCGAAGCGTGCGCTGAGCTCGGCGTGGTCGCCGGCGTCGATGAGGCGGGCGAGTTCCTCGCGGGTGTCCGGGTCGGGGTCCTCGGCGAGCCATGCCTGGGCCTGTGCGATGAGGGCGTCGTCTTCCACGGTTCGGTCGGCCTCTCTCGGTCGTGGTCTGTCAGGGTGTCATGCGGTGACGCTCCGCCGGGGCTGCGTCGCGTGGGTGCGGCGGGGTCTCGCGAGCCGCCGCCGGACCCCCCACCCCGCGCCTACAGGCGCCCGAGCACCTGTGCCAGCAGCGAACCCATGCGCGTAGCGGAGTCCCGGCCCGCCTGAAGGACTTCCTCGTGGTTGAGGGGCTCGCCGGTCATACCGGCGGCGAGGTTGGTGACCAGCGAGATCCCCAGCACCTCCGCACCCGCCTCCCGCGCGGCGATCGCCTCGAGAACCGTCGACATGCCGACCAGGTCCGCCCCGATCACCCGGGCCATCCGGATCTCCGCCGGGGTCTCGTAGTGCGGCCCGGTGAACTGGGCGTAGACCCCCTCCTCCAGGCTCGCGTCGATCTCCTTGCACAGCGCCCGCAGCCGCGGCGAGTACAGATCGGTGAGGTCGACGAAGTTCGCGCCGACGATGGGCGACGTGGCCGTGAGGTTGATGTGGTCGCTGATCAGGACCGGCTGGCCGGGGCGCATGCCTGCGCGCAGGCCGCCGCAGCCGTTGGTCAGGACGATCGTCTTGGCGCCCGCGGCCACCGCCGTACGGACGCCGTGGGCGACAGCCGCGACGCCCCGGCCCTCGTAGTAGTGCGTACGGCCCAGGAAGACCAGCGCGCGCTTCGCGCCGATGCGGTACGAGCGGATCTTGCCTCCGTGGCCCTCGACCGCCGGCGGCGGGAAGCCGGGCAGCTCGGTGACCAGGTGCTCGGCCTCGGGCGTGCCGAGGGCGTCCACGGCCGGGGCCCAGCCGGAGCCCATCACGAGGGCGACGTCGTGGGTCTCGGCGCCCGTGAGTTCGCGCAGGCGCGCGGCGTCGGCGTCGGCTGCGGCGTAGGGGTCGCCCTGGATGTCGTCCGGAAGAAGAGAAGCGTTCACGCCGTTGAGGGTAGCCGGTATTCGCCTACGCGCGTAGATGTGGAAGGCGACGGGTTGGCGATCGTTGTCCTGTCGTTTCCGGCGAACAGGTCCTCAGCAGGGACGTTTGCGCAGTTCCATCACATAGTCGTGGGGCGCGCCCGCGGACTCGGCCGCGTCGGCGATCTGCCCCAGATAGCGGGCCGAGGGAAGGCCGCCCTCGTAACCGTTGAGGACGTAGGTCCAGGCCCGCTCCTCGCCTTCCAGGGTGTGCACGCGGACCCGGGTGCGGCGGTAGAGGTCCAGGCCGCCGGCCCCCTCCCAGCGGTCCAGCGACTCCTCGTCCATCGGGGCGATCTCGTAGAGGGCCACGAAGACCTGCGAGATCGGATCCTCGACGAGGGTCGCCAGCGAACCCTCCCCGCCCGTCCGCTCACCCCCGAACGTGAGCCGCCACTCGTTCAGCCAGCCGGTGGCGCGCAGCGGCGAGTGGGGGGCGCGGCGGGACATCAACCGCGCGTCGAGGTTGCCGGCGTACGCGGCGTAGAGCGACATGGGGGAAGGGTACGGCAGGCGTCACGGACGCCACTTCCGGTAACAGCGGGGCCACGGCCCCGGGCCCCGGGCGGTCGCACGGTGAAGTGTGCGGGACAATGGAGTACGTGACTCGGATCGTGATCATCGGTGGCGGACCCGGCGGATATGAGGCGGCGCTGGTCGCCGCGCAGCTCGGCGCGGAGGTGACCGTCGTCGATGCCGACGGCCTGGGCGGGGCGTCGGTGCTCACCGACTGCGTGCCGTCCAAGACTCTGATCGCCACGGCCGAGGTGATGACCACCTTCGACTCCTCGTACGAGGAACTGGGCATCATCGTCGCCGACGACACCCCGCACATCGAGCAGGCCGCCCGGGTGGTGGGTGTGGACCTGGGGAAGGTCAACCGGCGTGTGAAGCGGCTCGCCCTGGCCCAGTCGCACGACATCGCCGCGTCCGTGACCCGTGCCGGAGCGCGTGTGCTGCGCGGGCGCGCCCGGCTGGAGGGCATGCAGGCGCTCGACGGGTCCCGCCGCGTCGTCGTGCGCGCCGCCGACGGGAGCGAGGAGACGCTCACCGCGGACGCCGTACTGATCGCCACCGGTGGTCACCCGCGCGAGCTGCCCGATGCCCGGCCCGACGGCGAGCGGATCCTGAACTGGACCCAGGTGTACGACCTGGACGAGCTTCCCGAGGAGCTCATCGTGGTCGGCTCCGGTGTCACGGGCGCCGAGTTCGCCGGTGCCTACCAGGCGCTCGGGTCGAAGGTGACACTCGTGTCGTCGCGCGACCGGGTGCTGCCGGGCGAGGACCCGGACGCGGCCGCCGTGCTGGAGGACGTCTTCCGCCGCCGGGGCATGAACGTCATGGGACGATCCCGCGCCGCGTCCGCCAAGCGGGTCGGGGACCGGGTGGAGGTGGCCCTCGCCGACGGACGGGTCATCACCGGGTCGCACTGCCTGATGGCCGTGGGTGCCGTTCCGAACTCCGAGGGCATGGGCCTGGAGGAGGCCGGGGTCAGGCTGCGGGACTCGGGCCACATCTGGACCGACAGGGTCTCGCGGACCACGGCCCCCGGCGTGTACGCCGCCGGTGACGTCACGGGTGTCTTCGCGCTCGCCTCGGTAGCGGCGATGCAGGGCCGTATCGCCATGTACCACTTCCTGGGCGACGCGGTCGCGCCGCTGAACCTCAAGACCGTCTCGTCGAACGTCTTCACCGACCCCGAGATCGCCACCGTCGGGTACTCCCAGGCCGATGTCGACGCCGGCAAGATCGACGCCCGGGTGGTCAAGCTGCCGCTGCTGCGCAACCCTCGCGCGAAGATGCAGGGCATCCGCGACGGCTTCGTCAAGATCTTCTGTCGTCCGGGCACCGGTATCGTGGTGGGCGGCGTGGTCGTGGCGCCGCGCGCCTCGGAACTCATCCATCCCATCTCGATCGCGGTCGACAACAATCTGACCGTCGAGCAGATCGCGAAAGCCTTCACCGTGTACCCCTCGCTGTCGGGGTCGATCGCCGAGGTGGCACGGCAGTTGCACACGAGGAAGGCGGGCGGGGAGGCCTGACGGCCGAAACCACGCACCCCCGTCGTCACGGGTGTCGCCGCTGACGCACGGGTCCTATACCACTCGGGGTGCGGTGGTGCGAACAACTTCTGCTATTCAGCGCAAACTGCTGAAAGCAGACGGTCGTCGGCGTTACTGTCAGTTTCGTGTTCGCTGCAGAACGTCGCCAATTGATCCTCGAAATGGTGCGAGCGAACGGGGCTGTGTCGCTCCGTGAGCTCGCCCGCGTCGTCCAGACCTCCGAAGTGACCGTACGGCGGGACGTGCGCGCGCTGGAGGCAGAAGGACTCCTCGACCGCCGGCACGGCGGTGCGGTACTTCCGGGCGGTTTCACGCGAGAGTCCGGTTTTCCGCAGAAATCTCATCTCGCGACCGCCGAGAAGACCGCCATCGCCGACCTCGCCGCGAACTTCGTGGAAGAGGGCGAGGCCATTGTGGTCGGTGCGGGTACCACCACGCAGGAGCTGGCCCGCCGGCTCGCCCGGGTGCCCGGGCTGACGGTCGTCACCAACTCCCTGTTGGTCGCCCAGGCCCTGGCCCACGCCAACCGGGTGGAAGTGGTGATGACCGGCGGTACGCTCCGCGGTTCGAACTACGCCCTCGTCGGCAGCGGGGCCGAACAGTCCCTGCAGGGCCTGCGGGTCTCCAGGGCCTTCCTCTCCGGAAGCGGTCTGACCGCCGAGCGCGGGCTCTCCACGTCCAACATGCTGTCCGCGTCCGTCGACCGGGCGCTGGTGCAGGCCGCGGCGGAGGTGGTGGTCCTCGCGGACCACACGAAGCTCGGTACGGACACGATGTTCCAGACCGTACCGACGGATCTGATCACACGGCTGGTGACGGACGAGCCGCCCGCGCACGACGACCGTGCGGCGACCGAGCTTCAGGCGCTTGCGGATCAGGGTGTGCAGATCGCTGTGGCGGGGGCTCCGGGGGGTTCCGCGGGCGCGGGGGGTGAGGGCCCGCCGTCGGCCCGCCAGCGCCGGGATGTGCCGCTTCCCGGTCCTCGTCGGCAGGGGCCCGGACTGCGTGCGGCGGTGGCGCTGGGAGCGGCGGCGGAGCAGGGTCCTGGGCAGGGCGCCGAGCGGGCGGCGCGGGTGGCGGACCTGCGGAGGCGGTGAGGGTTCGCTGCGCGGGCGGGGCGTGTCGGTCGCCGGGCCCGGTGCCTTGTGGGGTGTCGTGACGCTCGCCCGTGTCCCTCCAGCGGCACCTCCCCTGCCGTGAGGGCAGTGGGGTGGCACGACCGCCTGCCGAGATCGGGGCGAGAGGTGTTGGCCGCGTAGGGCGCCCGGTGTGGATGCCGGGTGGGCCGGGGCCGTCGCCCGCGGCGGGAAGCGGACGGGGCGGGGGTGCCCGCCCGCAGTGACTGGCGCGTCCACGCCCTCGCCCCACCGAGAAACCGATTCCGCGCCAGTGCGAGGACGGGTACCCCGATCCGGCCCCGACCCACCTACCGGCCACAGGCGCTCCAGCACCCCCACCCAACGGACAGTGGCGCCGCAGGCGTACGGCCGACGGCCGGCACCCGGCACGCCCGGCCCCGCACCCCTACCCGGCGGGTGCGTATGCGGCCCGCCGGGTGGGAGGGCGGGTCAGTCCTTGATCTCGCAGATCGCCGCGCCGGACGTCACCGACGCGCCCACCTCCGCGCTCAGCCCCTTGACCGTGCCCGACCGGTGGGCGTTGATGGGCTGCTCCATCTTCATGGCCTCCAGGACGACGACCAGGTCGCCCTCCTTGACCTCCTGGCCCTCTTCCACAGCGATCTTGACGATCGTGCCCTGCATCGGAGAGGCAAGGGTGTCGCCCGAAGCCACCGGCCCGGACTTCTTCGCCGCCCGCCGCTTCGGCTTGGCACCCGCCGCCAGACCCGTACGGGCCAGGGACATCCCCAGTGACGCCGGCAGCGAGACCTCGAGGCGCTTCCCGCCGACCTCGACGACCACCGTCTCGCGGCCCGCGTCCTCCTCGGCCTCCGCGTCCACGGCGGCAGCGAACGGCTTGATCTCGTTGACGAACTCCGTCTCGATCCACCGGGTGTGCACCGTGAACGGATCCGCCGAACCGGTGAGTTCGGGAGCGAACGCCGGGTCCCTCACCACCGCGCGGTGGAACGGGATCGCCGTGGCCATGCCCTCGACCTGGAACTCCTCCAGGGCACGGGCGGCCCGCTCCAGCGCCTCCTTACGCGTACGACCGGTGACGATCAGCTTGGCCAGCAGTGAGTCCCACGCCGGACCGATGACCGAGCCGGACTCGACACCCGCGTCCAGCCGCACACCCGGACCCGACGGCGGGGCGAACGTCGTGACCGTGCCGGGCGCGGGAAGGAAGTTGCGGCCCGGGTCCTCACCGTTGATGCGGAACTCGAAGGAGTGCCCCCGCAGCTCGGGGTCGTCGTACCCCAGCTCCTCACCGTCCGCGATGCGGAACATCTCGCGCACCAGGTCGATGCCGGCGACCTCCTCGGTCACCGGGTGCTCCACCTGCAGACGCGTGTTGACCTCGAGGAACGAGATCGTCCCGTCGAGACCGACGAGGAACTCCACGGTGCCCGCGCCGACGTAACCGGCTTCCTTGAGGATGGCCTTGGAGGAGGAGTACAGCTCGGCGACCTGGGCCTCCGACAGGAACGGCGCCGGAGCCTCCTCGACCAGCTTCTGGTGCCGGCGCTGAAGCGAGCAGTCACGCGTGGACACGACGACCACGTTGCCGTGACGGTCCGCCAGGCACTGCGTCTCCACGTGCCGCGGCTTGTCCAGGTAGCGCTCGACGAAGCACTCGCCCCGCCCGAACGCGGCAACGGCCTCACGGACGGCCGAGTCGTACAGCTCCGGCACTTCCTCCAGCGTCCGGGCGACCTTCAGCCCACGCCCGCCACCACCGAACGCGGCCTTGATGGCGATCGGCAGCCCGTGCTGCTCGGCGAAGGCGACGACCTCCTCCGCACCGTTCACCGGATCGGGCGTACCCGCGACCAGCGGAGCACCTGCGCGCTGCGCGATGTGCCGGGCGGCGACCTTGTCACCGAGGTCGCGGATGGCCTGCGGCGGCGGGCCGATCCAGATGAGGCCCGCGTCCAGCACCGCCTGGGCGAATTCGGCGTTCTCGGAGAGGAAGCCGTAGCCCGGGTGGACGGCGTCGGCACCCGACTCCCGCGCGGCCTTCAGGACCTTGTCCATGTCGAGGTAACTGGTGGCCGGAGTGTCACCGCCCAGGGCGAACGCCTCATCCGCGGCGCGGACATGCAGAGCGTCCCGGTCCGGTTCGGCGTAGACGGCAACGCTCGCGATCCCGGCATCCCGGCAGGCCCGGGCCACGCGGACAGCGATTTCGCCACGGTTGGCGATGAGCACCTTGCGCACGATTGAGGCTCCCTCCTTGAAACAAGCCGAGTTTAGGGACTGCCGACACGGCACTACGACCCGTCCCCAGTGGTGAGCTTGCCCACACGGAGCGTGATACGAGGCCCGCTCGACCCGCGAAATCCCTTGTCCCGCCTCGGTACGCAGGACTCCTCCGGGAAACCCTAGCCGCCCTGTGTGGTCAAGGTCTCTGTGAGAGCGTGCTGCGGCCCACTCCGTTTCTTTGTGGAGTCCCTACGAATGGCCCAATGATTCTTTGCCCTCCCCGGAACCCTTGTACCGAGGTTTACCCGTTAGTAGCCTTCGCGTCGGCCCGAACACACTCGGGGTAACCACAGTCGTGCTCGAAAGTGGGTGGGGACCGGTGGTGCGCAGACCGGTGGCGTGGGTCGTGGCGCTTGTGCTCTTCGCGGAGGCGCTCGGCATCGCGGCGGTGAACTGGTTCCTGGGCGTCGTCGTCGATCGGCAGGACATGTCGCTGGCGGGTCTCGACCCGCACATGATGTCGGTGTCCTCGAAGATCGGCGGGATCGTCTTCGGGCTCTACTTCGCCCTGTGCGGCCTGGTGGCCCTGCTGGTCGCGCTGCGCGACCGGGCACCGGCCGGCTTCGGCAGGGTGCTGCTGATCAGCGCCGCGGTGGTGCACGGGCTGCTGGGCGCCTTCGCCTGGGGGCTGATCGGGTGGACCGCGTTCCTGTTCATGGTGGTCGTACTCGGGCTGATCGTGCTGCTCCTGATGTCGTACGACGGCCGGGCGGACGACGAATCCGCCGGCACCGCCCCCGAGGGCGGCACCGGCGGCACGTACGGCGTTGACGGCACCGGCAAGGACGGCGGCCCGGCGGGCGTCGGCGCGTCCCCGGTCACGCCTCCGGCGACGCCCACAGCTCCGTGATGCCGACGCCCAGTTGGGCCAGCAGGCGGCGTACCAGGGGCAGGCTGATGCCGATCACATTGCCGTGGTCGCCGTCGATGCCGTCGATGAACGGGGCCGAGCGGCCGTCCAGCGTGAACGCCCCGGCGACGTGCAGCGGTTCGCCGGAGGCCACGTAGGCGGCGACCTCCTCGTCGGTGGGGTCACCGAAGCGGACGACGGTGGAGGCGGTGGCGGAGGTGTACCGGCCGCTGAGGGTGTCGTAGACGCAGTGGCCGGTCTGGAGGGTGCCCGCGCGGCCCCGCATGGCCTTCCAGCGCGCGGTGGCCTCCCCGGTGTCCGCCGGCTTGCCGAGGGCCTGGCCGTCCAGTTCCAGAACCGAGTCGCAGCCGATCACCAGGGCGCCCTTGACCTCGGGCCTCGCGGCGACGACGGACGCCTTGGCCTCGGCCAGGGCGAGCGCCAGTTCGGCGGGTGTGGGGGCGGTGACGGCGTCCTCGTCGACCCCGCTGACGATCACCTCGGGGGCCAGTCCGGCCTGGCGGAGCAGTCCGAGCCGGGCGGGGGACCGGGAGGCGAGCACGAGTCGCCTGCGGCGCTGAGCAGTCATGGCCTCAGGTTAGTCACCCGAGCCGGACGGCATCACCTCACGCCGATCACGAGCATCGCCAGCACCATGGCCATGGCCAGGAGAACGCTCAGTCGCCGCAGCATGTTCTGCATGTCACGCAGCTCTTCGGGCGGTTCGTTCTCGGGGTCGGACCACAGCATGACACCAGCGTGCGGCTCGGCAGGGCGGGGCGCCTGAGTAGGCGTACTCAAATCGGCGCCCCGCGCCGTGTCACCGTGCCCGTGTGTGGCGGAGCCGCACACGGGCACGGCCCCGCGCACCGGAAGAAGCCGGTCTCACCCCGGCCAGTAGGTGCGGCCCCAGGCCGCCGGCCCCGGCTGGGGCAGGCGGTGGGCGGCGATGCGGGACGGGTCGGACCAGGAGTCGCGCGGTGCCGGCGGGGCGGACGGCACGGCGGACGCCGCCGCGGCGCGGGCCCGGACCACTGCCAGTGCGGCGGCCAGCTCCTCCGGGGTCGGGTTGCCCCGTACGACCTTGATCACAGCGGCTCCTTACGGCGGTTCTACAGGGGGATGTTGCCGTGCTTCTTCGGGGGCAGGCTCTCGCGCTTGGTGCGCAGCTGTCGCAGGCCGCGGACGATGTGGCGGCGGGTGTCGGACGGCATGATCACCGCGTCGACGTAGCCGCGCTCGGCCGCGACATAGGGGTTGAGGAGGGCGTCCTCGTACTCCCGCATCAGCCGGGCGCGGGCCTCGTCCGGGTCATCCGACTCGGCGATGGTGCGGCGGTGCAGGATGTTGACGGCGCCCTGCGCGCCCATCACCGCGATCTGTGCCGTCGGCCAGGCCAGGTTGAGGTCGGCACCCAGGTGCTTGGAGCCCATGACGTCGTACGCGCCGCCGAACGCCTTGCGGGTGATCACGGTGATCAGCGGGACCGTGGCCTCCGCGTAGGCGAAGATCAGCTTGGCGCCGCGGCGGATGATGCCGTCGTGCTCCTGGTCCACGCCGGGCAGGAAGCCGGGGACGTCCACGAAGGTGATCACCGGGACGTTGAAGGCGTCGCAGGTCCGCACGAAGCGGGCCGCCTTCTCGGACGCGGTGATGTCCAGGCAGCCGGCGAACTGCATCGGCTGGTTGGCGACGATGCCGACGGGACGGCCCTCGACGCGGCCGTAACCCGTGAGGATGTTCGGCGCGAACAGGGGCTGGGTCTCGAAGAACTCGCCGTCGTCCAGGACGTGCTCGATGACGGCGTGCATGTCGTACGGCTGGTTCGCCGAGTCCGGGACGATCGTGTCGAGTTCGCGGTCCTCGTCGGTGATCGTCAGGTCCGCGTCCTCCGGGTAGGCCGGGGGCTCGGAGAGGTTGTTGGACGGGAGGTACGACAGGAGCTGCTTGACGTACTCGATCGCGTCCTTCTCGTCGCCGGCCATGTGGTGGGCCACGCCCGACGTGGCGTTGTGGGTGCGGGCGCCGCCCAGCTCCTCGAAGCCGACGTCCTCGCCGGTGACCGTCTTGATGACGTCCGGGCCGGTGATGAACATGTGGGAGGTCTGGTCGACCATGACCGTGAAGTCGGTGATCGCGGGGGAGTAGACCGCGCCGCCCGCGCACGGGCCGACGACCAGACTGATCTGCGGGATCACGCCGGAGGCGTGGGTGTTGCGGCGGAAGATCTCGCCGTACGCGCCGAGGGAGGCCACGCCCTCCTGGATGCGGGCGCCGCCGGAGTCGTTGATGCCGATGACCGGGCAGCCGGTCTTCAGCGCGAAGTCCATGACCTTGACGATCTTCTGGCCGTAGACCTCGCCGAGGGCGCCGCCGAAGACGGTGAAGTCCTGGGAGAAGACGGCGACCGGGCGGCCGTCGACGGTGCCGTAGCCCGTGACGACGCCGTCGCCGTAGGGGCGGTTGGCGTCGAGACCGAAATTGGTGGAGCGGTGCCGGGCGAACTCGTCCAGTTCGACGAAGGAACCCTCGTCGAGCAGGAGGTCGATCCGCTCACGTGCGGTCAGCTTGCCCTTGGCGTGCTGCTTTTCGACGGCGCGTGCGGAGCCGGCGTGCGTCGCCTCGTCGATGCGACGCTGAAGATCCGCGAGCTTGCCCGCGGTCGTGTGAATGTCGCGCTGGTGCTCTTCCGGCTCGGACATCGGGATGCGGCTCCCTGCCTGCTCAAAAGGGGGGACGGTTACTCATCCGTAGCGTAGTGGGGGGCGTTCGCTTCGGCAGTGCGGCGTTTACCACACCTAGGGTGGCTTGCATGACGCCGCGAGATGCATCACAGCCGTACGGGAACGGGAACGGGAACGGGAACGGGAACGGGAACCGCTGGGCGGATCTGGACCGGCCGCCGCTCAATGTGAACGCGTTGAGGCGGGGGCTCGTGCGGGAGGGGGCGCTGTGGTCCCAGGTGGACGTGGTGCAGCGGACGGGGTCGACCAATTCCGATCTGGTGGCGCGGGCCGTGTCGGGGGAGGCGGGTGAGGGGGCCGTCCTCGTCGCCGAGGAGCAGACGGCCGGACGGGGGCGGCTCGACCGTCAGTGGAGCGCGCCGGCCCGGTCAGGGTTGTTCTTCTCCGTGCTGCTCACGCCGCGGGAGGTGCCGGTGGACCGGTGGGGGTGGCTGCCGTTGCTGACGGGGGTGGCGGTGGCGACGGGTCTGTCGCGGGCGGCGGGGGTCGATACGGCGCTGAAGTGGCCGAACGACGTGCTGGTGACGGTGGGGGGCGCCGAGCGCAAGGCCGGGGGGATCCTCGCGGAGGGCGCCGGCGAGGGCGGTGTGGTCGTCGGGGTCGGCATCAACGTCAGCCTGCGGGCGGATGAGCTGCCGGTGCCGACGGCGGGGTCGCTGGTGCTGGCGGGGGCGGTGAGTACGGACCGGGATCCGCTGTTGCGGGGGATGCTGCGGGCGCTGGAGGAGTGGTACCGACGCTGGCGGGCGGCGGGTGGTGATGCGGGGGCGTGCGGTCTGCAGGAGACGTATGCGGCGGGGTGCGCGACGCTCGGACGGACGGTGCGGGCGGAGCTGCCGGGGGATCGGACACGGGTGGGTGAGGCCGTCGCGGTGGACGGGGACGGTCGGCTGGTGCTGGCCACGGGGGCGGGCATGCAGGAGCCGGTGGGCGCGGGTGACATCGTCCACCTGCGGCCGGCGGGAGGCCCGCACTGACGCCTGCGGCGCGGATCTCGGCCGGGTGGGGTGTGGGTTCCTTGTCCGTGGGGCCGCTGGGTGTGGGACGGGTTGGGGCCCGCCCGGCACCAGCCGCGGTGAGCGTCCCGCACGGGCCGGGCCGGGCAGCCCGCCCTGGTTCGCACCGTTGCCGGGGTGCCTCCAGAATGCCGGCTCGTCTCACCCCCTGGCCCGGGTGCCTACAGAATGCCGGCTCGTCTCACCCCCTGGCCCGCCCCGGCCCCGCTCACCGGGCGACCGCCGATCACCCGCACCCCCGGCGCAACCTGACGGAGTGAGCTGGCGCACACCTGCCGTAGAGTTGAGCGCGGTCGATACATGGCCGTGGCAGATCGGAAGGGCAGCAACGCGTGACCGTCGACGACTCGGGTTCCGGTACGGACGCGCAGGGCGCCGGCGAGGATCCGCTTGCTCTGCGCCTCGAACAGCTCATCCTGGGCGCCGAGCGCCGCTACACACCGTTTCAGGCGGCCCGCAGCGCCGGCGTCACCATGGAGCTGGCCACCCGTTTCTGGCGGGCCATGGGCTTCGCCGACGTCGGCCAGGCCAAGGCCCTCACGGAGGCGGACGTCCTCGCGCTGCGCCGGCTCGCGGGTCTGGTGGAGGCGGGGCTGCTCAGCGAGGCCATGGCGGTGCAGGTGGCACGGTCCACCGGGCAGACCACCGCGCGGCTGGCCGAATGGCAGATCGACTCGTTCCTGGAAGGGCTGACCGAGCCGCCCGAGCCGGGAATGACCCGTACGGAGGTCACGTATCCGATCGTCGAGCTGCTCCTGCCCGAGCTGGAGGAGTTCCTGGTGTACGTCTGGCGGCGGCAGCTCGCCGCTTCCGCCGGGCGGGTCGTGCAGGGGGCCGACGACGAGGAGATGGTCGACCGGCGGCTGGCCGTCGCCTTCGCGGACCTCGTGGGGTTCACGCGGCTGACCCGGCGGATGGAGGAGGAGGAGCTCGGCGAGCTCGTCGAGGCCTTCGAGACCACCGCCGCCGACCTGGTCGCGGCGCGGGGCGGGCGGCTCATCAAGACGCTGGGTGACGAGGTGCTCTACGCCGCCGACGACGCGGGTACCGCCGCGGAGATCGCGATGCGCCTGATCGAGACCATGGCGAACGACGAGACCATGCCGGAGCTGCGGGTCGGCATGGCGTTCGGCACGGTGACCACCCGGATGGGCGATGTGTTCGGGACGACCGTGAACCTGGCCTCCCGGCTCACCTCCATAGCTCCCCGTGACGCCGTGCTCGTCGACACCGCGTTCGCCGAGGAGCTGATCCGTACCGGTGACGCTCCCGCCAGTGAGGCGGCGGCCGCCGAGGCGGTGGCCGCGGCGGAGAAGGAGGGCGAGGAGCCGCCGACGTACCGCTTCGCGCTCCAGCCGATGTGGCAGCGGCCGGTGCGTGGGCTCGGTGTGGTGGAGCCCTGGCTGCTCACCCGCCGGAACGAGGCTCCTCCCTCTCCCCCTCTTCCTGGCACCTCCGTCTAGTGCGGCTCTCCGCCGCCCAGGCACAGGCCGATGATCGGTACGCAGAGCCCGGGGGTGGGATCCGGTTCGGGTGTGGGGGCCGGTCGGCGCGGGGGCGGTTCCCTGTGGACGGGTGGTGGAGGGTCGGAAGAAGTGCGGGGGGTTTCGGTGACGTGGTCCTTCGGGGATGCGGGCGGCGGGGGGTTCGCCGATGCCGGGATCGTCGAGGGGATCGGTGCTCGGGTCCGGGGCGGCGGCTCGGGTGTGGTGAGTGGGGTGGTGACTGACGTGGTGTCCTTGCCGCCCAGGGCCTGGGGGGACGACGGGCTTGCCTGCGGGGCCGGTGCGGTGGCCGTGGTCGCGGGGGGTGCGTCGGCGGGTGTGCCGGCACCCGTGTGCGGGACAGGGCTGGGGGCCGCCTCCACCGCGATGCCCGGTCCGCCCTCGGGCGCGGCGGTCAGGCGGATCAGCGTCACGGCGCCTGCGGCCAGGGCCAGGCCGCCTGCGGCCAGCAGTGCCTTGCGAGGGCGGGGCTTGCGGTGGCGACCCCGGATGAGGGAAAGGCGACCGGCGGTCCGGGGCGGTGGCTCGGCGGTGTGTGGTGCCGGCGGTCTTTTCGGTGTCATCGCTGTCCCTCCCCTGCCGCGCACCCCCGACGCGCCGCGGTGTGCGCACGCTATGCGCTCCCGTGTGGGGGTGGGGCCGGAGTCGGCAGGATGTCACTCGAACGGGTGGGCGGGGGTGACGAGGGAACCGGCCGTGCGCCCTTTTCCCCGGGAGGTGTCGGCTGCGATGATCGGGGCGAGCGATGTTAACCCGCGTTAACCGGAGGGTGTCATGAGTGAGGAACGGTTCGGGGAGTTCGTGCTGGTGCGCCGGCACGAGCAGGGGCATGTCGCGGAGCTCGTCCTCGACCGCCCCAAGGCCATGAACGCCGTGTCGACCGAGATGGCCCGGTCGATCGCCGGTGCCTGTGCGGCGCTGGGTGGGGACCGTGCCGTACGGGCGGTGGTGCTGACCTCGTCGCACGAGCGGGCGTTCTGCGTGGGGGCCGATCTGAAGGAGCGCAATTCCTTCAGCGACGCCGATCTGGTGCGTCAGCGACCCGTGGCGCGCGGGGCGTACACCGGCGTGCTCGACCTGCCGGTACCGGCGGTGGCGGCCGTTCACGGCTTCGCGCTGGGGGGTGGCTTCGAGCTGGCCCTGTCGTGCGATGTGATCGTGGCCGACCGTACGGCCGTCATGGGGCTGCCCGAGGTGTCCGTCGGGGTGATCCCGGGCGGGGGTGGTACGCAGTTGCTGCCACGGAGGGTGGGGGCGGCGCGGGCTGCCGAGCTGATCTTCACGGCGCGGCGGGTGGAGGCCGCCGAGGCCCGGGAGCTGGGGCTGGTCGACCAGCTGGTGGACGAGGGGCGGGACCGGGAGGAGGCGCTGGCCATGGCGTCTCGGATCGCCGCGAACTCACCGGTGGGGCTGCGGGCGGCCAAGCGGGCGCTGCGGCTCGGACACGGTCTGGATCTGCCCGCCGGGCTCGAGGTCGAGGATGCCGCCTGGCGGTCCGTGGCGTTCTCGGGGGACCGGGCGGAGGGGGTGGCCGCCTTCAACGAGAAGCGCAGGCCGCAGTGGCCCGGGGAGTAGCCGGGCACTCCTCGTCTCGCTTTCTCGATGTCCCGGTTCGTAGGGAATCTCCCTAGTCTGGGGGGATGGGTGAGGAGAGCCGGCTGGCGGCCGTGGTGGCGCTGGCTCAGGGCATGGCCGCCGCGCACAGTTCGAGGGAGGCCTGGCGGGCCGCGGCCGGCGGGGCCTGCCGGGCGCTGGGCGGGAGTTTCGCCGCGCTGTCGGTCTGGGAGCGGGAGCTCGGGCGGCTGCGGGTGTTGGTGAACGTCGGGGAGCTGGCCGCGGGGGAGGAGGAGTTCCCGGAGGACGAGTCCTATCCGGTGCATCAGTTCGCCGAGATCACCGAGTTCCTGCATGAGCGGTGGGCGGGTGGCGGTGAGCCCGATGCCTGGGTGGAGACCGCCGAGGGGCCGTCGGCGGGGCGGGCGGGCTACCGCCATCAGCGGGTCGCGGCGCTCAGGCGGCGGGGGCGCGGGTGCTGTGTGGTCGCGCCGATCGTGCTGCACGGGCGGGCGTGGGGTGAGCTGTACGTGGCCCGGCCGGTGGGTGTGCCCGCCTTCGGGCGGGGCGACGCCGATTTCGCGACCGTTCTGGCGGCCGTGGTGGCGGCGGGGATCGCGCAGACCGAGCGCCTGGAGGAGGCCCGGCGGCTGGCCTTCACGGATTCGCTGACCGGGCTGGCCAACCGGCGTGCCGTGGACACCCGACTCGACGAGGCGATCGAGCGGCACCGGCGGGACGGGGCCGTCGTCAGCCTGGTGGTGTGCGATCTGAACGGGCTGAAGCGGGTCAATGACACGCTGGGGCATGCCGTGGGCGACCGGCTGCTGGAGCGGTTCGGGACCGTGCTGTCGCTGTGCGGTGCCATGCTGCCCGGCGCCCTGGCGGCGCGGCTGGGCGGGGACGAGTTCTGTCTGCTGGCGGTGGGACCGTCGGCGGACGAGGTCGTCAAGGCCGCCGACGAGGTGTGCCGGCGCGCCGTGGAGCTGGGGATCGGGGACGGTGTCGCCTGCGGCGTGGCGTCCACCGAGGACCCTGTCGGACCGGTGCACTCCGCCAGGCGGCTGTTCCGGCTGGCCGACGCGGCGCAGTACCGGGCCAAGGCCGAGCGGGCCGCTCATCCCGTGGTGGCCGGGCGGGGAGGGCCGGGTGATCCCGTCGTACGGCTCGCGGACGAGCCGTCGCGGGCGCCGGACGGGGAGCGGCGCCGGTTCCGGGGGCGGCATTCGCCGTAGTGCGTCGGTAAGGGGCGCGGTCGGTTTCCAGGGGTGACATCATCGAATTCACTGCGTACGCTCCTGAATATGAATATGCACACTGTGGTGGTGGGGACGTCCGGCGTGACCGCGTCCGACGTGCTCGCCGTGGCGCGCGGCGGTGCCCGTATCGAACTGTCCGCGGAGGCGGTGGCCGCCCTCGCCGCGTCCCGCGAGATCGTGGACGCCCTGGCCGCCAAGCCCGACCCCGTGTACGGGGTGAGTACCGGCTTCGGCGCCCTGGCGACCCGGCACATCAGCCCGGAGCTGCGCGCCCGGCTGCAGCGCAACATCGTCCGCTCGCACGCCGCCGGCATGGGGCCCAGCGTGGAGCGGGAGGTCGTCCGCGCGCTGATGTTCCTGCGGCTGAAGACCGTCTGCTCCGGGCGCACCGGCGTCCGGCCGGAGGTCGCGCAGACCATGGCCGACGTGCTGAACGCCGGGGTCACCCCGGTCGTCCACGAGTACGGCTCCCTCGGCTGCTCCGGGGACCTGGCCCCGCTGTCCCACTGCGCCCTCACCCTCATGGGCGAAGGGGAGGCGGAAGGCCCCGACGGGACCGTGCGGCCGGCCGGTGAACTTCTCGCCGAGCACGGCATCCGGCCCGTCGAACTGCGCGAGAAGGAAGGGCTCGCCCTCCTCAACGGCACCGACGGCATGCTCGGCATGCTGGTCATGGCACTCGCCGACCTCGACCTGCTCTACAAGTCCGCCGACGTCACGGCCGCCCTGAGCCTGGAGGCACTGCTGGGCACCGACAAGGTGCTCGCCCCCGAACTGCACGCCATCCGCCCGCACCCGGGACAGGCCGCCAGTGCCGCCAACATGCTCGCCGTACTGAAGGACTCGGGACTGACGGGGCATCATCAGGACGACGCGCCCCGGGTCCAGGACGCCTACTCCGTGCGCTGCGCCCCACAGGTCGCCGGGGCCGGACGGGACACCCTGGCCCACGCCCGGCTGGTCGCCGAGCGCGAACTCGCCGCCGCCGTCGACAATCCGGTCGTGCTGCCGGCTTTCGGCCCCGGGGAAGGGAGGGTGGAGTCCAACGGCAACTTCCACGGGGCGCCGGTCGCCTACGTCCTGGACTTCCTCGCCATCGCCGTCGCCGACCTCGCCTCCATCGCCGAGCGCCGCACCGACCGGCTGCTGGACAAGAACCGCAGCCACGGTCTGCCGCCGTTCCTCGCGGACGACCCCGGTGTCGACTCCGGGCTGATGATCGCTCAGTACACGCAGGCCGCTCTGGTCAGCGAGTTGAAGCGGCTTGCCGTGCCGGCGTCGGCGGACTCGATCCCGTCCTCCGCGATGCAGGAGGACCATGTCTCCATGGGCTGGTCGGCGGCGCGCAAACTGCGCACGGCCGTCGACAATCTCACCCGGGTCGTCGCCGTGGAGCTGTACGCCGCCACGCGGGCCGTCGAACTGCGGGAGGGGCTGACGCCGGCTCCGGCCACGCGGGCGGTCATCCGTGCCGTACGGGAAGCGGGTGTGGGCGGGCCGGGACCGGACCGGTATCTGGCGCCCGATCTCGCGGCGGCGGACGCGTTCGTGCGTGACGGCCGGCTGGTCGCGGCCGTCGAGACGGTCACCGGGCCGCTGCGCTGACCCGGCCGGGCCCCGCGGGCGGGACCGCCCCGGGGCCGGTCCCGGGGCGGATCAGACCCTAGAGGTCGAGCCGTTCCCGGCGTACCGAATAGACGACGAAGCCGGCGCCGAGGGCGAGGCTGCCCGTCCCGCCGATGATGTACGGGGTGCTGTCGAAACTGCCGGTGTCCGCGAGGCGGACCTCCTGGCCGGTGCCCTCCAACGAGGCCGACATGGTTCCGGACACGGCTCTCGCCTGCTCGGTGACCTGCGGAGACGGACGTGCCGGCGGTGCGTCCCCCGCCGGGGTGTCCGACGACGCGTTGGCGGAGGGGACGAACCACAGGGCGCACAGCAGGGTGCCCGCGGCGGTGGTGGTCAGCAACGGACGGAGCGCGGATGACACGGAATATCGATCCCCTTGTGGCGCTGGCGAATTGGCCGTGTGAGGCGATGTTAGTGAAAGGCGCGGGTCACAGGAAAGTCACGGGAGCCCGTAGTCGTACGCTCCGGGCATGAGCACTCCAGAGACATCACGGTTTGTACGGCTTCGCGTGGAACTCGTCCTCGAAGTCGACGACGAGAAAGCGGTGACCGGGGCCGCGCTGCGCAGGATCTCGGAAGAGGGTGATGGTCCGGACGGGGAGCGGGTACACGCAGAGAGCGCTGTGACGGAGGACACCGCGGAGGCCCTGGCGTATCTGGTGGATCCGTTCAGCCTGGTCAGCGAGGTTCCGGGAGTCGGGCTCCTGCAGGCCTCCTGGAGCAGCGAACAGATCGACTACGACCCGGACTCGCCGGAATGGGACCTCGACGAGGATGATGGCGACGAGTCCTACGACGAGGAAGACGGGGCGGGGCGGGCCGGCTGAGACGGCTCGGGGAAAAACGTGGTCCCGCGCGGCAACCGCCGCCGGGCTCACGACGTCTCACGTGGAGCACTGACCGCCGTACTCACCGTCCGTTCCGGCGGACGTGGTGAGCCCCACACCCGCGGGCCATGGGGAACCGGATCACCCGGTCGTAGCGTTGAAGATGGTGGACGGGGTCTCGGCTTCGCGCCGGGGACTCGTGGGGTTGGGATTCGGCAACGATGGAGAAGCGTGTGATGACGGACGGTAAGCGGCGCAGGGGTCTGGCGGCCGCGTCCGCTCTGCTCGGCGGAGTGCTGGTGCTCTCGGCGTGTTCCGGCGGTGACGGTGGTGCCTCCGGCGGTGACGGCAAGGACACCTCGCAGGCGCAGGTCGACGAGGCGGCGGCGAAGAAGTCCTCCGAGGCGCAGATCAAGATCACGCCGAAGGATGGCTCGAGCAACGCCTCCATCAACAACTCCGCGGCCGTGACCGTGAGCAAGGGCACGCTGACCCAGGTCAAGATGACCACCTCCGACGGCACCGCCGTCGCGGGTGAGATATCCGCCGACAAGAAGAGCTGGAAGCCCAGCGCCCAGCTGGAGCGCGCCACCACCTACAAGGTGGCGGCCACCGCCGAGGACTCCGAGGGCCTCGCCGCCCACGAGAACGCGTCGTTCACCACGGTCTCCCAGGCCAACAGCTTCATCGGCAACTTCACCCCGGACGACGGCACCACGGTCGGCGTCGGTATGCCGGTGTCGGTCAACTTCGACAAGGCGATCACCGACAAGGCCGCCGTCCAGAAGGGCGTCACCGTCTCCACCACCAGTGGCCAGGAGGTCGCCTGCCACTGGTTCAACGCCAACCGCATGGACTGCCGGCCCGACGAGTACTGGCAGGAGGGCGCCACGGTCACCCTGAAGCTGGCGCTCGACGGAGTCGAGGGCGCCGAAGGCGTCTTCGGCGTCCAGCAGAAGACGGTCAACTTCAAGATCGGCCGCAACCAGGTCTCCTACGTCGACGCCAAGACCAAGCAGATGAAGGTCACGCAGGACGGCAAGACCGTCCGCACCATCCCGATCTCCGCCGGGGCGCCCGAGAACAAGACGTACGAGGGCCAGATGGTGATCTCCGAGAAGTTCAAGGAGACCCGGATGAACGGCGCGACCGTCGGCTTCACCGACGACGACGGCAAGGGCGAGTACGACATCAAGGACGTGCCGCACGCCATGCGCCTGAGCACCTCCGGCACCTTCATCCACGGCAACTACTGGGGCGCCAAGTCCATCTTCGGCAGCGTCAACACCAGCCACGGCTGCATCGGCCTCGCCGACGCCAAGGGCGCCGGTGACCCGAACACGCCCGGGTCCTGGTTCTACGACAACTCGATCGTCGGTGACGTGGTCGTCGTCCAGAACACCGGTGACAAGACCATCGCCCCGGACAACGGCTACAACGGCTGGAACATGAGCTGGGAGCAGTGGAAGGCGGGTTCGGCGCTCTGACGCCCCCTCCGGACACGGAGGAAACCTGACTCCACGTGACCGGTGCCCCCGTCCCTCCTCCGGGAGCGGACGGGGGCACCGGTCGTTCCCGCCCCTGTGAGGCCGCCCGCGGAGCTCGGCCCGGACGCGTGCCGGGCCGGACGCGTGCCGGGCCGGGCGCCGGGCGTCAACCATGCGGTTCTGTAACGGAGTTCCGGCGGTGCGGTTACAGTCACCCGGCGACTTCGGCACCCCCTCCCGTAGTGGTTGAGCCGCTTGATCACCTCTCGGCATACTGCGGGATCCGGGGGGTGCGCGCATGCGTACGAGACCACCCCCGACCGGGTGACTCTTTCTCGCCCGGCGACTTCGCTAGGGGGAACCTTGCGCAGACAAGTGAAGAGGGCGTGCGCGGCCACGGTCGCCACGGCGACGGCCGTGGCGCTCGCGGCGGGCATGGCCGGCCCGGCGTCGGCGGACGGGGAACGCACGGACGCCGGTGCGGCGTCGGCGGCGTCCGTGTCGAAGGCCAAGCACCGGATCACGCTGATCACGGGGGACCGGGTCGCCGTGGACGCCAGGGGCCGCGTCGTCGGACTGGAGCGGGCGAAGGGGCGGGAGCACATACCCGTCCAGGTCCGCAAGGCCGACGGCCACACCCTCGTGCTGCCGGTGGACGCGGCCAGGATGGTCGCGAGCGGCAAGCTGGACCAGCGGCTCTTCGACATCACCGAGTTGAACAAGGCCACGACCCGCGGCTCCCAGAAGCGGGGCCTGAAGGTCATCGTCGGCTACAAGGGCGGCGCGGCGAGCGCCAAGGCGGACGTCCGTGACGCGGGCACGGTCCGCCGCACGCTGAAGTCCCTGAACGCGGAAGCGGTGCAGACCCCGCACGAGGACGCGCCCCAGCTGTGGGACGCCGTCACCAACGGGGACGAGGCCGCCTCCGGTATCGCCCACGTCTGGCTCGACGGAGTCCGCAAGGCCTCCCTCGACACGTCCGTGGCGCAGATCGGCACCCCCAAGGCCTGGGCGGCCGGTTACGACGGCAAGGGCGTCACCATCGCCGTCCTGGACACCGGTGTGGACGCCACCCACCCGGACCTCAAGGGCCAGGTGACCGCGTCCAAGAACTTCACCTCCGCGCCCACCACCGGCGACAAGGTCGGTCACGGCACCCATGTCGCGTCGATCGCGGCCGGTACCGGTGCGAAGTCCAAGGGCACGTACAAGGGCGTCGCGCCCGGGGCGAAGGTCCTCAACGGCAAGGTCCTCGACGACGCGGGCTTCGGTGACGACTCCGGCATCCTGGCCGGCATGGAGTGGGCGGCCGCGCAGGGCGCCGACGTCGTCAACCTGAGTCTGGGCGGCATGGACACGCCCGAGATCGACCCGATGGAGGCGGCGGTCAACAAGCTCTCCGCCGAGAAGGGCATCCTGTTCGCCATCGCGGCCGGCAACGAGGGTCCGCAGTCGATCGGTTCGCCCGGCAGCGCGGAAGCCGCCCTCACCGTCGGCGCGGTCGACGACAAGGACCTGCTCGCCGAATTCTCCTCCACCGGCCCCCGCGTCGGCGACGGCGCCATCAAGCCGGACGTCACCGCTCCGGGTGTCGACATCACGGCTGCCTCGGCCAAGGGCAACGACATCGCCAAGGAGGTCGGCGAGAAGCCGGCCGGCTACATGACCATCTCCGGTACGTCGATGGCCACCCCCCACGTCGCGGGCGCGGCGGCGATCCTGAAGCAGCAGCATCCGGAGTGGACCTCCGCGGAGCTGAAGGGCGCGCTCACCGGTTCCACCAAGGGCGGCGCGTACACGCCGTTCGAACAGGGTTCGGGCCGGATCCAGGTCGACAAGGCCGTCAAGCAGACCGTGATCGCCGAACCGGTGTCGCTGAGCTTCGGCATCCAGCAGTGGCCGCACACCGACGACAAGCCGGTCACCAAGCGGGTGACCTACCGCAACCTCGGCACCAAGGACGTCACGCTGAAGCTGACGTCGACCGCCAAGAACCCCAAGGGCAAGGCGGCCCCGGCCGGCTTCTTCGAGCTCGGCGCCACGACGGTCACGGTCCCGGCCGGCGGCAAGGCGTCCGTGGGCCTCACGGCCGACACCCGGCTCGGCGGCTCGGTCGACGGTGCGTACTCGGCGTACGTGGTCGCGACGGGCGGCGGTCAGACCGTGCGTACGGCTGCCGCGGTGCAGCGTGAGGTCCAGTCGTACGACGTGACGCTGAAGGTCCTCGACCGTGCGGGCAAGCCGACCGCCAACTACGTCACCGGCCTGGCCGGCATGTCCGGTCTGGGTGCCGACGCGTGGTACCAGCCCTACGACGCCGACGGCACCGTCACCGTCCGTGTGCCCAAGGGCGGTTACATCCTGGACACCGGGATCCTCGTCGGCTCCGACCCGGAGAAGTGGGAGGGCGCCGACTGGATCGCCCAGCCGAAGCTGAACGTCACCAAGAACACGACGATCACGCTGGACGCCCGTAAGGCCAAGCCGGTGAACATCACCGTCCCGGCCAAGTCGGCCAAGCCGGAGTTCGCCTCGGCCGACTACAGCGTCGAGACGAAGGACAGTGCCATGGGCTTCGGCTGGTGGCTGGAGTCGTACGACAACTTCCGTTCCCTGCACCTCGGTCCGCAGATCACCGACGGCTCGCTGTACCAGCAGTGGGACGCCCACTTCAGCGACGGTGCCAAGGATCAGTACGCCACCATCACCGGCAGCAAGGTGAAGAAGCTCGCCACCGGCTACACCCGGCACCACAAGGCGGGCGAACTCGCCACGGTGAAGGTCGGCATGGGCGCGGCGGCGAGTGGCAAGAAGGGGATCGTCAGCGCCTTCGGCCTGCTGCCCGGCAGCAGCGGTGGCTCCTCGGCCGGTCTCCCGCAGACCCTGCCCGGCACCCGCACACTGCACCTGACCGCCGTGGGCGGGGCGACGTGGGATCTCGACTTCGAGCAGTACGGCGGTGTCGACGAGGAGGGCTGGCCGGTCATCGACGCCGGGTACCTCATCGGCACCCAGAAGGCCTACAAGGCCGGCAGGACGTACAAGGAGACCGTGAACACGGCCGTCTTCGGCCCGACCCTCGGCCCCGACTACGGCCTCTTCCGGGACGGCAACACCATCTCAGGGCTGGTCCCGCTGTTCGCCGACGGCAAGGGCCACGCCGGCTCCTCGCTGTTCACCTCGGTCAACACCAGCCTCTACCGCAACGGCAAGAAGGTCGGCTCGCACGACGACCCGCTGTTCGGTGACAAGGAGTTCACGGTTCCCTCCGGGGACGCCGCGTACCGGCTGACCACCTCGGTCAAGCGCAGTGTCAAGGTCGCCGCCGCGTCCACGCGGATCGACGCGAGCTGGACCTTCCGCTCCAAGAAGACCGCAGAGCTCAGGCAACTGCCCGTCTCCACGGCCCGCTTCCACGCGGTCACGGGGCTGGACAGCAAGGTGAAGGCCGGCACGAAGGTCACCGTCCCGGTCACCGTGGAGGGCGCCGCCAAGGGCAAGAACCTCAAGTCCCTCTCGGTGTACGTGTCCTACGACTACGGCAAGACCTGGAAGAAGACCACGGTCAAGAAGGGGAAGATCACCTTCAAGAACCCGGCGAAGGGGAAGGCCATCTCCTTCCACGCCAAGATCGCCGACAAGAAGGGCAACAAGTCGACGATCTCGATCTACAACGCGTACTACGGGAAGTAGCCGCCCCTGCGCGGACGGCCTGCCGGAAGCACCGCTTCCGGCAGGCCGTCGAGCCCCCTGGGGGCATCCCGTCTCACGGAGCCGTCACATGTGCCGCCGACTGCCGCGCGTCGGCGCCCCAGCCGGCCAGCAGCCGCAGTGCCTCCGCCGACGGCGAACCCGGCTCCGCGAAGTACGTGACCAGTGACTGGCCGGAGTCCTCGCCGACCGGGGAGAACGACTCCCACAGCAGCGTGAGCTCACCCACCAGCGGATGCCGCACGCGCTTCACGCCGTGGCTCTTCTCCTTGACGTTGTGCGCGGCCCACAGCGTCCTGAACTCCTCGCTCTTGACGGAGAGCTCGCCGACCAGGGCGGACAGCTGGGGGTCCTCCGGATGGCGACCCGCGTCCATGCGCAGATAGGCGACCATGTCGGACGCCTTCTGCTCCCACTCGATGAACAGGTCCCGGTAGTCCGGGTTCAGGAACACCAGCCGCGCCCAGTTCCGCTCGTGTGCCGGCAGCCGGCCCCAGTCCCCGAAGAGCGCCGCCGCCGTCCGGTTCCAGGCGAGGATCTCCGAGCGGCGGCCCACGGCGTACGCCGGGACGGTGTCCATCGACTCCAGCAGTTGCCGCAGCGCCGGGCGTACCTGCTGGGTGCGGGGCGCCTGCTTCTTCCGTTGCCGCCTCGGCTTCGCCAGATGGGTGAGATGGGCCTGCTCGGCGTCGGAGAGGCGCAGGGCCCGCGCGATCGAGCCCAGTACCTCCGCCGACACGTTCCGCCCGTTGCCCTGTTCCAGACGCGTGTAGTACGCCACGGACACCCCGGCGAGCTGGGCCAGCTCCTCGCGGCGCAGCCCCGGAACCCGGCGGTGGCGTCCGAAGTCCGGCAGACCCACGTCCTCCGGCTTCAGCCGGGCCCGCCGGGTCCGCAGGAACTCGCTGAGCCCCGCTCGCGGGTCGAGCCCGCCGTTCGCGGGGCCGGCCGGGTCGGTGTGCTGCTCGTCCATGCCGTCCAGTATTCCCGGTCGTACGCACGGCAACCTGTCCCCGCCGGTGATACGCACAGCCAACGTAGGCAGAGCCGTGGGCTGGGTGAGCCGTGGCGGTTGTCGCAGGCTGGAGGCCGTGCCCCGGCCGTACAGAAGGCGGCGGGGCCCACGACCCCACGAGGAGAACCCCGGCATGAGCACTGTTGCCGCGTACGCCGCGCCCGCTGCGAAGGCTCCGCTCGAGCGGACGGCCATCGAGCGGCGCGAGGTGGGCGAGCACGACGTCCTGATCGACATCAAGTTCGCCGGCATCTGCCACTCCGACATCCACCAGGTCCGTGAGGGCTGGGGCGAAGCCATCTTCCCGATGGTCCCCGGCCACGAGATCGCCGGTGTGGTGTCCGAGGTCGGCCCCGGCGTCACGAAGTACGCGGTCGGCGACCGCGTCGGCGTCGGCTGCATGGTCGACTCCTGCCGTGAGTGCGACAACTGCGGGGCAGGCCGGGAGCAGTACTGCACCCGCGGCATGACCGGCACCTACAACGCCCTGGACAGGAACGGCGAGCCCACCTACGGCGGCTACGCGCAGAAGATCGTCGTCGACGAGAACTACGTTCTCCGCATCCCCGACGGCCTGGCCCTTGACGTCGCCGCGCCCCTGCTGTGCGCCGGCATCACCACGTACTCCCCGCTGAAGCGCTGGGGCGCCGGCCCCGGCAAGAAGGTCGCGATCCTCGGCATGGGCGGTCTCGGCCACATGGGAGTCAAGATCGCGCACGCGCTGGGTGCCGAGGTGACGGTGCTGTCGCAGTCCCTGCGCAAGCGGGACGACGGCCTGAGGCTGGGCGCCGGCGACTACCGCGCGACCGCCGACCCGAAGACCTTCGAGGAACTGCGGGGCACCTTCGATCTGATCGTGTCGACCGTGTCCGCCCCGCTGGACCTCGACGCCTACCTGTCCCTGCTGAGGACGGAGGGCACGCTCGCCAACGTGGGGGCACCCGAGGAGCCGGTCTCCCTCAACCTCTTCTCCGTGATCGGCGGCGGCAGGACCCTCGCCGGTTCGATGATCGGCGGCATCGCCGAGACCCAGGAGATGCTGGACTTCTGCGCCGCACACGGCATCGGCGCCGAGATCGAACTGATCGGCGCGGACGGCATCAACGAGGCGTACGAACGCGTCCTGGACAGCGACGTCCGCTACCGCTTCGTGATCGACGCGTCGACGATCTGACAGCCGAACGGCCTGCCCCGGCGCGGCGACCGCGGCCGGGGGACGCGTGGCGGGCCCCGAGCCGGCGGCCACCGCACACCGGAACGCGGATCCGCGCACGAGCTCGCCGTCCCGGGCCGGGGCGGCCGCGCGCGACGACGGAGGCAGCGGGCCCCCCTTCCGGTCAGTGCGGCAGCGTCGCCGGGCTGCCGCCGTTCGCCTCGTAGCCGGCGACCGCCAGGGCGCGGTAGACCGCGAACTCGGCGGCGGGGTCGGGGGACAGGGTCCAGGGGAGGGCGCCCACGTGGCCGTCGATGTGTATGAGCTGGCTCATGGCCTCCGCCCAGCGCTCCCCGCGGACCAGGAAGAAGACCAGCAGATGCCGCACGTGCGCCGTCATCGGGTCGTCGGGACGGGCCGAGTGCACCGCGTGCAGCGCGCCGTGCATCGCCTTGCTGACGATCTCGCTCCGGTAGAAACCGGCGACCAGGTTCACCTCGGGCAGGTGCTCGAACACCGCGAAGAGCGGCATGGCGGAGAGCAGGGAGCCCTGGGGCGCCCGCGCCGCCGCGGCCTCCGCGAACGCGTACGCCTGCTGGCGTGAGCCGTGCCACTTCTCGCACCAGTAGTGCAGCGCGGCGAGATGCGCACCCATGTGGGCCGGGGCACGGTCCAGGATCTTCAGCCAGATCTGCTCGAAGTCCTGCTGCGAGTAACCGAGACCGCGGGCCACCGAGAGCTCCACGATGCAGGGAACCGGGTCGCCCGGAGCCAGCAGCGCCGCCTCGCCGCACGCCGCCTTCGCCTCTTCCATGATGATCCGGAACTCGTCCGTACCGGGCGCCGCCGTACGCCACGCCTGCTGCACGAGGAACTCGGCGTGCACGGCGGCGCCCCCCGCGTCCTTGGGCGCCTCGGTCCGCCACACCCGCAGCCACTGCCCGCCCGGCGCCTCGCTCACCCCGCCGGGCCGCTGAGCCAGCTCCAGGGAGGCCGCGCCCGCGAAGGCCTGGACGCGCTGCCAGCGCAGCTCGCCCTCCGCGGCCGTGCCGGCCAGCAGCTGCTGCGCCGCGCGGTAGTCCTGTGTGCGCTGCACCAGATCCAGCACGTCCAGCAGGTCCTGGTCGGGGCCGGGCATGCGGATGTCCAGCTCCTCCTCGAGGGCGAAGCCGTAGTTCGCGGGGTCCGCCCCGTCCGGGTGGCCGGGCGGGACCAGCCCCACCGCACCGCGCCGGCGCCTGAGGAACGGCAACACCACGAAGCCGAGCATGACGAGCGCGATCAGGACCCAGAGAATCTCCATGTCACAAGCGAACCAGACCACGCCGACGATTGGCCAACCCGGTGCCCGAACCTGTGGAAATCGACCGTCGCCCGGCCTCAGTCGGCTCCGCGTCCGTCATCGGCACCGTGCGCGCACTACCCTCGGTGCCCATGAGCGACAGGCACATCAGTCAGCACTTCGAGACGCTCGCGATCCACGCGGGCAACACCGCCGACCCCCTGACGGGCGCGGTCGTACCGCCGATCTATCAGGTGTCCACCTACAAGCAGGACGGCGTCGGCGGCCTGCGCGGCGGCTACGAGTACAGCCGCAGCGCGAATCCGACCAGGACCGCGCTGGAGGAGAACCTCGCCGCCCTGGAGGGCGGCCGTCGCGGCCTCGCGTTCGCGTCCGGACTGGCGGCCGAGGACTGCCTGTTGCGTACGCTGCTCAGCCCGGGCGACCACGTGGTGATCCCGAACGACGCGTACGGCGGCACGTTCCGCCTCTTCGCCAAGGTCGTCGCCCGCTGGGGCGTGGAGTGGTCGGTCGCCGACACCAGCGACCCCGCTGCCGTCCGGGCCGCGATCACGCCGAAGACCAAGGCCGTATGGGTGGAGACCCCCTCCAACCCGCTGCTCGGCATCACCGACATCGCGGCCGTCGCCCAGGTGGCCCGGGACGCGGGCGCCCGGCTCGTGGTCGACAACACCTTCGCCACGCCGTACCTCCAGCAGCCGCTCGCACTCGGCGCGGACGTCGTCGTGCACTCCCTGACCAAGTACATGGGCGGTCACTCGGACGTCGTGGGCGGCGCCCTGATCACCGGTGACGCGGAGCTGGGCGAGGAGCTGGCCTTCCATCAGAACGCGATGGGCGCGGTCGCCGGTCCCTTCGACTCCTGGCTGGTGCTGCGCGGCACCAAGACGCTGTCGGTCCGCATGGACCGGCACAGCGAGAACGCGACGAAGGTCGCTGACATGCTCAGCCGTCACGCGCGCGTGACGAGCGTCCTGTACCCGGGGCTGCCGGACCACCCCGGTCACGAGATCGCCGCCAAGCAGATGCGGGCCTTCGGCGGCATGGTCTCCTTCCGTGTGGAGGGCGGCGAGGAGGCGGCGGTCGAGGTCTGCAACCGCGCCAGGGTGTTCACCCTCGGTGAGTCCCTGGGCGGTGTCGAGTCCCTGATCGAGCACCCGGGGCGGATGACGCACGCGTCGGTGGCCGGATCCGCGCTCGAGGTCCCCGCCGACCTGGTGCGTCTGTCCGTGGGTATCGAGAACGCCGACGACCTGCTCGAGGACCTCCAGCAGGCCCTCGGCCGGTAGGGCCCTGGGCACTGGTGGACCCCGGCCGGGGTTCACCAGCCCGTCAGGGGTGGGGTCGTCTCCGACGGCGGCTCCACCCAGGGGCGGACCGTCACCGCCCACACCACGAACGCCACGGCCACCGCCAGCAACAGCAGCCACATGGCGCGGCGGGCGAGCGTCCTGCGCCGCAGCATGCGGGCCCCGCGCCGCATGGCGTTGGCGTACAGGTCCGGTGGCACGGGCGGTGGCGTCCGCTCCAGCATCCGCCGGACGGTCGCCTCACGGGTGATCCTGCTCATGTCCGCCTCCCGTCGCGCGCGTGCGGCTCCTGGGGGTGGGTGCCGTCATGACGGCACCGCCTCGACGCCGCCCAGGGCCGGGGCCGGTGGGCGGGCCGGGCGCAGCACGGTCGCCATCGCACGGTTGAAAATGGCCCGTACGCGCTCCACGGGCAGGCCGAGCAGTGCCGCCGTCTGTTCCCCGTCGACGCCCTCGTACAGGCGCATCACCAGGACCAGACGTTCCTGGGGGGTGAGCCCGGCGAGGGGACCGACGGGGCGGGGGCGGGAGCGGAGCAGTCCGCCGTGCCGGTGCCAGGTGCCGCGCGCGAACCGGGCCGTCAGGTGCTGGCGGGTGTGGTCGTAGGGGTCCTCGCCGTGCAGCCGGTCCCAGCAGGCGTACGTCTGGGCCAGCGCCAGGGTGAGCAGGTGCCGCGCGCGCGGGTTGTCGTCCCGTGCCTCCGCGGTGAGCAGGGTCGCGGTGTGCAGCAGTCGGCCGCCCGCGCCGGCGACGTAGGCCTCGAACTCGCGGGCGCGGTGGATGTCGTCGGACGCTTGCCGTGGGTGCAATCCCGCCTCCCGTCGCCTGAGAGAACCGGGCCCGGGTGGGTGTGACGGGACCCTCTCTCATATCAGGCCAGTGCGCGCCCCGGGGTCAAGAGCCGCGCACGCGCGAGGGCTCGCGGATTCCTTCGCCCCCGCCGCCCGGTCCGGGGCGGGGCCCCAGGTTCGGGGGCGGGAAGGGGCGGCGGCGGACACCCAGGGGCTCAGGAGTCCGGGCGATCCTGTACCGACATCCGGGAGGACAGCGCGCCGTTGAAGCGCGTCAGGAGCGCGCAGAACGCCTCGCGCTCCTCCGGCGACCAGTCGTCGGTCAGTTCGGCCATCAACTGCCGCCGTGAGGAGCGCACTTCCTCCAGCCGCGCCTGTCCGCGCGGGGACAGTTGGAGCACGACCGCACGCCCGTCCTCGGGGTGCGAGGTCCGCTTGACCAGGCCGGTGTCCACGAGCGGGGCCACCTGACGGGTGACCGTCGAGGAGTCGATGCCCATGCTCGCGGCGAGCGCCTTGACGCCCATCGGGCCTTCTTTGTCCAGGCGGTTGAGCAGCAGATACGCGGCGCGGTCCATCGAGTTGCGTACCTGGCCGACCCCGCCGAGCCGCGTCTGTTCCGCGCGGCGGGCGAACAGTGCCACTTCGTGCTGCAGCGTGTCGAGAAGACCGGTGTCGCCGACGGCCGTCGGGGCCGTCGTCATGTCCATCGACATTTCAGGTGTTGTGGGCATGGCCGGAGGCTCACTTCGTGGAGGGCTGCTCATTGGGGGACAGGGTACGCCGCCGGGCGGCGGGCCGTACCGGCGCCGAGCAAAGCCCGGGGTCCGCGGGTTGGTCACACCGGCCGTCGTCACCGGTGAACTGCGATGCTGGAGTCATGAGCTACAGCACGGCCCACTCCTCGCGGACCGTCACCCTCGACGATGTGCGCGGCGCCCAGAAGATGCTCTCGGGCGTGGCACGGACCACCGCGATGGAGGGCAGCCGGCATCTGTCCCGGCGGGTGGGCGCACCGGTGCATCTGAAGTGCGAGAACCTCCAGCGGACGGGGTCGTTCAAGCTGCGCGGCGCGTACGTCCGGATCGCCGGGCTGCTGCCCGAGGAGCGGGCCGCCGGTGTCGTCGCGGCGAGCGCGGGCAACCACGCGCAGGGTGTGGCACTGGCGTCGTCGCTGCTCGGGGTGCGGTCCACGGTGTTCATGCCGAAGGGCGCCCCGCTGCCGAAGATCAGCGCGACCCGGGAGTACGGCGCCGAGGTGCGCCTGCACGGTCAGGTGGTCGACGAGACGCTGGCCGCGGCGACCGCTTACGCGCAGGAGACGGGGGCGGTGCTCATTCACCCCTTCGACCACCCGGACGTCATCGCGGGCCAGGGCACGGTGGGCCTGGAGATCCTGGAGCAGTGCCCCGAGGTGCGCACCATCGTCGTCGGTGTCGGCGGCGGCGGGCTGGCCGCCGGGATAGCGGTCGCGGTGAAGGCGCTGCGGCCCGATGTGCGGATCGTCGGTGTGCAGGCGGCGGGCGCGGCGGCGTATCCGCCCTCGCTGGCGGCCGGACGTCCGGTGTCGGTGGACAACCCGGCGACGATGGCCGACGGGATCAAGGTGGGGCGGCCCGGTGATGTGCCGTTCGGGATCGTCCGTGAGCTGGTGGACGAGGTGTGCACGGTCACCGAGGACGAGCTGTCGGCCGCGCTGCTGCTGTGTCTGGAGCGGGCCAAACTGGTCGTCGAACCGGCGGGGGCGAGCCCGGTCGCGGCGCTGATGAGCCGTCCCGGCGCGTTCGGGGGGCCGGTTGTCGCGGTGCTGTCCGGCGGCAATGTGGATCCCGTGCTGATGGAGCGGGTGCTGCGGCACGGCATGGCGGCGCAGGGCCGCTACCTGGCCGTCCGGCTGCGTCTGACGGACCGGCCGGGTGCTCTGGCCTCGCTTCTCGGGGCGTTGTCAGTGGTCGACGCTAACGTCCTCGATGTGGGCCATGTACGGACCGATCCGCGGCTCGGGCTCACGGAGGCGGAGGTCGAGCTGCACCTGGAGACCAAGGGCCCCGCGCACTGCGCCGAGGTCGAACAGGCGTTGCGCGAGGCGGGTTACACGGTCATGGACTGACGCCGGGGGCGGTGTCACTCCATCGCGTCAATCCCGTTGAGACACGCGATACATCGCGTTATGGTGTGTCTCACGCCACTGCGCGGTCGCCCGCGTCCCGCCGCCCCGTGCCGGGCGAAAAATGCTCAGCACACCCATGCGCGCACACCTAGGCTTTCCGAAGAATCACGACGACGTGGAGACTCATATGCCAGGCGCCATCTATGCCGAAGGTCTGGTCAAGACCTTCGGAGACGTAAAGGCACTGGACGGCGTCGACCTCGAGGTCCCCGAGGGAACCGTCCTCGGTCTGCTCGGGCCGAACGGCGCGGGCAAGACCACCACCGTCCGCTGCCTCACCACCCTGCTGCGGCCCGACAGCGGCAAGGCCGTCGTCGCCGGCCTCGACGTGCTCAAGCAGCCCGACGCCGTGCGCCGCTCCATCGGCCTGTCCGGCCAGTTCGCGGCCGTCGACGAGTATCTGACCGGCCGCGAGAACCTGCAGATGGTCGGGCAGCTCTACCAGATGAGAGCGAAGGCCGCGAAGGCCCGCGCGGACGAACTGCTGGAGCAGTTCCACCTCGCGGACGCCGCCGACCGCACCGCGAAGACCTACTCCGGAGGCATGCGCCGCCGGCTCGACCTCGCGGCTGCCCTGGTCGTGTCACCGCCGGTGATGTTCATGGACGAGCCGACGACGGGCCTCGACCCGCGCAACCGCCAGCAGTTGTGGGAGGTGATCAAACAGCTCGTCTCCGGAGGGACGACCCTGCTGCTCACCACCCAGTACCTGGAGGAGGCCGACCACCTGGCGCACGACATCGCGGTCGTCGACCACGGCCGGGTCATCGCCCAGGGCACCTCCGACCAGCTCAAGGCCCGCACCGGCGGCGAGCGCGTCGAGGTCGTGGTGCACGAGCGTGAGCACATCGCGGCCGCCTCCGCCCTCCTCGACAAGTACAGCCTGCGCGGCCTCGGCAAGGGCGACACCACCGTCGAGGACCACATGCGCAAGATCACCACACCGGTCTCCGGCGGAGCGAAGCTCCTCGCCGAGATCATCCGCGAGCTCGACGCCGACGGCATCGAGATCGACGACATCGGCCTGCGCCGCCCCACCCTCGACGACGTCTTCCTCTCCCTCACCGGACATGTCGCGGAAGCCAAGGCCGAGGACCACGACGGCGCGCCGGACGGCAAGGAACAGAGCAGGGGACACCGCCCCGGCAAGGAGGCCGCGAAATGAGTGCCGTCACCGACGCCGTGCGGGTCGCGGCCCCCGGCAACCCCGTCGGCCAGTCGATCCGGGACTCCCTGGTCGTCGCCAAACGCAACCTGATCCGCATGGCCCGGATCCCCGAAGTGGTCATCTTCGGCCTCATCCAGCCGATCATGTTCGTGGTGCTGTTCTCCTACGTGTTCGGCGGCTCCATGGACATCGGCGGCAGCACCAGCCCGCAGGTCTACCGCGAGTTCCTCATGGCCGGCATCTTCGCCCAGACCGTCACCTTCGCCACCGCCGGAGCCGGCGCGGGCATCGCCGAGGACATGCACAAGGGGCTCATCGACCGCTTCCGCTCCCTGCCCATGGCGCGCGGCGCGGTGCTCACCGGCCGCACCCTCGCCGACCTGGTGCAGACGGCGCTCACCCTGCTCGTACTCGCCGTGGTCGCCCTCCTGGTCGGCTGGCGCACCCACACCGGTATCGGTGAGGTGCTCGGCGCGTTCGGGCTGCTGCTTCTGACCGGGTACGCGTTCACCTGGATCGGCGCGGTGATCGGCCTGTCGGTCCGCACACCGGAGGCGGCCACCTCCGGCGGCCTGGTCTGGCTCTTCCCGGTCACCTTCGTGTCGAACGCGTTCGTGGATTCCAGCAACATGACACCGTGGCTGCGCCACATCGCCGACTGGAACCCGTTCAGCGCCACCGTCCAGGCCTGCCGCGAGCTCTTCGGCAACCCGGGAGTCTCCCCCTCGGACGCCTGGCCCATGCAGCACCCGGTCTGGGCCTCGCTGATCTACTCGGTCCTGATCATCGCGATCTTCCGCACCCTTGCCGTGCGCAAGTACCGCTCGGCCGCGGCATGACGAAGCCCCCGGCGCCACTCAGGGTGCCGGGGGCCCGCCGGGGACCCGCGGGGCGGGTCAGCCGCTGTACGGCTCGGCCTTGATGATCTTCACCGCGGCCTTCTTGCCGTTCGGCAGTTCGTACTCCGCGTCCTCGCCGACCTTGTGGCCCATCACGCCGGAGCCGAGCGGGGACTGCGGCGAGTACGTCTCCACGTCGGAACTCGCGTACTCGCGCGAGGCGAGCAGGAAGGTCAGCGTGTCGTCCTCGTCGCCGTCGAAGGCGATCGTCACGACCATGCCGGGAGCCACGGCGCCGTTGGCCGCCGGGGCCTCGCCCACCTTGGCGTTCTCGAGGAGCTGAGTGAGCTGGCGCACACGGAGCTCCTGCTTGCCCTGCTCCTCCTTGGCCGCGTGGTACCCGCCGTTCTCCCGCAGGTCCCCCTCCTCGCGCGCCGCGGCGATCTTGGCGGCGATCTCCGTGCGCGCGGGACCAGTAAGGTACGCAAGCTCGTCCTTGAGCTTGTTGTACGCCTCCTGGGTCAGCCAGGTGACGTTCTCGCTGGTCTGGGTCACAGGTGCTCCTCGTAGGTACTGGGAAAATACAAAGCAACGCCCTACCCGGAAGGATGGTCCTCCAGGGGTGGGCGAAACCACGAGCCTAACAATTGAGTGCCCGCAGGGGGAGGACATAAGCCACCAGACTCATGTCGGCGCAGGTCACCGGTCAGGTATTCCCCGCCACATCACTCCGCGTGGCAGCCGAGCAGCTCGGCGCTCGTACCCGGGGAGGTAGTGCGCAGCGTGACGACCTCGTCGATACGCGTGGCGTCCTTGTCGAAGCGGAAATCCGCGCGGCCCACTTCTGCGCCGCTCTCGGCCTGCGAACGCACCGTGCAGTAACCGGCGACGCCCGCGTCCTTGCGCACCTCCAGGTGCACCTTCACCGAGTCGTCGGAGACCTCGAAGCCGATCATCTCGGCGCTGATCTCGTTCTGGACGACGTAGGAGTAGCCGAACCAGCCGATCAGGCCGAGCAGCAGCACCGACAGCACGGCGCCGACGATCCTGAGGGTGCGGTCGGCACGCTCGTCCGAGGAGCGGCCGTATCGGCCCTCGGGCAGCCGCGTGCTCGACGTACTCATGATCGTCTCCTCGGCAGGAAGGGACCGCTGTCCCCTGACAGCTTCCCGGAGCGGGATCCCGGAATTATTCGTCCCCCGATTCGGTCACTATAGAAGCCTGCGACGGCGACGGCGCACACAGGGCGCCCAACGACTTGAGGATTGAGTCTTGACTGACCAGCTGCGACTGATGGCCGTGCACGCCCACCCCGACGACGAGTCGAGCAAGGGCGCGGCCACCATGGCGAAGTACGTGTCCGAGGGGGTGGACGTGCTGGTGGTGACCTGCACCGGCGGGGAGCGCGGCTCCATCCTCAACCCGAAACTGCAGGGCGACGCGTACATCGAGGAGAACATCCACGAGGTACGCAAGAAGGAGATGGACGAGGCCCGGGAAATTCTGGGCGTGAAGCAGGAGTGGCTCGGCTTCGTCGACTCCGGCCTGCCCGAGGGCGACCCGCTGCCGCCGCTGCCGGAGGGCTGCTTCGCCCTGGAGGACGTCGACAAGGCGGCCGGCGAACTGGTGCGCAGGATCCGTGCCTTCCGTCCCCAGGTGATCACCACCTATGACGAGAACGGCGGCTACCCGCACCCCGACCACATCATGACCCACAAGATCACGATGGTGGCGTTCGAAGGGGCGGCGGACACCGCGAAGTACCCGGAAGACGAGTTCGGCCCGGGGTACCAGCCGATGAAGGTGTACTACAACCAGGGCTTCAACCGCCCCCGCACCGAGGCGCTGCACCAGGCGATGCTGGACAGTGGCCTGGAGTCGCCGTACGGGGACTGGCTCAAGCGCTGGAGCGAGTTCGAGCGCAAGGAGCGCACGCTGACCACGCACGTGCCGTGCGGCGACTTCTTCGAGATCCGGGACAAGGCGCTGCTCGCGCACGCCACGCAGATCGACCCCGACGGGGGCTGGTTCCGGGTGCCGATGGAGCTCCAGAGGAAGATCTGGCCGACGGAGGAGTACGAGCTCGCGAAGTCGCTCGTGGATACATCCCTCCCCGAGGACGACCTCTTCGCGGGCATCCGGGACAATGTCTGACATGAGCGCAAGCGCAAGCCTGGCAATGACCCACCTGGTGCCTCTCGCCAAGGAACTCGACGAGGACAAGGTGACCCCCGGTGTTCTCGGGTTCATCGTGTTCGCGGTGATGGCCCTGGCCGTGTGGGGGCTGATGAAGTCCATGAACCGGCACATGGGTCGGGTGGACTTCGTGGAGTCCGAGGATCCTGGGGCCGGTGCGGAGGATGTGGCTGTGGCCGAAGGTGGTACGAAGCGTGGCTGACCGCTGACCGCTGACCGCTGACCGCTGGGCGGGGTGGCGTCGCGCCCACCCCCCGCTCTCGGCTTCTCCCCCCGCTCTCGGCTTCTCCCCCCGCTCTCGGCTTCTCCCCCCGCTCTCGGCTTCGCTCGAGCGGGGGGACCCCATGGCCCTGCGGCACGACTGCCCGCGGTCGGCTGCGGGCAGCGGCGCGATGGTCGCGGCGGGCGGTGGGATGGTGCCTGTGCCCGTGCGGGCGCCGGGTGGTCGGTTGTCGGCAGGGGCGCGTCTCGCTCGCGGTGAGTGCCGTGCCTAGGTCCTGGAGGCGACCGTTACCCCCATGACCTCGCGGGCGTGGCGGCTGGGGACGAGGCCGAGGTGCCAGGCCTGCCAGCCGGTCTCCAGGGTGACGCCCCGCTCCAGGAGGAGCTGGTAGGCGTCCACGCAGTCGGTCAGTTTGCCGTCGCGGGCGGCGTGGGTGGCGCGGGCCAGCTGGGAGAGTTCCTCCTGGGCCACCGCCGTACCGACCTCCGTGCCGCCCGGCGCCGCGTACGGCAGCAGAGTGCAGCGCAGGAAGCGCGCCCAGTCCTCGCCACGCCGGTCGCCGTACGACACGAACAGCGTCACCGCGTCGTCGCACAGCGCCAGCGCCGCCTGCGTGCGTGCGTTGCCCGCGTCGACGACCGCCAGCTCCAGGCATGTCCACGCCTCGCCGTGCGCCACCCCGATCCGCTGGAAGTCGGCGCGCGCGTCCACCAGGAGCTGGCGGGCGAACCCGGAGTTGCGCAGCGAGCCGGTCTGGGCCGCCCGCTGGTCCCGGGTCACCCGTGCCGAGTGGTGCCGGGCGCAGGCCAGGCCGTACACGTCCCGCATCCGGGAGAACATGGTGCGGGCGCGTTCCAGCTCGCGCACCGCGCGGTCCAGGTCCCCGGTCTCCTCCAGCGCCTGGCCCAGGTAGTAGAGCGTCCACGCCTCGCCCCGCGCGTCCTCGTTGTCGCGGTGCCGGGCGGCGGCCCGGCGCAGGTCCTCGACCGCCGGTGAGGCGTCACCGTCCACCAGCCGGGCCCGTGCCAGCTCGGTCAGCGCCCACGCCTCACCACGGGCGTCGCGGGTGCGGCCGTACAACTCCAGGGCCGTACGCAGCTCGCTCTCCGCACGCGGCACGTCGCCCATCCGCAGGTTCAGCTGCCCCAGCTGGAAGTGCGCCCACGCCTGCCCGTGCACGGACTCGCCCGCCCGGTGCAGCACCAACGACTCGGTGAGCAGGTCCAGCGCCTCGGCCAGCCGGGCCCGGTCCCGCTCCACCGCCGCGAGCGCGTGCATCGTCCAGGCGCGGTCCGTGGCCAGCTCGGGCGCCGCCTGCAGATCCAGCGCCTCCCGCAACCTCGCCGACGCCTCCGTCAGATTGCCCTGGTGGTGCAGCGTGATGCCGAGCGAGGTCAGAGCCCGCGCCGCGCCCGCGTCGTGCTGCGCCTCCCGGTAGAGGTCCACCACCGACGTCAGCGTGGCCCGCGCCTTGTCCAGCTCGCCCAGCTGCCGTGCCGCGATACCCGTGCGCCACTGCACCGAGCGCACCAGCAGACCCTCGTCCACGGCCTGCGCCAGCTCGTTGATCTCACCGAGCCGGTACAGATCGCCGCGCAGCAGGCAGTAGTCGCACAGCGCGCCGAGCAGATTCAGCACCGCGCCCCGGTCCACGCCCTCCGCGTGCCGCAGCGCCGCCGTGATGAAGCTCGACTCGTCGTCCAGCCAGCGCAGCGCCTCGTCCAGCGAGGTGAAGCCGTACGGGCTGAAGCGGTCCGAGCGGGTCGACATGTTGCCGTCGACCAGCCGGAGCACCGAGTCGGCCAGCTCGGCGTAGTTCACGATCAGCCGCTCCTGTGCCGCCGTGCGCTCGGCCGGTTCCTCCTCGTCGAGGAGCCGGGCCAGCGCGAAGGCGCGGACGAGGTCGTGCAGCCGGTAGCGGCTGTGCCGTACCCGGTCGATCAGCCCGGCGCGGTTCAGCACGGTCAGATGCCGGGTCGCCTCGGCCTCGTCCGTGGCGAGGAGCGCCGCCGCGGCCGCGGCGCCCAGCGAGGCCCGTCCGGCGAGCGCGAGGCGCCGCAGCAGCCGCCGTACGGTCTCCGGCTGGTCGGTGTAGCGCAGCCACAGCACCCGCTCGACGGGATCGACCGGCCCGTACGCGTCCAGCCCATCGGCCAGGGCGAGGGGTGAACGCGGTCCCAGGGCCGCACCGGCGATCCGCAATGCCAGCGGCAGACCCCCGCACAGCTCCCGGACCCGCTCGGCGGACTCGGCGTCGTACGGCCCCGAGGTGTCCTGCGCGGCGGCCCCGAGGAGCTCCTCCGCACCCGCCGCGTCGAGCGGCTCCACCGCCAGCTGGTACACCCGGGCCGGCAGATCGTCCGGCAGCCCGAGCGGCGCACGCGCGGTGACGAGGACCAGGCTGTCGGACCGCTCCGGGATCAGCGTGCGCACCTGCTGCGGATCGGAGGCGTCGTCCAGCACCACGGTGACCGGCATTCCGGTCAGATGCTGGTGGTACAGCTCGCTCAGCCGTTTGACCTGCTGGTCCGGGGAGGAGCGCTCACGGAACAGCAGCTGTTCGCGCGGCGCCCCGAGCCGGTTCAGCAGATGCAGCAGCGCGTCCCGGGTGGGCAGCGGAGGCTCACCCGGGCTGTCGCCCCGCAGATCGACGACACAGGCACCACGGAAGTAGTCCCTGAGCTCGTGCGTGGCGCGCATCGCGAGCGTCGTGCGGCCGCTGCCGGGCGTCCCGTGCAGCACCACCACCGTCGGCTGTGTCTCCGTACTGGCGCGGGCCGCCTGCACCCACTGCCGTATCCGTGCCATCTCCTGCCGCCGGCCCGCGAACGGACCGAGCGGCTCCGGGAGTTGGCCGAACGACTGCTCCAGCACACTGCGTCCGCGGGCCGCCGCGCTCTTGTCCGCGCCGCGCAGGCGCGGCCCCGACTTCTTCGGTCCGGTGGACGCGGCCAGCACCCGCTGCTGATCCAGGAACGGGCGGATGCCGCGCACCTCCAGCGCCGTCAGCCACTGCAGCCGCAGCTGGTCCGGTCCGCCCGGCTGGCTCACCGCACCGGCCCGGTGATGGGCGGCGGGCACATGCGTGCCGGCCACCTTCACCACGGTCGCCGCCGCGCCGACGACCCCGACGGCCACACCCGCGCCCAGCGCGGTCCCGGTTCCGGTCCCGAGCGCCATGTCCGCGACGGCGGCCGCGACCCCCGCCACGCCGGCCACCAGCAACGGAGTCCCGGCACCCTCGCGGGCGTAGCGCTGCCGGAAGGTGAGCTGCCCGGCCGCCGCCTCGTCCAGGGCGCGTGTGTACGCCTCGTACTCCTCGGCCGCCGTCCGCGCCATCGCGTCCAGTGCCCCGCGGGCCCGCGCCAGGAGCACCTTCCCGTCCGTGCGCCCGCCCGACCGGCGCACCTCCTCCTCCACGGCCCGCGCCAACAGCCGCTCGGCATCCGCCCGCTGACTGTCCCGCATGTCTTGTCCCCCTCCGGCGGCGTCGGCCGGTCCCGGCCGCGTTCCTTGGTCACAAGTGTGTCGTGCGGGGGCCGTCGTGTGGAGAGGGCCGGATCACCGGCTGTGTGCTGCCGGGCTCCGGGGCGGGTACTGCGGCAGGATGGACACCATGCCGAACCGACTGGCCCATGAGACGTCCCCGTACCTGCTGCAGCACGCCGACAACCCGGTCGACTGGTGGCCGTGGTCCGAGGGGGCGTTCGAGGAGGCGCGACGGCGGCAGGTACCGGTGCTGCTGAGCGTCGGCTATTCGAGCTGCCACTGGTGCCATGTCATGGCGCACGAGTCCTTCGAGGACCAGGGCACCGCCGACGACATGAACGCGCACTTCGTCAGCATCAAGGTCGACCGCGAGGAGCGCCCCGACGTCGACGCCGTCTACATGGAGGCGGTGCAGGCGGCGACCGGGCACGGCGGATGGCCCATGACCGTGTTCCTCACGCCGGACGCCGAGCCGTTCTACTTCGGTACGTACTTCCCGCCCGCGCCCCGGCACGGCATGCCGTCCTTCCGGCAGGTGCTCCAGGGCGTCCACCAGGCCTGGGACGAGCGGCGGGGCGAGGTCGACGAGGTCGCGGGGAAGATCACGCGGGACCTGGCCGACCGGGTGATCTCCTACGGCGACGACCAGCTGCCCGGTGAGCAGGAGCAGGCGGGGGCGCTGCTGGGGCTGACCCGCGAGTACGACCCGCAGCGCGGCGGGTTCGGCGGGGCGCCGAAGTTCCCGCCGTCCATGGTGATCGAGTTCCTGCTGCGGCACCACGCCCGCACCGGCGCCGAGGGCGCGCTGCAAATGGCGCGGGACACGTGCGAGCGGATGGCGCGCGGCGGGATCTACGACCAGCTGGGCGGCGGTTTCGCGCGGTACTCCGTGGACCGGGACTGGGTGGTGCCGCACTTCGAGAAGATGCTCTATGACAACGCGCTGCTGTGCCGGGTGTACGCGCACCTGTGGCGGAGCACCGGTTCGGAGCTCGCGCGCCGGGTGGCGCTGGAGACCGCGGACTTCATGGTCCGCGAACTGCGCACGCCGGAGGGCGGGTTCGCGTCCGCGCTGGACGCCGACAGCGACGACGGCACGGGAAAGCACGTCGAGGGCGCGTACTACGTGTGGACGCCCGACCGGCTCCGGGAGGTCCTCGGGGAGGACGACGCCGAACTGGCCGCGCGGTACTTCGGGGTGACCGAGGAGGGCACCTTCGAGGAGGGCGCCTCGGTGCTGCAACTGCCGCAGCGGGACGAGGTGTTCGACGCCGGGCGGATCGACGGCATCAGGGAGCGGCTGCTCGCGGCGCGCTCCGCGCGGCCCGCCCCCGGCCGGGACGACAAGGTGGTCGCCGCCTGGAACGGGCTGGCGATCGCCGCGCTCGCCGAGACCGGGGCCTACTTCGACCGGCCGGACCTGACGGAGGCCGCCGTCGCCGCGGGTGACCTGCTGATCCGGCTGCACCTCGACGAGCAGGCCCGTATCGCCCGCACCAGCAAGGACGGCCGCATCGGCGCCAACGCGGGCGTGCTGGAGGACTACGCCGATGTCGCCGAGGGGTTCCTGGCGCTCGCGGCGGTGACCGGTGAGGGCGTGTGGCTGGAGTTCGCCGGGCTGCTGGTCGACCACGTCCTGGCCCGCTTCACCGACGACGCCTCGGGTGCGCTGTACGACACGGCGTCCGACGCGGAGCGGCTGATCCGGCGTCCGCAGGATCCGACCGACAACGCGGCCCCGTCCGGCTGGACGGCCGCGGCGGGCGCACTGGTGAGCTATGCGGCGCACACCGGCTCGGAGCCTCATCGCACCGCTGCCGAGAGGGCCTTGGGCGTGGTGAAGGCACTCGGGCCGCGGGTTCCCCGGTTCATCGGGTGGGGGCTCGCGGTCGCCGAGGCCGTGCTGGACGGTCCGCGTGAGGTGGCCGTGGTCGGCCCGGCGCTCGACGACCCGGCGACAACCGGGCTGCACCGTACGGCACTTCTGGGCGTCGCGCCCGGCGCTGTGGTCGCGGTCGGGACTCCGGAGAGTGACGAGTTCCCGCTGCTCGCCGGCCGTCCTCTCGTCGGCGGTGAACCGGCCGCCTATGTCTGCCGTAACTTCACCTGCGACGCACCGACGACCGACCCTGACCGGTTGCGTACGGCACTGGATGGATGAACAGCCGGACGTGCCGGACGGGTTGGGCTTCGATCAGCGTCGTCATGCGGAGCCACCCACGTCAACCCCGCTCGGAGCGCGAGGCAACCGCCCGTTCCACGATCGCCACCAGTTGCTCATGATGCGCGCCCTTCCAGTACGCGCGCCCGCAGTCGCAGCACTGCGCGAACACGTCGTACGTACGGTGCGTACCGCCCTTCAACTGGTCGGCGACGTCCTCCTTGCTGGCCCTGCGCAGCAGCCCGTTGCAGGCGGTGCACCGCGTCCACGGCCGCAGCTCGGGGTCGAAGCGGTCCAGCACGTAGGGGAGTTGTTCCTCCGGCCGTGTGCTGTACACGAACGCCCCTGCCCACAGCTCCCGCCGCCGCAGCAGCCCTCGGTCGCGGCTGAGCATGACCCGCCGCTCCGCCGCGGACCGCGCGGCCAGCGCCGGATCACCGATGTCCGTCGACTCGTACGCGGTGTCCACACCCAGCAGCCGCAGCCGGCGGGCGAGGGTGCCCAGATGCACGTCGAGCAGGAACCGCAGGGGTGCTCCCGGCACCCGCTGGGGATGGGCGACGGTCCGCACGGTCACCGACTCGCCCGCCGTCGGGACATGCCGGGCCGGCACCTCGCGTCCGTCCACGAGCAGCGTGCCCACCTCGGTCAGCGGCACACCGAGGGACTCCACCACATGCCCGAGGCTGGAGATGCCGTCGGTGGCGGCCTTCATCGCGCCCGTGGGTCGTGCCTGGGGCACGAAGAGCAGCAGCTCGGAGTCGAACTCGACGTGGATCTCGGGACCGTTCACCCGGTCAAGGATGTCATGTCCGGGGCCCGGGGCCTCAGGATTTCGGGGTGGTCAGGCCGTGCTCGAAGACGTCGAGGGTCCGGTCGACGAGGTCGGTGAGGTCGTCGGTGTGACCGTGTTCGACCCAGTAGCGCATGGCCTCCAGCACGCCGCCGGCCAGGGCCATCGCGAAGACCCGCACCTCCAGGCCGTCCGGGTCGAGCCCGGTGCGCGCGGCGATCGCCTCGGCGAGCAGGCGGCCGGTGGCCGACAGTCCTTCCAGCATCCGGGAGCGCATCGCGGGCACCTCGGTCATCAGCCGTGCCCGCAGCAGGAGCACGTCCGGCTGCTCGGCCATCGTCAGGCCGATGGCCTTGTGCATCACGTACCGGACCGAGTCCATCCAGGGTTCGTCGTCGGGCCGCGCCGCGAGTTCCGCGAGCAGCGGCTCGTCGTACTCGTCGGTGAGGACGATGTCCTCCTTGGTGGGGAAGTACCGGAAGACGGTCGACGGCGACACCTCGGCGCGCCCGGCGATCTGCTCGACCGTCGTCGCGTCGTAGCCCTGCTCCTCGATCAGTCCGTAGGTGGCCGCGCGGATCGCCTCGCGGGTCTTGATCTTCTTCCGCTCACGAAGCCCCGGGCGGGGCGGGTCGGCGGGGGCGAGGGGAGAACGTGCGGCCTTCATGCCGGTCATTGTCGGCCATCGGCCTCCACGGCGGCCATGCCGCCGTCCACGGTCCCCTGGGCGACGGCGGACCGGGTGTTCGGCAGGAACGCCGCCACCAGGAGCGCGGCCCCCAGCGCCGCGAACCCGCAGACGACGAGCGCCAGCGACATCCCGTCCACGTACGCCGCGTCGGCGGAGCGGGCGAGGGCGGGCAGGCCGAGCCGGTCGGCGACGGTGTGGGCCCCGCTCAGCGATTCCCGGGCGGCCTCGGCGGCGGGTTCGGGCAGCCCGGTGGTGTCGAGCCGGCCGGAGTAGGCGTCGGCGACGAGGCTGCCGAGCAGGGCGATGCCGACCGCGCCGCCCACCTGGCGCAATGTCATCAGCAGCGCGGATCCGCTGCCCGCCGCGTCGGCGGGGATGCCGCCGATCGCCGCGTCCATCGCGGGCACCATCGCCAGGCCGAAGCCCAGGCCCGCGATCGTCAGCCAGGTGGCGGTGAATCCGTAGCCGCTGCCCGGCTCGGTCCGGGAGCCGAGCAGCGCGGCGAAGCACAGCACCACCAGTCCCACGGCGACCACCGGGCGCGGCCCGAACCGCCGCACCAGGGCCGTGCTCACCCGCGCGGAGACCATCAGACCGCCCATCATCGGCACCAGCCGCAGCCCGGTGCCGAACGCGTCGCTGCCGCCGATCTGCTGCAGATACGTCGGCAGCAGGAACAGCAGCCCGGCGAAGACGAACGTGCCGAGCGTGGCGGACAGGACGTTGAACAGGAAGACGCGCCGCCCGAGCAGCGCGAGGTCGAGCATGGGCCGCGCCGCACGACGCTCGCGCATCACGAGCCCGGCCAGGAGCAGTACGGACAGGGCGAACGAACCGAGCACCCGGCCACTGCTCCAGCCGTGCACGGGTCCTTCGATAATGCCGAAGACCAGTGCGCCGAGTCCGGACGCGCTGAGCACCGTGGACAGCGCGCCGACCCCGGGCGAGGAGGGGTCGCGGGATTCCGGCAGCAGGAACAGACAGGCGGTGATGCCGACGGCGGCCATCGGGATGTTGATCAGGAAGATCGAGCCCCACCAGTAGTGGTCCAGCAACAGTCCGCCGACGAGGGGGCCGAGCGGCATTCCGGCGGCCATGGAGGCGGTGACCGCGGCGACCGCCTTGCCGCGCTCCTCCTCGCCGAACATCGACGGCAGTACGGACAGTCCCAGCGGAATGACCAGCGCGGCCCCGAGACCCATCACCGAGCGGGACGCGATGACGAGTTCCGGTGTGCCGGACAGCGCGCCGGCCAGGGACCCGGCGAGGAACACACAGAGCCCCGCCACCAGCATGCGGCGCCGCCCGAACCGGTCGCCCAGCAGGCCGGCGGGCAGCATCAGTGCCGCGAACACCACGATGTAGGAGTCCACGATCCACTGGAGCTGACCGGTGCTCGCCTCCAGCCGCGCGGCCATGGTCGGCAGCGCCACGTTGAGGATCGTGAGGTCGAAACCGAGGGTGAGCATGCTCGCGACCAGCGCGGCCAGGGCCCACCAGCGGCGGGGGTCGGTGTGCGCGGGATCCCGTGAAGTGACAGTGGCCATGAAATGAGAGTAACTATCAAAAACGCTTGACTGTCAACATTGCGCAGGCATGAGAAAGGCCGCGGCACGGATGCCGCGGCCTTCTCAAGGGGTGGGTGAGCTCTGTGGGGGTTAGTACGCCACCAGGGAGATCCCCACGTAGTGGGCGATGAAGGCGGCCAGTGTGAACGAGTGGAAGACCTCGTGGAAGCCGAACCAGCGGGGTGAGGGGTTGGGCTTCTTGAGGCCGTAGATGATCCCGCCGGCGCTGTAGAGCAGGCCGCCCACGATCACCAGGACGAGCACGGCGATGCCGCCGGCGCGCATGAAGTCCGGGAGGAAGAAGACGGCCGCCCAGCCCATCGCGATGTAGCAGGGCGTGTAGAGCCAGCGGGGGGCGCCGACCCAGAAGACCCGGAAGATTATCCCGGCCGCGGCCGCCGCCCAGATGCCCCACAGTAGCCAGCGTCCCTTGGACCCGGGCAGCAGCAGGATGGTCAGCGGGGTGTACGTACCCGCGATGATCAGGAAGATGTTGGCGTGGTCGAGGCGGCGCAGCACCCCGTCCATGCGGGGACTCCAGTCGCCCCGGTGGTAGAGCGCGCTCACGCCGAACAGCAGGCAGGCCGTCAGGGCGTAGACCCCGCAGGCCAGGCGCCCGCGGGGCGAGTCGGCGAAGGCGGTGAGGACCAGACCGGCGACCAGGGCGGCGGGGAACATGCCGAGGTGCAGCCAGCCGCGGAGCTTGGGCTTGACGGGGTGCGGCAGGGAGGTCGCCACCGGGCCCGGGCCGTCGGCCGGCGGGTCCGCGGGGGCGTCGGGGACGAACGCAGTCATGCTCTACATCGTACCTACGCAACCGTAAGTTATGGATTCCCGTACCGCATTGGCTCCGCGAGGTGGCCATCGTCTCACGTCACCCCGCGGACGGGTCACGCAAAGAATCCGTCACGTCTCCCCAAGGTGGCGGTAAAACCCCGCCGAAAACCGTGGTCAGCGTCACGTTGCTCACTTGTGCGGCCCTCTGGACAGATGGGCACTCTCGTCGGATGATCAAATGAGTGCGGTCGACACCGGATGAGCGCCCCACGCACCACCGTGAAGCGTCCGGGTCGCAGCCCCCACGGGGCCTCCCAACAAAAAACCCCCTCATTTAGGAGCAAACGTGGCGCACGACATCGCGGAACCCGGCGTCCCCACCACCCACCAGGGACTGGTCTCCTGGGTCAACGAGATCGCAGAGCTGACCCAGCCGGACAACGTGGTCTGGTGCGACGGTTCAGAGGCCGAGTACGAGCGACTGTGCGAGGAGCTCGTGGCCAAGGGCACCTTCCGGAAACTCGACCCGATCAAGCGCCCCAACTCCTACTACGCGGCTTCCGACCCCACCGACGTCGCCCGCGTCGAGGACCGGACGTTCATCTGCTCCGAGAAGGAGCAGGACGCCGGCCCCACCAACCACTGGAAGGCCCCCGCCGAGATGCGGGACATCTTCCAGGGCGAGAAGGGCGTCTTCCGCGGCTCGATGAAGGGCCGCACGATGTACGTCGTGCCCTTCTGCATGGGCCCCCTCGGCTCGCCGCTGTCCGCCATCGGTGTCGAGATCACCGACTCCGCGTACGTCGCCGTCTCCATGCGCACCATGACCCGCATGGGCCGGCCGGTCCTCGACGAGCTCGGCACCGACGGCTTCTTCGTCAAGGCCGTGCACTCGGTCGGCGCCCCGCTGGAACCCGGCCAGGAGGACGTCCCCTGGCCCTGCAACAGCACGAAGTACATCTCCCACTTCCCCGAGGACCGCGAGATCTGGTCCTACGGCTCCGGCTACGGCGGCAACGCCCTGCTCGGCAAGAAGTGCTACGCCCTGCGCATCGCCTCCGTCATGGCCCGCGACGAGGGCTGGCTGGCCGAGCACATGCTCATCCTCAAGCTCACCCCTCCCACCGGTGAGTCCAAGTACGTCGCCGCCGCCTTCCCGTCCGCCTGCGGCAAGACCAACCTCGCCATGCTGGAGCCCACGGTCTCCGGATGGACGGTCGAGACGATCGGCGACGACATCGCCTGGATGCGCTTCGGTGAGGACGGCCGCCTGTACGCCATCAACCCGGAGGCCGGCTTCTTCGGCGTAGCCCCCGGCACCGGCGAGCACACCAACGCCAACGCGATGAAGACCCTGTGGGGCAACTCCGTCTTCACCAACGTCGCCCTCACCGATGACGGCGACGTCTGGTGGGAGGGCATGACCGAGGAGACCCCGGGCCACCTCACGGACTGGAAGGGCAACGACTGGACCCCCGAGTCCGGTACGCCCGCCGCCCACCCCAACGCCCGCTTCACCACCCCCGCCGCGCAGTGCCCGATCATCGCGCCGGAGTGGGAGGACCCCAAGGGCGTGCCGATCTCCGCGATCCTCTTCGGCGGCCGCCGCGCCAGCGCAGTACCGCTGGTGACGGAGTCCTTCGACTGGAACCACGGCGTCTTCCTCGGCGCCAACGTGGCCTCCGAGAAGACCGCCGCCGCCGAGGGCAAGGTCGGCGAGCTGCGCCGCGACCCGTTCGCCATGCTGCCGTTCTGCGGCTACAACATGGGCGACTACATGGCGCACTGGATCGATGTGGGCAAGTCCGCCTCGCAAAGGGGGGACCAGTCCAAGCTGCCGAAGATCTACTACGTCAACTGGTTCCGCAAGAACAACGACGGCAAGTTCGTCTGGCCCGGCTTCGGCGAGAACTCCCGCGTCCTGAAGTGGATCGTGGAGCGTCTGGAGGGCAAGGCGGAGGGCGTCGAGACCCCGATCGGCGTGCTGCCGGCGAAGGCCGCGCTGGACACCGACGGCCTGGAGCTGTCCGAGTCCGACCTGGACTTCCTGCTCACGGTCGACAAGGACGTGTGGCGCGAGGAGGCCGCCCTGGTCCCCGACCACCTCAACACCTTCGGCGACCACACGCCCAAGGAGCTGTGGGACCAGTACCACGCGCTGGTGAAGCGCCTGGGCTGACGCCCGCACGGACCCCGCGGCCGGTCGGTACTCGGTATGAGGATGCCCTGACCAGCGATCGTCACGCCACGGCCGGCCGCGGAACGGACCGGCGGGGCCCCGTACAACGGCGTACGGGGTTTCCGGGTCCGTCGTCGCCCTCTCCGTCCGCCCCGACGGAACCCGGCGTCGGCGGTCCCACCCCGCCCCCTCGGCGCGGCCCCCAAGGGGGCTCACGAACGTGCCGAGGGACGACGGAGCGCTCCAGCCGCCTTTTTCCGGGCGGCTGGAGCGCTCCGTCGTCTGCCGCCCGTGCGGCCTCGCGCCGACGGTACGTCCGGGTGTTCTCCCAGGTGAACCGGCAGTGTCCGATGGATGTCGCCTTGCTGCGGAACTGATCGTTCCGGTCGGTGATGCCCGGAGTGTGTGATTCCGGATGGTTGCCGGTCGCTGCGCGTGGATAATCGAACGCGCAGTGTGACTAATATGCCGCCCGGTGTCATCGTGTTCACGTCCGGCCGGTCGAGCAGCCCGGTCCGCCCTAGGGAGTTACCCCTGCGCTCGCGAGCAAGAAAGCCCATTGCGAGAAACATGTCGCTGCGGACGGCACTTCTCGTCCTGGCCTTCATCCCCGGTGTCGCGCTGATCGCGCTGTGGGCCGTCAGCAGTGGCCAGACCTTTCTGGACTTCCAGCGGCAGGCCGACCAGGGTCTGCTGGCGGAGAAGGCCGGCCAGCCGTCGAACATCGTGTACTACAACCTCCAGGAGGAACGCCGTCTCAGCGCCGAGGTGCTCGCCGGCCAGGACGGTGCGGCCCCGGCGCTGGCGCGCCAACGGGCCGAGACCGACAAGGCGGTGGAGAAGTTCAGGACGCTGTCGGACGACCTGTCCTCGGCCGGGGAGGCGCCCCGGCAGGTCAGGGACGCCGTCGGCGAGGCACGCGCGGCGATCGACGGGTTGCCCGCACAGCGGTCCCTGGTCGACAGCGGGGACGAGGACCAGCAGCGCGCGGTCTACCGGTACTACACCGAACTGATCGCCGTCGACCTCGAGTTGTTCACCTCGCTCAGCCAGGTGGACAACGGCCGGATCACGCTGCTCTCCCAGCCGCTCGTCGACCTCTTCTGGACCAAGGAGATGATCTCCCGTTCGGACGCGCTGCTGACCCGCGGATGGGGGGCGGGCGGACTGACCGCCGAGGAGCTGCGGCAGGTCCGTGAGGCGGTCGAGGCGCAGTCGTTCCTCGCCACGGTCAAGGTCGCACCCGAACTTCCCGCCGACGAACGCGCCATGTGGCGGCGGATCACCGGCAGCGACGCCTGGAAGAGCAAGACCGGTGTGGAGCGGACCGTGCTGGACGCGGGCGAGCCCGCCGCGGGCGACAGGGTCACCCTGGACGCCGACCGGAGGGCCTGGCGCGGCGCGATCGACACCCTCACCCCCGAGCTCGAGGAACTCCTCGAGCACCGCACCGCGTTGGTGACGGAGGAGGGCAAGGCCAGTGTGATGGCGCTGCTCTCCAGGATGGTGCTCACCACCGCCGTCGGTCTCGCGGCCGTCCTCGCCGTCATCTGGACGACCTGGCGCCTCACCCGGGGCCTCCGCCGGCGTATCGGAGGCCTCCAGGAACGGGCCGAGATGCTGGAAGCGGCGCTCCCCGACGTCGTCGAACGGCTCGCGCGGGGCGAGCGGATCGACGTCGAGGCCGATGCGAAGGCCATTCCGAGCGACCCGTACGGCCGCGAGGACGACGAACTGGGCCGGCTCGGCTCCGCGCTCAACCTCGCCCGCGCCAGCGCGATCCAGGCCGCCGTCCGACAGGCCGACCAGCACCGCGGATTCGAGAAGCTGCTGCAGCGCATCGCCCGGCGCACCCAGCAGTTGATCGGGCAGCAGTTGAAGAAGCTCGACGAGATGGAGCGCCGCCACGAGGACGCCGAGGTCCTCGACGGCCTCTTCGACCTCGACCACCTCACCGCCCGCCTGCGCCGCTACGAGGAGAACCTGGTCATCCTCTCCGGTGGCACCCCGCACCGGCGGTGGCGCAAGCCGGTCGCCCTGCTGGACGTGATGCGCTCGGCACAGGGCGAGGTGCAGGACTACCGGCGGGTGCTCCTGGACGAGGAGAGCGGTTCCTGGCTCGCGGCGCGGGCCGTCGGTCCGGTCGCGCACGTGCTGGCCGAACTCGTCGAGAACGCCCTCACGTTCTCCCCTCCGGCGAGCCCGGTCGAGGTCCGGGCGGCCGAGGTGGGCCGTGGCCTGGCCATCGAGGTCGAGGACCGGGGACTGGGCATGGACGCCGACGCCCTGGCCGAGGCGAACGAACTGATGGCCCGTCCGCACCGGCTCGACGTGCTGGCCCAGTCCGACGACGTACGTCTGGGCCTGCACGTGGTCGCGCGCCTGACACACCAGTACGGACTGCGGGTGGAGTTCCGCGCCTCCGCCTTCGGAGGCACCCGGGTGGTCGTCCTCGTCCCGGCCGAACTCACCGTCCCGGCGCCGCCGCGGGGCCCGGTGGCGGTGCCCGCCCCCGGTTCCGCCCTCGAGGACGCGTACGCCCCGGCCGCTCCCGCCCACGGCGCCGACGGGCCGCTGCCCACACGGGTACAGGGACGGGCGCTGGCCGACGTCACGCCGCTGATCCCGGCCGGGTCCCACGAGTCGCAGCACCCGCACCCCGCCCAGCCGCACAGCGTCGAGACCCTCTGGCCCTCGACGGGCGCCCCGGCACCGGACGCGTCGTACGAGGACGGTGATGCGGCGTCGTACGGGCACGCTGATGCGGCGTCGTACGGGCACGCTGATCCGGCGTCGTACGGGCACGCTGATCCGGCGTCGTACGGGAGCGGGCAGGGGCACGTCGCCCCCATGCCGTACGGCCACGGCGTTCCCCGGCCGTCCGAGGCCCCGCACGGCACCCACCCGGCCATGCCCGCCCACGACACCGCCGGCATCCCCGTGCCACCGGACGACCGGACGCCGCACGACGCCACCCCGTACGGGACCGGCCGGCCGCACGGACCGGGCGACGCCCCGTACGGCACGGACCGGCCCCACGGCACGGATGTCGTCCCGTACGGGACCGGCCACCCTCCGGGCGACACCGCGTACGGCACGGACCGGCCCCACGACCCGGGCCACGCCCTCCACGGAACCGGGCCCGCGCCCCACCCGCACCCGGCCTCCGCCCTCGGTGGGGGCGAGGGCGACGTGGGACCGCGTCCCCGTGCCGAGGCCGGTGGCTCCCCCCTGACCGAGGACGGCGCCCCGCTGCCGCGGCGGGTGCGGCAGGCCAGCCTGGCCGACGAACTGCGCGTCGGCCCCACGGCCGAAAGCCCGCAGACCAGGAGGCCTCCCCGTTGGCAGGACGATCCGATGCTGCGCCCCGTACCGCGCCGGGCCGGGGCGACGATCGGCGCGTTCCAGCGCCGGTCGCGCGCCGCACGTGAGGGCCGGGCCCCGACGGCGCCCGAATCCACCGCCCCGCGCCCCCCGATGAGAGAAGAAGAACAGTCATGACACGTACCACCGCGACTCACCAGGACCTGGACTGGCTGCTGGACGGCCTCGTGGACTCGGTCGCCGAGACCAGGAACGCGGTTCTGCTGTCCGACGACGGACTGGTCGTGAGCCACTCGCAGAGCATCGCGCGCGCCGACGCCGAGCGGCTGGCCGCGATCTGCACCGGCCAGCAGAGCCTGGCCCGCGGCGTGGGGCAGATCTTCGACGGCGGTGTCGTCCACCAGGTGATCGTCGAACTCGCCGACCTGTGGCTGTTCATCATCGCCGCCGGAGAGGGCACCCACCTGGCCGTGGTCGCCTCCCAGGAGGTCGACGCGGAGGTGATGTCGCTGGCCATGCACAACCTGGTGCTGCAGGTCGGGCAGCGGCTCGGGACGGCGGTCCGCGGTGAGTTCGACGCCTTCGGCGCGGGGCAGGGAACCGGCGCGTGAACCCGGGTTGGGAGTACGACGACGCGGGCGAGGACGGCGCGGACAGCATGGTGCGCCCGTACACCATCACCCGCGGCCGTACCGCTCCCGCTCGAGACGACCTCACCCTCATCACCGTGCTCGCCACCGTCGAGGACCCGCGCGACGAGCAGGGAACGCCCGTCCGGCCGGGCAGGCTCCAGCCGGAGCACCGCAGGATCCTGCAGCGCTGCCGGCGGCCCGCCGCCGTCGCCGAGGTCGCCGCCGAGCTCGACCTCGCCGTGTCGGTGACCAAGATCCTGCTGGCCGACCTCGTCGGCCAGGGCCTGCTCGCCGCGCGCGCACCGATCACGGTGGCCCGGGCGGCGGGCGGCATCGACCCGAACCTGCTGGCCGCCGTTCGTGACGGACTCCGGAGACTGTAGAAAACATGATCACCAGTCAGGCGGCGCCCGCCGCCCTCAAGATCCTCGTCGCGGGCGGATTCGGCGTCGGCAAGACCACCCTGGTGGGTGCGGTCAGCGAGGTCGCCCCGCTGCACACCGAGGAGTACATGACGGACGCCAGCGTCGGCGTCGACGACCTCGCCGGAGTCGGCGCCAAGGCGACCACCACCGTGGCCCTGGACTTCGGGCGCATCACCATCAACGACGACGTGGTGGTGTACCTCTTCGGCACCCCGGGCCAGGAACGCTTCTGGTTCATGTGGAACGACCTGGTCCACGGCGCGCTCGGCGGCGTGGTCATCGCCGACACCCGGCGCCTGGACAGCAGTTTCGCCTCGATCGACTTCTTCGAGAGCCGGGGCATCCCGTTCGTGGTGGCCATCAACTGCTTCCACGGCCACAACACCCGGACCCCCGACGAGATCAGGGCCGCCCTCGACCTGGACCCGCACGTGCCGCTGCTCCTCGGCGACGCCAGGGAGCGCGCGTACGGCAAGGAGACGCTCCTCGCCCTGGTCGACCTCCTGGCCCGCCTGAACGCCCCGGTCGCCTGACCCCCAGGCCACCCTTCCCGACACTCCCCCGGAGACACTGGCATGGCCCCACAGTTGCGCGTACTCGTTCACGGCGGCGGCATCGGCGGACTCACCCTCGCCACCGCGCTGGCCCGGCGCGGCCACACCGTGGAGATCGCCGAGGTCCGCGGTGAGCTGGAGGCCCTCGGCGTGGGCATCATCCAGCCCTCCAATGCGCTGCACGTCATGCGGGAGATCGGCGTGCTCGAGGAGTGCCTGGCGGCCGGTTCCGAATGGGAGTTCCTCACCATCGCCGACCCGGCGGGCAACGCCCTGGCCCGCATCCCGCAGCCGCGGATGGGCGACGTGCCCCCGAACAACGGCATCCCGCGCCCCGCGCTGGCACGGGTGCTCGGTACCGCCGCCGTGGCAGCCGGCGCGAAGATCCGGTTCTCCGCCACCGTCACGGAACTCACCGACGACGGCTCGGGTGTGGACGTCACCCTCTCGGACGGCTCGTCGGCCCGATGGGACCTGGTCGTCGGCTTCGACGGCATCGGCTCCCCGCTGCGCACCCGCCTGTACGGCGACCGCTACAGCCCCGAGTACACCGGCTTCGCCAACTGGCGGGTCACGCTGCCGCGCCTGCCGGGTCTGGACGGCGTGCTGATGGCCACCGCCGGCCCGGAGGCCAAGGCGCTGCTCACGCCGATCACGGACGACACGATGTACCTGGGCGCGGTCTTCGCGGAGACCGAGGACTTCCGGCCCGACCCCGAGCGGGCACACGAGCAGCTCGCCGAGCGGCTGGCGATGTTCTCCGGCCCGGTCGCCGAGGCGCTCGCCGGCGTGACCGACCCGGCGGCCGTGGTGTACTCCCGGATCTCCCAGGTGACGGTGGACGCGCCGTGGCACGTGGGCCGGGTGGTGCTGGCCGGTGACGCGGCCCACGCGAGCGCCCCGCAGCTGGCACAGGGCGCGGCGATGGCCGTCGAGGACGCGATCGTGCTCGCGGAGTCCCTGGACGCGCACGCCGACGTCCCGGCGGCGCTCACCGCGTGGGAGGAGCGGCGCCGGCCCCGCGCCCTGTGGGTCCAGGCCCTGTCCCGCGCGGTGCTCAAGCAGGAGACGGGCGGCGAGACCACCCCCGAGGAGGACGCGCTCCTGAAGATCGGCATCCCGGGCGCCGCCCACGCCCTGGTCCAGCCTTACTGACCCGCGGCACCCGCACCGGTGGTGCCCGCACCGGTGGCACCCGCACCGGTGGCACCCGCACCGGTGGTGCCCGCACCGGTGGCACCCGCACCGGTGGTGCCCGCACCGGTGGCACCCGCACCGGTGGTGCCCGCACCGGTGGTGCCCGCACCCGCGGTGCCCGCACCCGTGGCCCGGTCGGCACGCCGCCGGCCGGGCCATGCGCCCGTCTCAGGTGCCCGTGTAGCGCCCCGGCCGGTGGTTGAAGGCCAGGACGAGATTGACGACGACGGCGCCGGCGGCCGACAGCAGCACGCCGGGGCCGGAGACGACCGTGAAGGACGCGGCCACGATGACGACGTCGAGTGCCATCTGGACGTATCCCGCGCGCAGGCCCAGACGTTCCTGCATGACGAGGGCGAAGATGTTGAAGCCGCCGAGGCTGGACCGGTGCCGGAACAGGACGAGAAGCCCCATCCCGGCGAGCAGGTTGCCGGTGAGCGCGGCGTAGACCGGGTCGATGGCGATCTCGGAGATCTCTACGGGATGCAGCGAGACCAGCAGCGAGAAGATCCCGATCGCCACCCCGGTGCGGAGCATGAAGTCCCACCCCTTCTTCGCCACGGCGAGCACGAAGAAGGGCAGGTTGACGAGGGCGAAGATCAGCCCGAACGGAAGGCCGACCGCGTACCCGATCAGCAGGGCGAGACCGGCGGTGCCGCCCGTGACGGTCCCGCTGGTCTGGACGAGGAAGAGCCCGAGGGAGGCGACGAAGGTTCCGGTGAGGATCGCCAGCAGATCCTCGGCCACACCATGCTTCGGGACGACGGACACGGCTGCACTGGTCATGGCAGCGATGGTCGAAGCACGACGGACGGAATTACAACCTGGCGCCATTCGACTGGGACGGATGCACACCACTGCCCCGGATCTGCGTCAGAATGCCCAGCATGAAGTCCATCGACGCCCTCGACGCCCGCATCCTGCTGGCGCTCGACGACAGCCCCGACGCGACGATCCTGCACCTGGCGAAGGTCCTCGGCGTCTCCCGCAACACGGTGCACGCCCGACTCCAGCGCATGGACCGGGACGGCGTACTGCTCGGCTTCAGCCAGCGCGTCCCGCCCGCGGTCATGGGATACGACCTCGTCGCCTTCGTGTCGCTCGCGATCAGCCAGAGCGAGGGGACCGCCGCGCTGGACCAGTTGCAGACCATCCCGGAGGTCATCGAGGTCCACGCCACCACCGGCGAGGCCGATCTGCTCGTCAAGGTCGTGGCGCGGGACCCCGCGGACCTGCACCGCATCACCACGTCCATTCTCGGCCTCGACGGCATGGTCCGCTCCAGCACGGCCATCTCCCTGTGGCAGACGATGCCCAACCGGACCCGTGCCCTCCTCGAATCCGTCGCACACGGCGACACCTGAGCGCGGTGCGGGCCGGCGTCATCGTGCTCCCGCGCCGGGCCCGTAGGGCCGCCCGCCCCCGCAGGGCTCACGGCGACCGGTCCTCCAGGTACCGGGTGTGGGACTCCTGGCGCCGTGCCTCCGTCTCCCGCAGGCCCTGCGCCAGCCGCTCCGCCTCCGCGTGCAGCAGTTCCAGCTGACGCACCAGGTGCTGCTCCGGAGGTTCCTGCCCGGGTGCCAGCCGCGTCCACCAGCGGGTCCGCACGTAGGCGTCGACGGCTTCCGGCACGTCCCGCCGCACGGCCCGGGACAGGACGTGCACGGCGTCCGGGTCATGGGCGATCTCCGTCACCCACCCCGGGTCCAGCAACGCCTCCAGCAGCTCCGTCAGCCCGGTGAGCCGGCCCCGGGCGGCGGGCGGCAGCTCGGCGTCCGCGAGATAGTCCCGGAGCCGCTCGAAGTCCGCCCGTACCTCGTCGAGCTGCGCGGACGGGTCCGGGAAGTCGGGCAGCGCGGGACGCTCCGGCGGGGCGATCAGCGCGCCCGCCCCGTACAGCCCCGCCACCACGACCGGCCAGTACGGTCCCGCCACGCCCGTGAACGTCAGCAGCAGCCCCGCGACCCCGCCCGCGCTCCCGACGAGGTTCTTCCGGGACTCCAGATACGCCAGCGCCCTACTGGTAGCCACGGATCTCCTCGAACGCGTCGTCGAGCGAGCCCCGACCGTCGAAGAGCCGGCCACCGGTCAGCTCCGCGATGTGCTCCAGCTCCGTACGGTCGGAGTCGCCGAACAGGATCGGGAAGACAGGGGTGTTCCGCCGGTCACCGGTCAGCCCGCGGTAGAAGTCCTCGAAGTCGGCGGCCTCGTCGCCCGCGGTGTTCTCGCCGTCCGTCATCAGCACGACCGAGGTGAACGCGTCCTCGCCGGTGGCCAAGTGGTCGTAGGCCTTCCGAAGGGACGTGTAGATCGCGGTCTCGCCCTCCGCCACCAGCCGCGCGGTGTCACGGCGGATCGCGGACACCCCCGCCCCCGGTTGGGCGGGGCTGACGACGTGCGTGCGCACACGCTTCACCCGCGAACCGAACGGCATCAGGGTGACCTCCTCGCGCTCACGGAAGTCGCTGGTGAGTCCGGTGAGGGCCTTCTTCAGCCGGCTCAGGCGCTCGCCCTCCATCGAGCCGGACGTGTCCAGGACGTACACCGTCCGGGAGGGGCGGCGCAGCTCGTTCTCGTACGCGTCCAGCAGACCGTCGGCGACGGAGCGGCTGCCCGGGAAGGGCAGTTCGCGCCGTCGTTCCGGGTCCAGGCCGGAGGCGGGTGGGACCGAGGCGACGACCGGACGGCGGTGCGTGCGGTCGGTGATGAGCCGTTGGACGGAGTCCGTGCGCAGTGCCTCGGCGACGCGGCGCACGGTCTCACGGGTGGCGGTGCCGGTGGCGGCGAGGGAGGACAGCGGATAGTCGGCGGTGACGACACCGTCCTTCGGACGGATCACCGTGAGGTCCTCGAACCCCTTCAGGACGGACTCGTAGTTGAGGAGCGCGTCGACGTCCCCCCGCCGGGCGTACGCGCCAGCCAGCCAGCCGGAGGAACCCGACGTCAGCTCCTGTCCCCGGAAGAACTCCTTCATCCGCGGACCGGCCTTCACCACGTCCGCGTCGCTGAGCGCGGACTGGGCTCCCGAGAGCGCCGAGGCGACCGAGACCAGGGTGGAGAAGCCCGAATTGGAGCGTGCCGGGTCGGTCATACCGTAGGTGAGCTCGCCGTCCCGCACAGCCCGCTCGACCGCGGACCAGGTGACCTCCTCCGGCTTCCAGCCCAGCTTCTCCACGGTGGCCGGCCGGACGCCGATGGCGACCGGACTGGACATGACGGGTGTCTCCGAGACGACCTTCTCCGCCGCTTCCGGGCGCAGCCGCAGATAGTCGTTGGAGGACAGCCACACGGCGTCGTACCTGCCGTCCGTCTTCCCCGAGGCCAGCAGGTCCACGGCGTCGAGCGTGCCGATCCAGGTCGGGCGGAGCGTGACCCCGGTGTCCTTCTCGATCCGCTCGAACACCGGTGTCATGTCGCTGAGTTCGCTGGAGGCGAGGACCCGCAGCGTGCCCGGCTCGGCGGTGTGCGGGCCCGTGTCCGCGTCCTCACGGGACTCCGGGCCGGCCGTGCAGGCGCTCAGCAGCACGGCGACGGCGGCGATCAGCGCGGCCGGTGCCCGCCGCCTCATCCGAGGCCCCCTTCCAGCGCGCCCTGCGCCCGGCTGCGCTCCAGGTACGTGCTCGCGTGATGCAACTCGGAGGTGAGGTTCTCCACCGTCGCCGCCATCGCCTCGGTCGCCTGCACCTTGTAGGTGTCGATGGCGTCCAGGGTGCGGTAGATCTGCTGGAACGCGGACCGCAGGGTCTCCGCCCCGACCGCGGGGTCGGCGGCGATGCGCTGGATCTCCCCGCTCTGGGTCGCCAGCATCTCCGCGTTGCCCCGGATCAGGTCCTCGGTGGTGCCGCGCAGGGCGTTGACCTGCTCGACCACCTTCTTCTGGTGGTCCAGAGCGGACGCCAGCATCACGGAGATCCGCAGAGCCGACACGGTCGTGGTGGCCGCCCGGTCCACCCCCTTGATCAGCTCGTCGTTGTTGCGGCGTACGACGTCCATGGCGAGGTAGCCCTGTGCGCACACCGCCAGCTGCGTGAGCAGGTCCTGGTGCTTCTGCCGGACGGGGAAGAGGACGTCGGCACGCAGCGAGTCGGCCTGCGCGGGGTCGGCGGCCTCCACCCCCGCGATGTGCTCCTCGACCGCGGTGTCCAGGGCCTCCGTGAGTACGACGTACTCCTGGAGCTTGCCCATGGTCTCCCACAGCCGTACCCGTTCGGTCTGCAACGCGGCGTTGTCACGGCGCAGTTCGTCCTGCCCTCCCCTGAGCGATCCCACGATCCTGTTCAGGGTGCCCTGCGCGGAGGCGTACTTGGCGACGTGGTCGCGCAGCTTGTTGCCGCCGGGCAGCCGGGAGAGGAACTTGCGCCCCTTGGCCGCCGGAAGGTCCCGCGGGTCCAGGTCCTCGACCACGCGCCGCAGCTCGACGAGGGACCCCGCCACCATGGACTGGGCGTCCCCGCCCCGGTCGGGCAGGCTGCGTACCGTCCGCTCCAGCATGCGGTTGGACTGGGCGGTCGCGCCGCGCATCTCGCCGGCGCCCAGTGCGGTGATCTCGCTCACCTTGCCGGCGAACTCGGGGGAGCGGGCGTCCAGGGCGGCCAGCCCTTCGACGTACGCGGCGGCCTTGGCCGTCATGTCGGCGCGCACGCTGTCGTTCACGGGCACCAGACCGCCGGCCTTCTCCCGCGGCACGGGTGTGACGGCCTCGGGTGGTGTGAGTACGAAGTCGCCTTCAGTGCTGCTCACTTGGATTCCCCCTTTTATCCGCGCGCCTGTCGGGCCAGTTCGCGCAGCACCGCGGAGGTGGGCACGGGTGCCTGGCGGACGCCGGTCAGTCGTGGCTTGAGATAGGTGGTGCGGCCCACGGTGGCCGCCGCGAACTCGGTGGTGTCGCCCTGCGGGCGGAAACCGTGCCGGACGGCCAGCTTGCGCAACGTCCGGTCGCTGCCGAGGAGGTCGGCGACTGCCCGGCCGTTCTCGGTGAGCGGCACGGCGGTGTGGTCGCTGTTGACCGTGGTGTCGGGGTAGAGGACGACGAGGTCGTCCGCCCTCTGCGACTCGTCGAGGAGCGTGACCACCTGGGACTCGTACACGAGGACGAGCGGGTTGCCGGCCCCGCTGACGAAGTCCCGGAACACCGCGTCCGTGCTGCTCTGCTGGGCGCCCTGGACGCGGACCAGCTTGCCGAGCAGCGGGGCGACGCGCTCGGTCTCGGCGTCGCTCGCGACCACCTTGCCGCCGTTGGCCACATGGGAGGCGGCGGCCAGGTACAGCGCCCCCGAGTTGGAGCTCTCCGGGTCGGTGCTGGAGATGTAGAGGGTGCCGGTCAGCTCCCCGTGCCGCTCGGCCCCGTCGAGTTGCTGCCAGGTGCGGTCGCGCCCGGCAGCGTCGAGGTAGGCGTCCATCTTCAGCGTGCCGGGCTTCTCCTTCCCCAGAGCGGCCAGCCCGTTGCGGGCCAGCACCTCGGCGGCCGACCGGCGGGACACGACGACGAGGGGCGAGTAGAACGGCCGCGGCAGCATCCCCCGCACTTTGTACTTCTCGGCCAGTTCCGCGGCGGGCGCCCGGCTGGACGGGAAGGCGAGGTCGTACCCCTTGAGGTCCAGGCCCTCCATGGCCCAGGACCCGGAGGTCTCGGCCTCGACGGTGTAGCCCTTGGCGGCGAGGGCCTCCACCACGTCCGGATCGGCGAAGAACTCCGCCTTCTCCGATCCGGTCACCATGCGCACGGTCTTCGTTGCCGTGCCCGTCTCCCCGTTGTCCCGGCCCGCGACGACGGCGGCCGCCACGCCACCGATGAGCAGTACCGCGAGGAAGATTCCCATGATCCGTCTCACGCACGGATCATCCCGCCGGAATCCAACGTTCCCCGGTGGCCCCGGTGAACGGCCGGTGTCCGCCCGATACCGGTACGCAACAGGAACAGGTCACTCCGCCACGGCCCGCCGGTGCCATGGCTCCGGTACCGGCGGGGGCCGCCGCACCGGACGGGCCGGGCGGAGCCCCGGAGACGCACGGTGGGCGCAAAGGTTGTGCCCGTCCCCACATGTGCCCCTGTGGCATTGCGCACGTCCGTGAGCCGTGACGCTTGAGGAAGCGGATCCGCTGGACGACGTGGGGAACGGGCGAACCTTCTCCCTGAATCCCGGCGGAGGGGAGCGGTCCCATGAGCGATGTGGACGAACGCCTGACGGATGCGGAGGAGATGCGGGCGCGCGCCGCGGCCTTCGTCGGAAGGGCCACCGCCCGCAACCGGCTCCCCCTGGACTACTCCGAGGCCAGCCTCCGCCTCGTCGACTTCCTGATCGACGGGCTGCGCAGGGACGGAGCGGACGAGGCACGGGTGAGCGGTGTGCTGTCGGGGCTCGGTGCGTACGTGGGAGAGGTACTGGTCCGCCGGGCGGGCGCGTCCTGGGTCGTCTTCGACGCCGACCAGCGGGCCTACTTCGGGCAGCCGGCCGGCGTGCGGATGCCGGACGGGCGGGTGTGGAACCCCCTGGGCAAGGTCCGCAACTGTTTCGAGGCGGGCAGCTCACGGGAGTCGCTGCGCACCTTCTACCTGACCTTGCACGGGCGGACCCGGCGGACCGCGGACTGACCGGCCGTGCGGCCCTCCCACCGGCACCGGCTGTCCGCCGTCGGGCCTGGTCAGATCACCCGGAACAGGTCGGCGGCGGCGTGGACGTCGGTCAGGTCGTCGATGGTGCGGAGGTTGTCGCAGAGGGACTCCAGGACCGAACGGCCCCCGGTGGCCTCCGGGGTGACGATGGCCACGCCGAAGAGGCGGAACCCCAGGCGGTGTTTGGCGTCGTTCCAGCCGCGCATCCACTGCTGCGTGACCTCGCAGGCATCGTCGGTGATCATCACGATGTCGCCGCGTCCGCGGGCCGTGTCGTCGAATTCCTCCTCCAGCAGCTCGACGGCCGTGCCCAGCGGCCGCTGGAAGTCGGTGCCGCCGCCGAGGAAGGTCTCCGCGAAGCCGAGGACCTCGGTGACGTCGGCCGGCCGGCCGCCGGGGAAGCGGAAGACCTGGAGCTTGTCGGCGGCGGAGAAGAGGATGCCGACGAAGTCCCGTCCGGCCTGGCGGGCCTGGTCGAGGAGGGCCAGGGCGCAGGCCTTGGACCAGGCCTCCCGGGTGATTCCGCCGGGCCCCTCCGCGTACATGGAGTGCGAGGTGTCCACGCAGGCGATGACGGCGCCCCGACCGGTGGACCGCTCGCCCCGGGTGTCGTACAGCATCAGCTCCCCGGCGGCGTAGCGCGCGGCGAACACGGCACGCAGTTCGGGTACGCCGAGGGCCGCCAGCTCGGAGGGGACGACCCGGGAGAGGTCGTCGCCGAGGGTGACGCCGACCAGTTCGCCCGTGGCGTTCTCCACCTTGCGGGCGCGCTCGCCGTCGGCCATCAGCCGGAAGCGGCCGATCAGTTCGGCCCAGCGGGCGAGCCGTCCGCCGCGCAGCCGCTCGGCGAGCCGGGCGCGTTCGTCGAACGGCATCCGCGCCGTCTCGCCGGAACCGACGCCCCACGCGCGCATCAGCGCGGCTTCCTGCCGGACGGCCTCCGCGGCGGACGCCGTCGCGTTCCGGGCGGCGGCACGGATGCCGGGAAGCGCCACCGCCAAAGCCTGGGCGGCGGCACGGGCGTCCTTCCGGGCAGCGGCCTCGGCGGCTTCGGCGTTCTCGATCGCCTGTCGTACGGCGTCGGCGGCCGGGGCGGGAACGGTACCGCCCTCCTCGGTGGCCTCGGTGGCCTCGGTGGCCTCGGTGGCCTCGGTGGCCTCGGTGGCCCGCCGGAGCGCCTCGCTCACGGCGGTCGCGGCGGCCACCGCAGCCTCCTGGGTCCTGTCCGCCTGCTCGGCCCGGTTCCGGGCGTCGCGGGAGCCTTCCAGGAGTTGGCGCAGCCCGGGGGCCTGGGCCAGTACGGCCATGGCCGCGGCGTAGGCGTCGCCGGCCGTCTCCCGGTGCAGTCCGGAGAACTCGGGTGAGGCCATCAGCGAGGCGACGACCTGGTGGTTGACCCGGTGCGAGGCAGCCATCCCGGCGCGGTCGCGCAGGCGCGGGGCGGCCTGGTAGGCGGACAGGAACACGTCGCACAGGAGGTCGGTGGTGTGGGCGTGGCGGGTGTTCAGCTCCGCCGCCAGCTCGCGCAGTCCGGCCGACTGCTCGTACACATCCCGCCACGCGACCCGGTCGAACGGGCCCGCCGTCACGGCCGCGGTGTGCCGCTGCGCCGCCCCGGCGGACAGCGCCAGCCACTTTCCGGACCGGCTCGCCAGTTCGTCCGGTCCGCCGTGCGTCTCACCCATCGCGCCGCCTCACAGCTCGGCCTGCACCATGCTCGCGTCCATACCGAGGGCCTCGGTGAGGACGCGGGCGCGGACGGCGCGCCGGCGGCCGGTGACCCGGTCGATCGCGGCGGTGGAACGTCCCGCGCTCGCCGCCTCCGCACGCAGCTTCTCCAGCCGCTTCCCCGCCATGGCGAGCTTGCCGTGTGCGTTCTTGATGACCCACTCGCTCAGCGCCTCCCGGGACTGCCCGGCCATGGCGTCGAGCTGCGCCTCCAACTCCTCGATCACGTCGGCGAGATCGAGCGCCTCCTTGGCATCGGGATTGACCAGGTGCAGCACCTCCCGCTCGACGATCGGGCGTTGGGCGGGGGAGTCCCACAGCACATGCGTCAGCACCGACAGGTCCGTCGCCTCGACCGCCGTACGCCCGTCGAGGTACGCGGACGCCTGGAGCAGCCCCACCGCCTGCCGCCAGCGGCGGTCGGAGGCGACGAGTTCCTTGCGGCGCAGGGCGGCCCGCAGCGTCACCACCGCGTCCACGATCACCTCCGGGACCTCCACGGCCGGGACGGCCTCCGTCACGGCGTGCCGCAGGGCGGTCAGCTCGACCGTCGTCCGGGCCGGTGCCCCGGGGCGGCTCACGGCGGAACGGACCAGCGCGGCGAAGTTCGACGGATCCTCCAGATACCCGACCTCGATCCGCACCAGCAGCCGGTCGTAGATCGCGGCGGTGTCCTCCCCGGCGGGCAGTTCGTTGCTCGCGGTGATGGCCCCGATGAGGGGACAGCGGACGGGCTCGCCGCCGTTCTCGGGGTGGTAGATCCGCTCGTTGAGATAGCCGAGGGTCTCGTTCAGCGCGGCCGTCGAGCACTTGAAGATCTCGTCGATGAAGGCGATGTGCGCGGTCGTGGCCCGTCCGTCGTAGACCTGCCGGTACTTGCCCCGGGCCAGCGCGGCGACGTCGATCGGACCGAACATCCGCGTCGGGGCGGTGAACTTCGACAGCAGGATCTCCCAGTAGGAAGCCCCCTCGATCCGGCCCGTCAGCTCGCGCGCCAGCTCGGACTTCGCCGTTCCGGGCGGCCCCAGCACCAGCGAGTGCTGCCCGGCCAGCAACGTCACCACCAGCGTCCGTACGACATCGGCCCGCTCGTAGAAGCGCTCCGACAGCTCGTCGCAGACCGCGCGCAGCCGCCGGGCCGTGTCCCGCGCGTCGTCCACGCCCTCCGTGTCGTCCACGCCCTCCGTGTCGTCCACGCCCCGTGCGTCGTCCACGCCCCCCGTGTCGTCCATGTCCCGCTCCTCGTCTGTGACGCCCCGAAGGGCTCGCCGAGACGGCCGTTCCCCCCGAAGTTACGCCAGCAGGGCGCGCAGACGTCCGGGAGGGAGGCCCGCCGCACGACGGACCGCTCGGGTCATGTGGGACTGGTCGGTGTAACCGAGCTCGCGCGCCAGACCCGCCAGATCGCGCTCGCCCTCGCTGAGGCGGTCCAGCGCCCGCGCCAGGCGCAGCCGGTCGCGGTGCGCGGACAGTGTGCTGCCGGTGACGGCCGTGAAGGTCCGGCTCAGATGGTGCGGTGACGCGCCCACCGCCCGGCCCAGTGCCTCCAGCCCGATCGTCGGATCGGCCGCCAGCGCGGCGCGCGCGTCGTCGGTCAGGCGCCGGCGCGCCGCGGCGGAGGCGGGGCGGCCGGAGTCGACGCGTGCGGGAGCGAGGCGCGCGAAGACCCCGGCCGCCAGGCGGACCGTGCGCTCACCGAGCTCGAAGGAGTCACCGCCGCCGCGGGCGAGGGAGAGCAGCATGCGGTGCGCGAGGGACATCTCCGGCGTCACCATCACGAGCCCCTCCGGGACGGTGGGATCGCCACCGAGCAACTCCGCGACCCGGGGCTCGGACAGCACGATCTCGGTGTACGCGTCGGGCCCCAGCGGATGCGCGAACTGCTGCTCCGCGCCAAGACGTTCGACGTACACGCTGCCCGCGTCCAGCATCTGCTCCACCCCGTCGACCCGGGCCCGCAGCACCCCGTCCCGGAGCAGTACCAGACCGAACACCGGAGCGGGCCGGGGCGGCGACCAGCCGCGCGCGGCGCCGGCGCAGCGCACGTCGGCGAGAAGGACGTCGTCCTCGCACAGGTACACCCGTCGGTCCCCGGCCACACGGCCATCGTAGGAGTCGCGCCCCTTGCCCGGGCCCCCGCGAACCGGACACGAACGTACAAGCGCCGCCGCGCCGGCCCCCCGCACGATGGCCGTCACTTCACTCACCGCGACCCGACACCACCCCAAGGGGAGACCATGACCCACCGCACCACCCCGTCCGACGCCCCGTCCCCCACCCGCCGCCGGGTGCTGCGCGGCGCCACCGCCGTGGGCACCGGCACGCTCGCCGCCTGGGCCGGCGGCACACGGGCCGCCACCGCGTCCCACCACCGCACCGGCACCGCACACGTCATCTCCCGGCACACGGGCCCCTACGAGGTGATGGCACTCCTGGACGCCCACGGCACCTTCCCCGGCACGCGGCAGGGCGTGTTCCCCGACGCGACCGACGCGGACTGGGCACGCGCCAGGCAGCTCGACCCGGCGGCCTTCGGCCCGGACGACACCTGGGAACTCGACTTCCGCTGCTACGCCGTACGCCGCCCCGGCGGCCGCGTCACCCTCGTCGACACCGGCATCGGCCCGGCCGGCAGCCCCGCGTCGGACTGGGCCCCGGTCCCGGGCCACCTCCCGTCCGTCCTCCGGCACGCCGGCATCGAGCGCGAGGACGTCGACACCGTCGTCCTCACCCACCTCCACGAGGACCACTTCGGCTGGACGGTCGACCCGACGGGCACCCCGATGTTCCCCGATGCCCGCCACGTCGTGCAGCGCGCGGAGATCGCGGCACTGGACGCCGACGACAGCGCCCTGTCCTACGTGGTCGAGCCCCTGCGCCGGGCCGGACTGCTGCACCCGATCGACGGCCGGGCGAAGGTGCAGAGCCGCCCGGGCCGCGCCGCGGTGACCGCTGTACCGACGCCCGGCCACACACCCGGACACCAGTCCGTACTGGTCGAGGGCGGTCGCCACAGCATCATGATCACCGGCGACGTCCTCGTCCACGCCGTCCAACTGGCCGCACCGGACGTCGCCTACCGCCTGGAGGACGACCGGGCAACGGCCCGCCGCACACGCCACGCCCTCCTGGCGGACGCCCGCGAACACGGCCACCTGCTGGCCACGGCCCACCTGAACCACACGTTCCTCCGCCCCTGACCTGGCCGACGGAGACCGGCGTCGACACCTCCGCCGATGGCCTCACCCCCTGGCAGGTCACCCGGGGCGTCACAACGGCAGCGTGGGCGTCCCGTTCCAGGCCCCGTCCCGACCGGCGGCCCGCACGTCTCCTGTCTGGCTCCGGTCCTCCGCCGCCACACCGGCACCGCCCGCTCCTGACCTCCCGGGGCGACAGATGTGAACCGCAGGTGAATGAGCCGGGGTTGATTGTCGAGAGCCTGTGTTCCTTCCCCTCACCGGGACAACCCCCACCACACCTTGATCGTCATGCTTGCGGCCCCCCACGCCTCACCTCTGTCCTTGAGACTGGAGCAACCTTGCGCACACGCACCCTGGCCGCCGCCCTGGCCGTCGCCACGGCAGCCGCGGGCCTGTCCCTGGCCCTCGCCCCCACAGCGAGCGCGGCCGCCTCCGCACCCGACGACTTCAACGGCGACGGCGTCACCGACCTCGTCGTGGCCACCCCCAACGCCCCCGCCGACGGCCACCTCGACGCCGGCTCGGTCACCGTCCTGTACGGGTCCGCCGACGGCGTCTCGCCCGCCCGCTCGACCACCTTCACCCAGAACTCCACCGGCGTCCCCGGCGACGTCCGCTCCCACCACCTGTTCGGCGCCACGCACGCCGCCGGCGACCTGGACGCGGACGGCTACACCGACCTCGTCATCGGCGCACCGGGCGAAGCGGTCCCGTACAGCAGCAGCTACGGCACGCTCACCGTGCTGTGGGGCGGCCCGAGCGGCCTGACCGGCGACGGCATGTCGATGGCCAGCCCGTACGCCACCAGCGAATGGTCCGCCGAGAAGGACTACGGCAAGAAGGCCGTCGTCGCCGACCTGGACGGCGACGGCGTCCCGCAGATCGCCACGCTCAGCCGCACCAACCTGTGGGCCTACGACGACCTGGCGGGCCGCACGGCCCCCACCGACGCGGCGCGGTTCTACGACCACGGCTCGTACATACAGCCCCGCACCCTCACCGCCGGTGACTTCACCGGCGCCGGACGCGCCCAGCTCGTCGTCACCGGACCGGAGAACTGCGGCGGGACGCCGGGTGGCTGCCAGTCCACCAAGGTCTTCACCTGGAGCGACAGCGGCCTGCAGGAGGCGCCGGTCCCGGACCCGGGCGGCGACGCCTCCGGTACGAACGAGGCGCCCACCGTCGCCGTCGCCGCCGGGGACATCGACGGCGACGGCTACGCCGACCTCGTCACCGGCCACGTCCCCGCGTCGGCGACGACCACGGGTGAGTACCCGGACGCCGCGGGCTTCGTCCACGTCCGCCACGGCAGCGCGGACGGCCTCGGCGCCCACCGCACCGCCACCCTCGACGCCCCGGGCGGGAGCCGGTCCAGCGACAACTTCGGCGCGTCCGTCGCGGTCGGCGACGTCACGGGCGACGGCTACGCGGACGTGGCCGTCGGGTCACCGGGCGCGACGGTCCGGGGCGTGTCGGCGACCGGCGCGACCGTGCTGCTCCGGGGCACGGCCACCGGCCTGACCGACACCGGCGCCCAGGTAATCCACCAGGCCGCCGACGGCGTGCCCGGCACCGCGGAGGCGGACGACTGGTTCGGCTCCGCCGTGGACATCGCCGACCTCGACGGCGACGGCGCGGCGGACCTCACCATCGCGGCGAAGGGCGAGGACGTCCTCACCGGGTCGGTGCGCGACGGCGCCGACTGGGTGCTGCGCGGCTCGACGACCGGCCTGACGACGACCGGCGCGACCTCCTTCAACGCACCGGACCTCGGCCTCACCCACCCGAACGCCGAGTTCGGCTCGGTCCTGGGCGGCTGAGTCCCCGTAACGCCGCATGAGAGACGGCTACCGCGGGTCGCGGCCCGCGGTAGCCGTACGGCGACGCCCTCCGGCGGATGTCACGGGCGCCACGGACACCGCGCCCTCTCGGTCCGGGAGAGCCCGTCCCTCTCCCGGTCCCGCTCCCAGCTCGCACCACACGGTCTTGTCGCCGGCCCCGTGCGTCACACCCCACCTCGACGTCAGCGCGTCCAGCAGCGCGAGCCCCCGTCCCGACTCCGCGTCGACGTCCACGGCCGCGCGCAGGACGGGCAGCACCCGCGGGTCGGGATCGGTGACCTCCAGCCGCGTACGCCCGCCGTCGTCGCGCGACACCCGGACGGTGACGGGAACTCCCTCGCCGAGGTGCTGGATCACGTTGGTGACGAGTTCGCTCGCACAGAGCTGGACGTCGGTGCCGTAGTCGCGCAGGGCACGGCGTACGGCGGACACCCCGGCCGGTGTCGCGAGCAGTTCCAGGGTGGTGACCGGTCGTCGCATCACGCGGCCCCCTTGCGGAGGGCGGCGGTGAGGGCGTGGGCGGTGAGGAGGTTGCAGTTGCCGAGCGAGATCAGCGGCCGGGTGGGGCAGCGGGAGGCGAAGGCCGGGAGGTCGACGCCGAGGGACGGCAGGGTGATGCCGTGCGCGGCGAGCGCCGCCCGCAACTCCTCGGCGCAGGCGTCGGCTTCGGTGGGGCTGTGCATGGGGGATTCACACCTTCCAGTGCGCTGTGTGACGAACCGCTCACACTGTGCCGCCGGTCGGCGTAACGTGACAGCCCTTCCGCATCCCGGCCCTGAACTGCACGGATGCGGTGCGGGGGTGGGTAGCGGGCGGTAACGGCACTCCAAGGACGGTGAACGATGGGACAGCGCAAGGACATCGACGGCTCGACGGGCGTCCCGACCTTCTACGGCAGCGAGCTGCGCTGGAAGCGGGAGGAAGCGGGGCTGACGCTCCAGCAGTTGGTCGAGGGCAGCTTCTACGGCCAGAGTCACCTCAGCGAGATCGAGCGGGGGACGCGGAGGATGCCGGCGGAACTGGCGGAACACGTGGACAAGGTGCTCGGCACGGACGGGTTCTTCCGGCGGCGCTGCGAGGACGTGCGGAGGGCGAAACGACGGGGGCACGCACGGTACTTCGAGCGGGTGCTGGAAGCGGAGAAGCACGCCAAGTCTGTTGAGGAGTGGTGTCCGACTCTGATCCCTGGTCTGCTCCAGACTGACGCCTATGCTCGGGCGCTCGTGCAGGCAGCCATGCCGCTGGCTCGGGGCGAGGATGTGGAGGAGAAGGTCAGTGCGCGACTGGCTCGGGCTCGCCTCTTCGAGGACAACCACAAGACGCCGATGTACTGGGCGATCCTGCCCGAGGTTCTGCTGCTGCAGCCGGTGCTGCCGCCGGAACAGTCGGCCGAGCAGTGGGAGCACATCGCTGGGATGGCGCGGGCTCGCCGGATCATTCCACAGGTTCTTCCGTGGAACTGTGGACCGCATCCGCTCATGATGGGCGCGGCCACAATTATGGCTTTCCCCGATGCCCCACCGCTGGTCTACTTGGAGTCGCAGCACAGCGGGGACACCATCGATGATCCAGCCCTCGTTGAGGAGTACCGCAGGTCGTACGATCTGCTCAGGGCCGCCGCGCTGCCCCCGGAGGCGTCCCTCGCCCTGATTGAGCAAGCGGCTGAGGATGGCAGAAATGGCATGCATCAAAGTTGACTTGAGCCACGCACTCTGGCGCAAGAGCAGCTACAGCAACGGCACTGGTGGCAACTGCGTCGAGGTAGCCGACGCCGTCCCCGCCGCCGCCCGCTGGCGCAAGAGCACCTACAGCAACGGCGACGGCGGCAACTGCCTCGAAGTCTGCGACGCCCACACCCCCATCGTCCCCGTCCGCGACTCCAAGGTCCCCCACGGCCCGGTCCTCACCGTCACGGCCCCGGCCTGGACGTCGTTCGTCACGTCCCTCAAGTAGGTGGCCGCATCAGGGCATGGGCAGTGACTGCACCCTGGTGACCTGACCCTGGCCGTCGAAGCTCAGGTCGTACCCGACGGCCGAGCGGGCCGGGGACGACTGCGCCGTCAGCCGGCTGACGAATTCGGCCTGGGAGTACGACGCGGCACGCGTCTCGTCGCCGATCGGGACCGACAGCAGCACCTGGGCGTCCTCGGCCACGGGTACCTCCGTGTAGGGCCCCTCGCCCGGGGTGATCACCCATGCCTCGAACTTGGGGTGGAGCTTCTTCTGGGCGGGCCGCACCGACAGGTACGTCCGCCCGTCGCCGGTCCGGGCGCCGTCGATCTGCACCAACTGCTTGGTACCGGCCCACGAAGCCGCACCGGTCGCCGACGACGACGCCGTACCGTCCGGGTCGGCGGTGCCGTCCGGCGCGGTGGTCGGAGCCGTCCCCTCGGCTGACGCGGAAGGGGGCGCCGATGTCACGGGTGCGGTGGTGGTGGCCGCCTGCCCGTCGCCCTCATCGCTGCATCCGGTCAGGGCCACGAGGCCGAAGGCGAGAGCGGTGAGGCAGCGCAGGGCGGGCCGGTGGTGTGCGAGGCGCATGGTCAGGTCCCCCAAGAGATCGCGTGTGTTCTGGTTTCGCAGTCTCTACGCGCCACCCCACCGTTTCGGTTACACCTCGGGGCGATTGATTTGATGCCACCCGCTCCGAGCCCCCTGCGGGCTCACTCGGCGAGCCAGTACGCCTCCCGCAGCGACTGCACGCGGCCCTCGCTGTCATAGTCGATCGCGAACACCCACCGGGGGCCGGCGGCCAGTTGGTCCACGAGTTCGCCCAGTTCCACGTCCGCGGGGTCCCCGCCGGCCAGCCGCCGTGCTTCGACCAGCGTCCTGCGCGGCAGGGTCAGCGTGTGCGCCCCGCCACCAGGTGCCGCGGTTCCCCGCCCGCCACGCAGCCGCTCGACGGTGACCCGCACCGTGTCCCCCTTCGCCACCGCCCCGTACACATAGCCCAGCTCGCTGACGTACTCCTCGCCCGGAGCGGGCGTCGGCGGCACGAACCGCGAAGCGGTCGGCGCCGGGACGGAGGCGGGCGGCCCGGGCCCCCGGGTGGCCTGGATCAGCGACACACCGCCCAGGGCCACGGCCGCGGCCAGCAGCGCGCCGCCGGACGCCAGAGCGGCCCGCTTGCGGCGTATACGCTGCTCACCGCGTGCCCGGATCCGCTCCGCTGCGAGCGGGTCCGTGTGCTGTCGGCCCGACTCGGCGAGGTCGGCCAGGTGTTCCCCCAGCCTGGTTTCGTCAGCCATGACGTCCCTCCGACAGGCGGCTCGTCCGCGGGTCCAGCTCGGTGTCGGCCAGTAGCCGTGCCAGCGCCGCCCGGCCCCGGCTCAGGTGCACCTTGACCGTACCGACCGGGCAGCCTGCCTCCGCAGCCACCTGCTCCACCGTCAGGTCACACAGATGATGCAGCACCACGGCCCGCCGGTGCGCCTCCGGAATCTGCCGCAGCGCCTGGACCAGCAGCACATGGTGCGGTTCCGGGGGCGGAGCCGGGGCCGGCGGACCCTGCCGTCGGGCGAAGGCGAGCGCGGTGCGCACCCGCCGCCACCGGCTGACCGCCAGCCGCCAGGCCACGGTGCGCACCCACGCCTCGGGGGCGCCGTTCAGGTCCAGTTCGGCCCGGCGTTCCCAGGCCCGGGCGAAGGCCTCCTGGACCACGTCCTGCGCCTCGGCGAGGTCGCCCGTCATCGCGTACAGCTGGCCGATGAGCCTGCCGACGCTCTCGGCGTAGAAGGCGTCGAACTCGTCGTGCTCGCCCGCACCCCGGCCGCCGCGCGGTACATCCGGTGATCGCATGCCTCTCCTGTCGCGCTGCACGGTGTCACCGGACCGCGCCGCGACACAAGTGGTCAGCGACTCGGAGGAAGGCTCGGGGGCAGTGACGTTCCCGCCGTCGGGCGCGCTGAGACAGTCATGAGCGTCATGGAAGGGTTCACCCGGGCCGACGAGCGAGGCCTGGAGACCAGGCATGCCGGGGCGGTCGGCCGAGCACGAGGACGTGGCTGAGTGTTCCGCGTTTCCCCGCGCTCCTGGCTGATCCTCGCCGTGCCCGTCGTGGGTCTGCTGGTGCTGACGTATTCCGCCACGACGCCCGAGTCGCGCGTGTCCGCGGATCGGTGGTCCCCTGCCGAGCCGTTGCGGGACGGTCCGCTCCCCTCCGGCGGCACGGCCCGGCTCTCGAAATGCGGGGTGGACGAATGGCCGCGCCCGGAACCCCGGGGAAAAGGGGAGGGCAAGGGGAGCAAGGGGCCGCAGCTGGTGCTGACCAGCTGGGGCTACCACGACCCGGGGCCGAAGATGCCGGGCGAGGCGCGCTTCACCGTCCACGCGGCCATCCGGACGGGCGACCGCCCGCTGGTACTCGACGCGCCAGTGGGTGAAGGCCGGGTCACGCTCGATCTCTACGGCCCTCATGGTGAGGGCGTGCGCGCGTCCGCCCGCGGTCTCACCGCGACCGTCGTCGACAGCGGCTTCCCAGGCAAGCCCGTGGACATCCCGGCGTCCGGCCGTTTCCGTGTCGATCCGGGCGAGGAACTGCTCCTGGAGGTGGAGTTGCCTGCCGGGGCCGTGTGTCCGGGCCACAGCCTGCTCGACATCAACCAGTGCTTCCCCGAGCGCACCAACGACGCCGCGGACTGCCCGGTGCTGACCCTCACCCTCACCGACCCGGCGATCCGTTCGTACCGCGCCGGGACGACAGGCGACAGCGCCGCCGGCTCGTTCAGCGACCGGCTCGTCGCGGTCTTCCTGGAGCCGGACGTCTCCCGGGTGTGAGCGGGAGCTCTCCGGGCAGCTCCACGGCTCAGTCGCCCGAGTACCCGAAGATGCCCAGGTGGGTCGGCTCGGGCCGGTCGTCGGCGTGGAGGAGGACGTACACACCCGTCCACCGCATACGGCACTCGTCCAGCAGGGTCTTCTCGGGGTCGGGCGGGAGCCGGTCGGCCGTGCGGTCGTGGTCGAGGAGTTCCGCGAACCGGACCGGTGTCGGCCGGCCGGTGCCGCGGTGATGTACTCCCACCCACGGCCGCCCCCCTGGCCGGTTCCGGCGTGATCATAAGGGCGGACGCTGACACGGGGAGGCGCGTGGGCGATGAGTTCGGGCCGTGGATGGAGTCTGCCGTGGCATGACTCGAATCATGACCACTGTCAAAGCCAATGAGATCGCCCTGGGCGTCGAGTCGTTCGGTGACGTCGACGCGCCGCTCGTCCTGCTCGTGGGCGGGACGACGATGCTCTCCTGGCCCGACGCGCTCTGCGAGCGCCTCGCCGCCGGCGGGCGTCGTGTGGTGCGCTACGACCTGCGCGACAGCGGGGAGTCGACGACGGCGGACCCGGAGGCACCCGCTTACACCCTGCGTGACCTCGCCGCCGACGCGGCGGCCCTCGCAGCAGTGCTCGGCGTCGGCGGGCCCGCGCACCTCGCGGGGGTCGGCGTCGGCGGGATGGTCGCCCAGGTGGCCGCGCTCGATCATCCGGGCGCGTTCTCGGCGCTCACCCTGGTCGGCACCCGCGCGGTCGCGCCGGGGCCGCCCGACGACGACCTCCCCGACCACGACCGGGCGACGATGGGCCGGTTGTTCGCGCACGCGATGCCCGACTGGAGCGACCGCGAGGCGGTCGCGGACTTCGCCGCCGCCGGCGCGGAGATCCTCGGCGATGACCCCATCGCCGCGCGAGCAGTCGCCGCGCGCGTCTGGGACCGCACGCCCAGCACCGCGCCGGCGATCCAGATGGCCAACCAACTGGGCATGGTGTTCTCCAGGCTGGACTGCACACCTCGCTGGCGTGAGCGCCTGCCCGAGATCAAGGTCCCCACGCTCGTCGTCCACGGCCGCCGCGACCGGTTCTTCCCCGTCGGCAACGGCGAGGCGATCGCACGCGAGATCCCCGGAGCACGGCTGCTCATTCTGGAGGAGACCGCCACCGCGATCCCGGAAGCGGCGGTCGGCGAGATCACCGAGGCGATGCTCACGCTCGGATCCTCGGCCGGGTGACTCAGTAGGGCGCGCTGGAAGCGGCCAGGGCGCGCTTCCCGAGCACTACGGCGACGACCAGGCAGGCGACGGCGACACCGGCGGCGGTGCGCCGCGTCCGAAGAAACCGGCGCGGCAGGCAGAGAACCAGTACCGCGCTGATCCCGGCGGCGGACACCAACCGGGGGAGCCAGGCCTCCGCCCGGTCGTTGACCAGGTAACAGTGTTCGGCCCGTGGGCCGGTGTCACCGAAGTGGAAGAGGCAGTCGCTCCCGAAGTTCTCGGACAGCAGCGCGGTGAGTCCCCAGCACAGGGTGGTGAGGACGGCTGCGGTCAGCGAGCCCACGGAGCGGAAAAGTACCTGGCCTCGTCGGGGCCGCCTCGCAGCGGAAGCCACGTTGGCCACCACGGGGGGACGTTGTCCGGCGGGCAGGTGGAGACGGGGTAGCCGTCGGGCGCGTGCCAGACCGCCATGAAAGGCCAGAGGAGCAGGACGCCCGTCGCGGCGGTCAGGGGGAACGGCGTCAGCAGCCGACGCCGACCGGTGGCCCGACGCGTCAGAGCCCACACGGACGTCGACACGGCGGCCATGACCGTCGATGCCACCACGAGACTTCCGAGGTTGGCCGACGCGTTGACCCCGATGTCGCAGTCGACCCACGCACTGTTGAGAAGGACGGACCCCGCGAAACCGGACGAAAGGAACACCATCCAGCCGACCAGTCAACTCGTCGCGTTATATGCGGTGTTCGTACTCGGACTCATGGATCCCCCATTCCACGCCCGGCTGTGGCCTCGATGATCTCACGGGATCTCGTTGTGCAGGGAGGCGTCAGCCGCCATTACTGGAACCGTTTCGGTAGTACTCGCGACGCAGCTCTGCGGGCTCGGCACCTGCGTTCAGGCGATCACCGTAAGCGCTGGATGGAGCGGGTGCGGCGATCGTGTGGCCTTCACCTGCGCGAGACCCGTGCCACCACCCTCGAACGGGTGGTGGCACGGGCCCTTCGTGCTGTGAGGCGGATCAGGTCCTACCCGGATGCGTCCGGGTCAGCGATAAGCGTCGAAGAACGGACGCTCCATTTTCCTCGCGATGGAGAACGGACGGAATTCCCGATCCGTGAGAGCCCGGTGGATGAACTTCGAGGTGGAAACACCGTCGAATCGGTGCCAGTCCTCCAGGGGGGAGGTCCGGGCGACGATGGGCCATTCTTCGGGATCCTTCGACGTATCGGCCAGCCAGTAGTACGAGGCTTCCGTCATCGACTGTCCCCAAAGAATGAGTCCGCTGCCCTCGAAGACCGAATAAGGGTCGAAAAGGGCCTGCACCTGCGGATTGTCCCACTGATTCTTCAGTGAATTCCACCTCCCCAGCAGACTGTGCGGTTTGGCACTGTCCACCGGCAGCAGTTCCAGAAAGCCGCTGAAGGTACCATGGCCGAACACTTCGCAGATCTCCTTGAAGTCACCCGGGAGGGGTGTTCCGAGCTCGCGCTCGAAGTCCGCCCAATCAACCTCCTGCCGCTCGGACTGCCAACCGGTAAGGGAGATGAGTTCACTCACCCATTCCATGAGGTTCTCTTCCTGGTTTCTAGTTGTCGGTACTGAGGTGGAACCAGGGCATTTCCTCCCCGTAGACCACCTGAGCGTATCCGGTGAGCGTGCAGGGCTTCGGCGTAGTCGGCGGGCGTCCGTTTCGTGATCACTTGAGATGACGAGAGGGAGAGCGGGCGGTTCCTGCTCATGTCCGTTGCGCCCCGGAGCCCTTGCGTCTCCCCCGCACCGTCGGGTGGAGCGAGCCGACTGCGCCAGGAGATGATCCCGTGCGTGGCTGAAGAGGCAAGTGCAGATGCGGACGACGCTTGTGCATGGGCTGAGCGACTGGGTTGGGCGTTCGGGCTTATAGCGGAGGATCCGGCTGCAAGAGGTGCAGCGCTCGTTCATCTGGCGGAGGCCCAGAGGAAGGTCACGGACGCACTCGCCCGGTCCAACGAGATGTGGCTGCTGACACGGCCCCTGGGAGCGGACGAGCAGTACCGGGAGCCAGCCTTTCTGCAGGCGCGTCGGAGGCATCAGCAAGCCCGGAGGCGTTCGCTCCCTGATGGGGTGTGGGGTGGTCCTGTGAACGGGGATCTGGCGGCGTGGCCGGGGCTGCCCTACGTGTTGCTCTTCTTGGAGTGGGAGGCGAGGTACCCGCTGGAGTGGACGCAGCATGCGAAGGCGTGGGGTACGAAGCAGAGCCTGCTCCGGGAGGTGGCCCGTGCTTGCCAGGAGGAGGCGATCAAGGCGAAGCTCACCGACCTGGTCGAGATCGTCGTCCACCGGGCGTATCGCTGCAAGGATCGCGAATACGTGCGGGTTGCCCGGGCTGTCGACAGCGCTGATCTACGGGGCAGGCTCGATCGGGCAGCCGATTCGGACAGTCCGTGGGCCCGGTGCCATGCCGGGTATGTGCTCTGGCTCCTTGACCGCCCTGACCTGCCGAACACCCGTCGTGTCTGGCAGACCTGGGTGGCAGGCGAGGCTGCGGCGTTGCTGTGACCCGGGGACGATGCAGGGAAGGTTCCCGTGATCATGGAGTGCTCGACGCCCCGTGACCTGCTGGAAGACCGTGCCTGCCGACGCATCATTCCTGATTCCGCCTGCCCTTGACCGGCTCCGCGAGCAGTCCGACGTCGGGCCCGCCGACCTGGCCGCAACCGTGGTCACCAGCGACGCGCTCCATACGCAACGCGAGCACGACGCCTACCTCCTGGGCCGCGGGGCCCATTACATCGCGATCGTCAAGGGCAACCAGAAGAAGCTCCGCAAGCAGCTGAAGTCCCTTCCCTGGAAGGACATCCCGTTCCAGGGCCGCACCCGGGGCACCGGCCACGGCCGCGCGGAGATCCGCCGGATCAAGGTCGCCACCGTGAACAACTTGCTCTTCCCCGGCGCCTGCCAGGCCGTCCAGATCAAGCGCCGCCGCACCGACCGCAAGACCGGCAAGACCGGCAAGACCACCATCACGACCGTCTACGCGGTCACCAGCCTGACCGCCGAGCAGGCCATCCCCGTCCAACTCGCGAGACCGATCCGCGACCACTGGAAGATCGAGGCCCTGCACCACGTCCGCGACGCCACCTTCGCCGAGGACGCCTCCCAACTGCGGACCGGCAACGCACCCCGCGCGACGGCGACCTGGCGCAACCTCGCCGTCGGCGCCCTCCGGCTGAGCGGCCTCAAGAACATCGCCGCCGGCCTCCGTCGCAAACGCACGCGACGTCCGCCGACCCCTCGCACTCCTCGGCCTCGCATAATCACAAAACGGGCGCCCGTCGACTACGCCGAAGCCCTGCACGGGCGTCAGTGTCAGCGGTGGTACTCGCGCCGTAGATCCGCCTCGAACTTCGTGTGAGGGTCCGCGTAGCCCGCGAATCGGTCCCAAGGCTTGGGAAACCGGATCGGAGTACTCATCGTTCATGAGTTCCCCCTCCTCCTCTTCGAGCTTGGCCACGAAGGGACGGGCCTCCGGGACATGCTCCCAGCCTGTGCCGCACGAATTCGCTGTCCGAAGTGTTCATCTCTGGTGTCTGCGATTTATCGTTGATGGGCCGAATGGGCGAGCCCAGGGGATCTGAGCGAATAATGACCCCCAGGGCTCCGGACCTCACCGCTCAGCTCAGTCGATGCGGTCGCTCAGACCCAGCACCTCTGGGGAGTCACTCGGAAAGTCACCGGGCATACCGGGTACGTGGATGGTTCGCCGGTACACGCCGGTCAGAAATTCGACAGCGCCGACGGGGAACTCCGACCAGTCTCCGTTGTCTCCGCGCACGACCACCGGCCATGCGTCCGGGTCCGCGGGACTCGTCCTCCAGTAGAAGGAGTCCCCTGAGTTTGACTCTGCCCAGGAGAGCAGGCCTCCCGGTTGTGGGAAGGGGACGTAGCCCTGGGTGTCGCCCATCTCGTACAGGTCGTGAAGGATCTCGTCTTCCCTGGACTCGGACGCCCACAAGGCCTCAGCGCCGGGCCGGGGAATGGAGACGGTCAGGAACCCGCCAATGACCAGGACCGGATACGCCTCCGCCAGCGAGCGGAAGTCCGAGGGCAGTGCCGACCCGAGCTCCGTCTCAAGGACAGCCCAGTTCACGCCGCGCCCCCCGTGAACACGCCATCGCGTCATCGACGGTAGCGCGGCCTCCAGCTCTTCGATCCTCAGCATGTCGTCTGCCAATCCGTGTTGTTCTTGACCACAATGTTCTCGAACAGTGGTCCGTCAGCGGTATATGCCGACATGGTGATGCTGTCGGCTATTCCCGTCGTGTGGCTGTAGTTGACCTTTCCGGTGTACATGACCCATTTCTGGGCGGCGAGCTGCTTCTCCATCTTGAACTCGCAACGCCGCATACCGCTCCTGTTCATCCGCTTGAATCCGGTGAACAGGTTCTCATTGATCCAGTCGCCGCTCATCTTGTCGCCCACGATGTGTACGCGGTCAAAGATGTTCCCCTTACCCGACCTGGGGGTGTTCTGCTCAGGGTCCGGGAACCCGTACACGTCCACGGAACCCGTGTCCCGGTCCGCCAGCGGGGGTTTGAGGTCGCTCGGGCAGATCAGCGCGGTCGCCCCCTGTGCACGGCCTTCACCGTCCAACGGCATGTACTGGAATCTTGCTTCCTTCGAATCCTGCTCGCAGCGCACCTTGTTGACGAAGCTTTCCGGGGCGTTCCAATGCCCTTCCGCCTCCGTGCCCAGCAGATGGTCGAGCCCCTTGTCGATCGGATTCTCGTAGCCGAAGATCCAGCTTCCGATTTCGATGGCGCTCCCGACGGGGTTCCGCTTGGCGGCCACCCGAGTGCCGCCCTTCAGAATCTCCTTGGACGTGCTGAAGACGTCATCCCACGAAAAATGCCCGTCGATTTCGATGAACGTGGAGGGGTTGCCACCGGCGAACGCGTACCGGTTACCGGTGTAAGGATCGACACCGAGCCCCATGTCGGCGAGGGCGCCGTTGTACATGTCCCGGGTGGTGAAGCGGTTCAGGCCCGGGTCGTAGTCGCGGAAGCCCATGTCGTAGGTGCCGGCCTGGGCGTCCCAACGCTTGGCGTTGTAACGGTAGGGGTTGTAGTCCTCCTTGGTGGGGTTGGTCGCGTCGGGCTTGTCGATGCCGGTGAACTCGGACTCGTCGTTGGATCCGTACGCGGTGTAGCCGTAGGTGGCCGTGGTGTTGCCGTTGTCGTCCGTCAGGGTGTCGACGTCGGTGTGGCTGTTGTAACCGTAGTAGCCGTCCTCCGTCGTGCCGTCGGTGTTGTGCTTGATCTGCGACAGGCGCTCGCCCCAGGGGCTGTACTGGTACGACTTCGTCAGCTCGCCGGCGACCTCCTCGTTCAGTACCTCGCCGGAGATGCCGAGGTACTCGAAGTCGGTGGTCTTGCCGTCCGCAGTCTTCGACGCGGTGCGGTCCAGCGGGTCGAAGGTGTACGTAGTGGACTTCATCGCGCCGGTGTCGTCCATATTCTGGGACTCCATGAGCCGGAGCCGAGCGGGTCCACCTCACCGGCCGCCCCCGCCGCCCCGGTGATCGTCAGCCGCGCCGGCTGGGGCGCGGACGAGTCGCTCGTCGCCGACCCGCCCTCCTACCTGGACAAGGTCGACGCGGTCTTCGTCCACCACACGGCGGGCACGAACGTCTACGACTGCGCCGACTCGCCGGCCATCATCCGGGGCATCCTCACGTACCACGTGGAGAGCAACGGCTGGAACGACATCGGCTACAACTTCTTCGTCGACAAGTGCGGCACGGTCTTCGAGGGCCGGGCGGGCGGTGTCGACAAGCCGGTCCGCGGCGCCCACACCTACGGCTTCAACGGCTACTCGGCGGGTGTCTCGCTGCTTGGCGACTACGAGAACGGCGGTACGCCGACCGCCGCGGCCAAGCGGGCCATCGCCGATATTTCCGCCTGGAAGCTCGGCCTGCACGGCGTCGACCCGGAGGCGAAGGTGACGCTGACCGCCGCCGGCGACACGGGGGTCTACGACACCGGCGAGCAGGCCACGCTGAACACGGTCTCCGGCCACCGCGACGGCTACGCCACCCTGTGCCCGGGCGCCGCGCTCCACTCGGCGCTCCCGGAGATCCGCCGCACGGCGGGTGCGTCGGTGTACGCGCGCTGATCAGGGGTGGAATGGCGCCCGGTCCGCACGTCGCTGCGGCGCGCGGACCGGGGCCGTGGAGGGGAGCCCGGAAGGGCTCAGCGGGACGCGAGGGCGCGCGGGTGCAGGGCCGCGGCGTGGGCGTCCATCCGTTCGGCGGCGAGGATCGCCACCGCCGTGTCGGCGCGGGAGGCGGCGACGACCAGTGCGCGGCCCGCGAGGGCGTGGGCGCGCCGGTGCAGGGCCGTCGCGTTCGGCTCGCGGCCCGTCGTGGTCGCCGACGCGCGGGCCGGCGGACGTCCTCCCCGCAGGCGGGTGACCTGCTCGGTGAGCCGCTCAGCCGCGGTGTCCAGATCGGCCGAGGGCGCTGCCGCGCGCAGCTCGTCGGTGACGGCGAGCAGGGCGGCGAGATGGCCGGCGAGCTGGATGTCCAGCTCTTCCTCGCGGGAACGGCGGGGGAAGTCGTGGGAGGTGCCGGCCATCGTGTTGTGTACCGACTTGTCGCGTATCGGTTCGTACATGGATGGCCTCCTGGATGCTGGCAGGAAGCCATCCTAGCTTAGATTCTGTCTAAAGTTGAGTCGTCGCCAAGATCGGACGCTCGGTGTCGTTTGTCAGGGCTGGCTGTAACCGTCCAGGAAGCGGCCGATACGGCCCATCGCGTCCCGCAGATCCGTCACCGACGGCAGGGTGACGATCCGGAAGTGGTCCGGCTCCGGCCAGTTGAAGCCGGTGCCCTGGACGACCATGATCTTCTCGCGGCGCAGCAGGTCCAGGACCATCCGCCGGTCGTCCTTGACCTTGAAGACGTCGGGGTCGAGGCGTGGGAAGAGGTACAGCGCCCCCTTCGGCTTCACGCAGCTCACGCCCGGGATCTGGGTCAGCAGTTCGTACGCCGCGTCCCGCTGCTCGCGCAGCCGCCCACCCGGCAGGACGAGCTCGTTGATCGTCTGGCGTCCGCTGAGCGCGGCCACCACGCCGTGCTGGCCCGGCATGTTCGCGCACAGGCGCATGTTCGCCAGGACCGTCAGGCCCTCGATGTAGGAGTCGGCGTGGGCGCGCGGGCCCGAGATGGACATCCAACCCACCCGGTAGCCGGCCACCCGGTACGCCTTCGACATGCCGTTGAAGGTGAGGGTGAGGAGATCGGGGGCGACGGAGGCGGTCGGGATGTGCTCGGCGTCGTCGTAGAGGATCTTGTCGTAGATCTCGTCCGAACAGACCAGCAGGTTGTGGCGGCGGGCGATGTCGGTCAGGCCCTTGATGACCGCCTCGTCGTAGACCGCGCCGGTCGGGTTGTTCGGGTTGATGATGACGATCGCCTTGGTGCGGTCGGTGACCTTGCGCTCCACGTCGGCGAGATCCGGCATCCAGTCGGCCTGCTCGTCGCAGCGGTAGTGCACCGCCGTGCCGCCGGAGAGCGAGACGGCCGCCGTCCACAGCGGGTAGTCGGGCGCCGGGACGAGCACCTCGTCGCCGTCGTCCAGCAGGCCCTGCATCGCCATCACGATCAGCTCGGACACGCCGTTGCCGATGAAGACGTGCTCGACGTCGGTCTCGATGCCGACCGTCTGGTTGTGCATGACGACGGCCCGGCGTGCTGCCAGCAGACCCTTCGCGTCGCCGTAGCCGTGCGCCGACGACATGTTGCGGAGGATGTCCTCCAGGATCTCGGGCGGGCACTCGAAGCCGAACGCCGCCGGGTTGCCGGTGTTCAGCTTGAGGATGCGGTGACCGGCCGCTTCCAGCCGCATCGCCTCCTCGAGCACCGGTCCCCGGATCTCGTAACAGACGTTGGCGAGCTTGGTCGACTGGATCACCTGCATGTTCGGAGCTTACGGCCCGGTATGGCCCTTCGGGCCGTGTTTTTCGACACGTGAGACGCGTCGGTTCGCGTGGGTATGTCCGCTCGCTGTCCCTGCGACCCCTTGCATCTCTACAATGCGCGGCCATGTCCAGCCCTCCGCCGTACGCCGAAGGGGGGTACGACGTCCGGGATCCGCAGGTTCCCCCGAACGTGTACCTCCCGCAGACCGCCCCGCCCCCGGCGTATGACGCCTACACCGACCCGGCGTCCGCCCACGGCTGGCAGAACGCGTACGACGAGACACGTGAGCTGCCGCCGGTACGGACCGACGGACCGCCTCCGGTGGACGGCGGCGGAGTGCCCCCGGCCGACCCGGCCGGGGAGGGTGCGCCGTCCTCCGTGGGAGCGGGCGAGGGGCGCGTCCCCGATGGCCCCGGTGTCGGGGGCCGTCGGCATGCCTCGGGCCGGGGTGCCCGGCGCCGCCCCCGCGGCCCCGTTCTCCCGCGTGGCCGGGTCGCCCTGGCGGCCGGTGCGCTGGGTGCCGCGTCGGTCGTGGCGCTGATCGGGGGGCTGGCGTTCTCCGGTTCGCCGTCGGGTGACACGCGGGACGGGGACGGCCGTCCCGGTACGTCGTCGGGCGACTCGGAGCCCTCCGTGGACGCGGGGCCGTCCGGTTCCGCGGACACGCGGCCCGGTTCCGGGGAGAGCGTGCCGACGGACGAGGCGTCCTCCGGCGCCGCGGGTGCGAGCGCCACCGACGGGGGCGGGGCGGCGGGGGAGGAGTCGTCGGGTGCCTCCACCAGCCCCTCACCGACCCTCCCCACCTCGGGCGCCACCGCATCCGCCGGGCCGGGAGACGCTGGTCCCGGCAACTCCGGCGACCGTCCTGGACGGGGGCAGGGGAACGACAAGCGGCCCAAGTAGGCGCAGCGGAGGGGCGGTTCGTGTGTGGCCGGCTGAGCCGCAGGGTGGCGGACCGGCGTGCGCGGACAGGTTCGAGTCCGTCGCGGCGGTCGGTCAGCGGGGAGTTCCGCGGACCGCCCGCCCCGCCAGCACGTCCGTGCGCCGCCCGTCCTCGATCACGAACTGCCCGTCGACCATGACGTACGGGATGCCCGTCGGAAGTGTCCGGGGTTCGGTGAAGGTGGAGCCCGCGGCCACCGTCCCCGGGTCGAAGAGCACCAGGTCCGCCTTGTACCCCTCGCGGACCAGCCCCCGGTCCGGCAGCCGCAGCCGCGCCGCCGGACGCGCGGTCAGGTGCGCCACGCACTCCTCCAGCGACAGCACCCCCAGCTCCCGCACGTAGTGCCCGAGGTAGTGCGGGAACGTTCCGTACGCGCGCGGATGCGGCTTGGCGCCCTGGAGGATGCCGTCCGAGCCGCCGGTGTGCGCCCGGTGCCGCATGATCGCCCGGACGTTCTCCTCATGGCCGACGTGCTGGAGGATCGTCGGGGCGAGCCGGTCCTTCAGCAGCAGCTCCCGCGCGACCGCCCAGGGGGACTCGCCGCGCTCGCGCGCCGACTCCAGGACCGTACGGCCCACGTACTCGCCCAGCGCGGGATCGCCGACGCCCGAGATCTCGATGGTCTCCCACTCCACGGGCACACCGTGGCAGCCGTCCGAGCCGGTGACCTCGAGATGGTGCCGGACGCGCTCGGCGGTCCCGTCGTCCGCGAGCCGCCGCAGGATCTCCTCCGGGCCGCCCTCGCTCGCCCAGCTCGGCAGCAGCGCCACGAGGGTGGTGCAGCCGGGGGTGTAGGGGTAGGTGTCGAGGCTGATGTCGGCGCCGGCGTCCAGGGCCTCGTCCAGGAGGGTCAGCAACTCGGGCGCGCGGCCCTTGTTCACGCCGAAGTTCATCGTGGCGTGCGCCAGGTGCAGCGGGCAGTCCGCGTCCCGCGTCAGCGCCACCATCTCCGCGTACGCCTCCAGCGCCCCGGCACCGTAGGAGCGGTGGTGCGGGCAGTAGTAGCCGCCGTACGACGCCACCACCCGGCACAGTTCGGTCAGTTCGGCACCCTTGGCGTACATGCCGGGCGTGTAGGTCAGCCCCGAGGACATGCCGACCGCGCCCTGTTCCATGCCCTCGGCGACCAACTGCCGCATCCGGTCCAGCTCTTCGGGCGTCGCCTCGCGGTCCTCCCAGCCCACGGCGAGCGCGCGGACCGTGCCCTGCGGGATCAGGTACGCGGCGTTGACCGCGATGCCCCGGTCCAGCCGGTCCAGGTACTCGCCCACCGACCGCCAGTCGAAGTCGATGTCGTCGCCGGAGCCGTTCCACCCGGCGATCGCCCGGCGGACCTCGCCGAGTGTCCGGTCGTCGACGGGGGCGTACGACAGCCCGTCCTGGCCGAGCACTTCGAGGGTGACGCCCTGCGCGGCCTTGGCGCTGTGGCCGGGGTCGCGCAGCAGTGCCAGATCGCTGTGGGCGTGCATGTCGATGAAGCCGGGCGCCAGCACCAGACCCTCGGCGTCCAGTTCACGGCGGGCCTTCGGGCGCTGACAGCCCGCGTCCGCCGCCTCCTTCACGATGGTGACGATGCGGCCGCCGTCCACGACCACGTCCGCGCGGTACGCGTAGTCGCCGGAGCCGTCCACGACGTCCGCGTCCCGGATGACGAGCTCTTCCATGCGCCGGCCTCCTAGAAGAACGTACGGATGTAGTCGACCACCGTGCCGTCGGCCTCCGCCACGGGGATGAGCACCCACTTGTCGAACGACGTGCACGGGTGGGACAACCCGAGTCCCACCCAGTCTCCCACTTCCAGATCGGCCTCCCCGGTGGTACGCAGCCACGCGTGCTGGTCGGACAGCCCGGTCACCGAGATCCCCTCGGCCGGGCGCTCGCGGCCGCGGCGGCGGACCACCTGGGCGAACGGCAGATCGAGGTCGTAGGCGGCGTCCCGCTTGCCCGCGTTGGTGAACGCCTGCTCGGGGGAGGGGCGCGAGACCACCTGCGTCCACAGCCGGAACGCCGGTTCCAGCGCGCCCTCCTCCGGGACCCGGTTGAAGGGGGTCAGCGTGCGGTAGTGGCCGTCATCGTGCGAGACGTACGCGCCCGAGCGCAGCAGCTTCAGAACGGGCGCGGAGAGCGTCGGGATCCCGGCGAGGACGTCCGCCACCGCATCGAACCAGGCGCTGCCGCCCGCACTCACCACGATCTCGTCGAGGCCCGCGAAGCGCCCCGCCTTGTCGAAGTCCACGGCGAGCGACACCAGCCGCCGCAGCCACGCGTGCACCCGCTCCGGATCCGCCTGCGGCACCTCGCCCTCGTACCCGGCCACCCCGACCAGCCGCAGCCCCCGCGCGCCCGCCACGGCATCGGCGACGGCGGCACACTCCGCCTCCGCCCGGACACCGGTGCGCGCGCCCTCTCCGGCGGCGAGCTCGACGACCACGTCGACGGGCCGGGAGACCCCGCCGAGCGCCGCGCCCATCAGCTCCACTCCGCGCACGGAGTCGACGCAGCAGACGAAGCGGAAACCGGGGTCGGTGTCCAGCTCCCGTGCGATCCACCGCAGGGCCGCCGCGTCCACCAGCTCGTTGGCGAGGAAGACGCGCTGGATGCCGAACGCCCGTGCCACCCGCACCTGGTGCGGAACGGCGAGCGTGATGCCCCAGGCACCGTGCTCCATCTGCCGGTGGAAGAGCTGGGGGGCCATGGACGTCTTGCCGTGCGGGGCGAAGGCGAGCCCGTGCCGGGCGGTGTACGTCTCCATCAGCTTCAGGTTGTGCTCCAGGCGCTCGGCGGAGAGCGCGAGCACGGGGGTGGTGAAGCCGTCGGTGAAGAGGTTGCGGCGCTGGGCGGCCAGCTCGCCGACGGTCAGGCCCTCGGCGTCCGGCGGGAGGCCCTTGAAGCGGTGGTCGACCCGTTCCTCGGTGAGATGGGTGAGAGCGTCGAGGACCATCAGAGCCTCCCTGTTCCGTAGCGTTGCATTATGTGCAACGCTCATTGCGTATATCGCTTACCGCTGTCTAACATCTCGGCCACGCGGGGTCAACGGACACCGCGTCACCCCGCAGCAGACGAGGAGCCCCGCCATCGTGACCGTCACCGGACCCCGCAACGCCCCCGACGTCGTGGACGTCGTCGCGCTCGGCGAGTCCATGGTGACGTTCCTGCCCTCCCGGCCCGGCCGCCTCGCCGACGTCCCGTCCTTCGACCGGGGGATCGGTGGCGCGGAGTCCAACGTGGCGTGCGTGCTCGCGGCGGCGGGGCACACCACCCGGTGGGTCAGCAGGGTGGGCGCCGACGGCTTCGGCGACCACCTCGTCGAGGCGATCGGCGGATACGGGGTCGACGTGTCCCACGTCCGCCGCGACCCGGACCGCCCGACCGGCGTCTACTTCCGCACGGCGGGCGACCGCTCGACCGACGCCCATGAGGTGGCCTACTACCGCGTGGGCTCGGCGGCCTCGGCGCTGTCGCCGGCCGGCGTGGACCTGGACGCGGTACGCGCCGGACGCGTCCTGCACCTGTCGGGCATCACGCCGGCGCTCTCGGCCGGCTGCCTGGCCCTGATCCGCGAGCTGATCGCCCCCCATCCCGCCCGCCCCCTGATCTCCTTCGACGTCAACCACCGCCCGGGCCTGTGGAACGACGGCCACGGCCCGGAGGTCCTGCTGGAACTGGCGCGAGGGGCGGACGTCGTCTTCGTGGGAGAGGACGAGGCGGAGGAAGCCTGGGGCATGACAGGCGGCCCCAACCGCATCCGTGCGGCTCTGCCCGAGCCGGAGACGCTGGTGGTCAAGCAAGGGGCACGGGGGGCCGTCGCCTTCCACGAGCCCGCGGGCAGCCGGGCCCGCCTCCTCCCCGGGGACAGTCGAGCCGCTGGGGCGATGGGGATCCCCCCGCTCATGGGGGTCCCCCCGCTCATGGGGGTCCCCCCGCTCATGGGGGTCCCCCCGCTCATGGGGGTCCCCCCGCTCATGGGGGTCCCCCCGCTCGAGCGAAGCCGAGAGTGGCGGAGAAGCCGAGAGTGGGGGAGAAGCCGAGATGGGGAGAGGGCGGGCGCCGGGGATACCCCCTCTGGGCGAGGCACCCCGCAAGCGCCGGGCTGCGCGGCATCCACCCGCCCAGCCACCACCGCGCCGGCCCTCAAAGTCGACGTGGTCGCGACAACCGGCGCCGGTGACGCCTTCGCCGCGGGCTTCCTCTCGGCAACCCTCCGCAACCTCCCGCTACGGGACCGAATGAGGCACGGCCACCTCATGGCGGCAGCCACCCTCACCGCCCCCGGCGACCTGGCGACACCCCCCACCCGCGCCCTCGCCGACCGCCTCGCCGCCCTCGACGACACCGCGTGGGGGAGACTGCGACTCGGCCCCGGCTGGACACAAGCCGAAGAGCACCCAGGGCCCGAGAAGGAGGCACGCACCCCATGAGCCAGACCGTAGACCGCGCCCTGAGCATCCTCCCGCTGCTCGCGGAAGGCCCCGCCGACCTCGGCCAGGTCGCCGACCGCCTCGGCGTGCACAAGTCCACCGCCCTGCGCCTCCTGCGCACCCTCCACGAACACGGCATGGTCTACCGGCAGTCCGACCAGCGCTACCGTCTCGGCGCCCGCCTCTTCGCCCTCGCCCAGGAGGCGATGGAGAACCTCGACGTCCGCGAAATCGCCCACGCCCACCTCGTACGCCTCAACGAGACCTGCGGACACACCGTCCACCTCGCCGTGTACGAGGAGAACGAGGTCCTCTACATCGACAAGGTGGAGAGCCGCTACCCGGTCCGCATGTACTCACGGATCGGCAAGCCCGTCGCGATCACCGTCGCGGCCGTCGCCAAGCTCCTCCTCGCCGACCTGCCCGAGCACGAGCGCCGCACCCTCGCGGAGAAGCTCGACTACCCCATGTACACGCCCCGTTCGACACCCCACGCCACCGCGTTCCTCCAGGAACTGGCCACAGTGCGCGAACAGGGCTGGGCCACCGACCTCGGCGGCCACGAGGAGTCCATCAACTGCGTCGCCGCACCGATCCGCGGCGCCGACGGCCGGGTGGTCGCCGCGATGTCGGTGTCCGCGCCGAACGTCGTCGTCACCGCCGACGAACTCCTCACCCTGCTCCCGCTGGTGCGCCGTACGGCGGACGCGATCAGCGGCGAGTACTCCGGCAGAACCCCAGTGAAGGACAGCTCCGCATGACCGAGAAGATCGCGCTCACTCCCCCGACCCACACCACCCCGCCCGCGAAGTTCTCCCACGGCGTCCGCAAGGGCAACATCCTCCAGGTCGCCGGGCAGGTCGGCTTCCTCCCCCACGAGGAGGGCTGGGCCCCCACCCCCGCCGGGCCGGGCCTGCGCGAGCAGACCCTCCAGACCTTCGCCAACGTCGAGGCGATCCTCGAGGAGGGCGGCGCGAGCTGGGACGACGTGATGATGATCCGCGTCTACCTCACCGACGTGGACCACTTCGCGGAGATGAACGAGATCTACAACGCCTACTTCGAGGAGCAGGGCCTCACCCAGCCGCCCGCCGCCCGCACGACCGTGTACGTCGGTCTGCCCGCCGGCCTCCTCATCGAGATCGACGCGCTCGCCGTCCTCGGCTGACGCGCCACCTCCCCCTCACCGCCGTACGTCGTCACGGCACGGTGTCCGCACCCCTGGGACGCCGTGCCGCGATCCCTCCTGCCCGAAAGCCCCATGCACTTAGCCAGAGGACCCCCGAATGCCCCATCCGTCCCTCCCGCTCGCCGCCTCCGCCGCGGAGACACCACCGCACACCGGAGGACTGCTCCTCCTCATCGACGGCACCGCGGGTCTGCTGACCGTCGCCGCCATCGGTATCGCGCTCCTGCTCTTCCTGATCATCAAGGTCCGGCTCCAGCCCTTCGTCGCGCTGCTCGGCGTCTCCATAGCCGTCGGTCTGATGGCCGGTCTGTCGGTCACCGAACTCTTCGGCACGGTCCAGCGCTCGGACGCGGTGTCCACCATCGAGTCCGGCATGGGCGGCATCCTCGGCCATGTCGCGATCATCATCGGCCTGGGCACGATGCTCGGCGCGATCCTCGAGGTCAGCGGCGGCGCCGAGGTGCTGGCGGGCCGCTTGCTTGGCCTGTTCGGCGAGAAGCGCGCGCCGCTCGCCATGGGCCTCACCGGTCTGATCTTCGGTGTCCCGGTCTTCTTCGACGTCGGCATCTTCGTCCTCGCGCCGATCGTGTACGCCGCCGCCAAGCGCTCCGGCAAGTCGATCCTGCTCTACTGCCTTCCCCTGCTCGCCGGTCTCTCGGTCACCCACGCGTTCCTGCCCCCGCACCCGGGACCGGTGGCCGCCGCCGGACTGCTCCAGGTCGACCTGGGCTGGGTCATCCTGATGGGCGTCGTCTGCGGGCTGCCGGCCGTCGTCGCCGCCTGGGTCTACTCCGCGTGGATCGGCAAGCGGATCTTCGTCGCCGTACCGCAGGACATGGTCGAGGCCGCGCAGGAGGCCAAGGACGCCGTCGTCGCCGAGCAGCGCGCCTCCGGCGTGGAACCGCGCGAGACGCCGGTGCCGCTCGGCACGGTCCTCGGCATCATCGGTACGCCGCTGCTGCTGATCCTCGCGGCGACCTTCTCCTCCATCGCCCTGGACCCCTCGACCCTGCGCTCGGTCGTCGAGTTCTTCGGCCACCCGTTCGTGGCGCTCACGCTCGCCCTGTTCCTGGCGTACTACCTGCTGGGCATCCGGCGCGGCTGGTCCCGCAAGTCCCTGGAGACCGTCTCCACGTCCTCGCTGAAGCCGGTCGGCAACATCCTGCTGGTGGTCGGCGCGGGCGGTGTCTTCGGCGCGGTCCTCAAGGGCAGCGGGGTCGCCCAGGCGCTGTCCGACACCTTCAACGACGTCGGCCTCCCGGTGATCGTCCTCTCGTACCTGATCTCCGTGGTGCTGCGGGTCGCGCAGGGCTCGGCGACCGTGGCGATCGTGACGACGGCGGGCATCGTGGCCCCGCTGCTGGCCGAGGGGGACCACTCGCAGGCGTTCGTGGCGCTCGTCATCATGGCCATCTCGGCGGGCTCGATCTTCGCCTCGCACGTCAACGACGGCGGCTTCTGGATGGTCGCCAAGTACTTCGGCATCAGCGAGCGGGACACGCTCAAGACGTGGACGGTGCTGGAGAGCGTGCTGTCCGTGGCCGGGTTCGTGGTCGCCGCGGCGCTCAGCCTGGCCGTGTGAACCGTGGTGCCCGTGTAGGCGTCCGATAACGAAGTTGGGGCTGGCTGTGCCCGGCACGGGTTTGTCGACCATACTCCTGCGGTGTGGAGCAGCGTATAGGTTCGAGCAGCCAGCCCCTGGAAGGCGCCGGGTTCGACCCGGCATTCATCCCCGGGCTCACCTCGCCCGCGTCCGGCCGGGAGGAGGTCGCCAAGGCGAAGACGGACGATCCGGAGGACGACACGGCACCCGAGGCGGAGGCCGCCGGGGACTCCGGCGCTTCGGAATCCGCCGATGGGTCCACGGGTGGGTCCACGGATGATCCCGCGGACCCCGAAGCCGCCGAAGTCCGCGAAGGAGCCGAGGAGGACCCGGAACCCGCCCCCGACGGTCCCGTCTTCGAGGCGTCCGACCGCCGTGCCCGGGTCGTCGCCGACCACAGCGGCGTCCGCCTGCGCCTGGACGACCAGGAGTGCGAGTTCCGCTGGGACGAGATCGGCGCGGTGGAGACGGAGACCGCCCGCTTCGGCAAGCGGTACACGGTCACCGTCCACACCCCCGACCGCCGCTGGTACTTCCTCGAGATCGAGGCCGACTCCAGGAGCCGCTTCGCCGAGTGGGACGCCGGACTGGACGCGGTCCTGGACGAGTACTTCGACGAGGACGCGGACAGGGCGGCGGAGGACGCGGACAAGGCCGCGGACGACTCCGAGGATTCCAAGGAGTCAGAGGATTCCAAGGATTCCAAGAAGTCCAAGGAGTCGTCGTCCTGAACGGCAGCGGCTAGCCGCAGTACTGCCCCTCCTTGCCGATGGAGCGGTACATGCAGTCGGCGTTCTCCAGGAGCTGGAGCACGGCGTCCCGGTTACGGGACGTCTCCCGCTCGATGACCTCGTCGGGCGGGTAGAAACCGCCGTTCCAGGAGGACGTCGGATACATCTCGAAGGTGTAGCCGAAGATCTTGTGCGCGCCCCAGAGGTAGTCGTCGATCGATCCGTCCGTGATGTACAGGTCGCTGGACTGCTGGGGCGTGTAGCCGTTGCTCGCGGCCATCTTCTGGCCGACGGCCTTGAACGCGGCGTGGTCGTCGGCCGTCATGCCGGTCGTGGTGTCGGAGTAGGTGTAGCCGAACGGCCACAGCACCAGCTCGCTGTAGGTGTGGAAGTCGATGCCGGCCGCGATCTGCTGGACCCCGCCCACGACCCGGCTGCGCACGAAGTCGGCGACGACCTTCACCTCGGGCGCCGACTCCGGGGCCGAACCCCGGTAGGTGTCGGAGGACTTGGAGCCCGAGGAGCCGCCGCAGCAGCCCCAGCGGTAGTCCCAGTTGCGGTTCAGGTCGGTCCCGACGTACGACGAACCGGAGTTGGGCTGGCGGTTCTTGCGCCAGGAGCGGTAGGAGCCGGAGGCGATGTCGTACTCGCCGCCGTCCGGGTTGAGGTCCGGGACGATCCAGATCTCCCGCCCGTTCACCATGTTCGTGATCCGGGAGTCGCTGCCGTATCCCGCGCCGAGTTCGCGCAGCAGGTACAGGGCCATCTCCACGGTGAGGTGTTCGCGGGCGTGCTGGTGGTGGGTGAAGAGGACCTCGGGCTCGTTCTCGTCGGTGGCCACGTTGTCGCTGATCTTGATGGCGACGATGTCCCGGCCCTGGTAGGACTTGCCGATCACCCGCTTGCTCATGAGGGACGGGTACGCCGCCAGCCGCTGGTCGATCTCCGCGTTCATCTCGGCGTAGTTGTGGTAGCGGGAGTCGGCCGAGGGGAAGTCGTACAGGCGCACCCCGTCGGCGGCGGACGAGCGGTCCGGTGCCGCGCCCAACGGCGTGACCTCGTAACCCTGTCGGCGCAGTGTGCGGATCTGGTCCGCGCGTCCGGAGACGACCACGGTCTCCTCGTCGGCCTCGTCCACGGTGACCCCGGACCGCTGGATCGCCGTACGGGTCAGTGCGGTGGTGTGCCGGTGGATCTCGTACTGGCGGATGTCGTCGGCCGAGGGCACCGGCCGGTCGGCGCTGTCGGCGCCGGCCTGGCCGGCCGTCAGCGCCAGGGGGGCCGCGAGGGCGAGGGCGAGAAGGGTGGCGAGCGCGGCGGAGCGTCTGCCGCGTGGGCGGTGTCGCATGAAATCTCCTTGTGGGAGGTGGGGGTTGTCCATGGCGACGTGCGTGGTGCGGTGCGGCCATCGTCAGTGGGTGACGTGCTCAGGTCAAGATAGGGAATCCGGTCGGCGGTCCGGCCGGACGTATCCGGTGAAGATCCCCGCACGCCCCCTTGTCCGACCGGCGCCCATCCGCTTTCTTGACCCCATGGCGGACACCACGGGAGACACCCAGGACACCGGTGCGGCGACCGCGCCCGGCCCCCACCCGCGCACATCCAGCTGGCGCCACATCGGCCCGGGCATCGTCGTCGCCGCGACCGGAGTGGGCGCCGGCGACCTCGTGGCCACCCTCATCGCCGGCAGCAACTTCGGCTACACACTGCTGTGGGCCGCGGTCCTCGGCTGCCTCGTGAAGATCTCCCTCGCGGAGGCGTGCGGCCGGTGGCATCTGTCCACCGGCCGCACGCTCTTCGACGGCTGGGCGAGCATCGGCCGCTGGACGACGTGGTTCTTCGCCGTCTACGCGGTGATCTGGGGCTTCGTCTACGGCGCGGCGGCGATGTCGTCCAGCGCCCTGCCGCTGCAGGCACTGTTCCCGGACGTGATGGACCTCGAATGGTGGGGCATCGCCTGCGGTCTGGTCGGCCTGCTCTTCGTCTGGTTCAACAAGTACAACGTCTTCGAGAAGGTCATGACCGTCCTGGTGGGCGTCATGTTCGTGGTGACCGTCTACCTGGCGATCCGGGTGACACCGAACCTCGGCGACGCCTTCGCCGGCCTTCTCCCCGTCCTCCCCGACGAGAAGGACTCGGTCCTCAACACCCTCGGCCTGATCGGCGGCGTCGGCGGCACCATCACCCTGGCCGCCTACGGCTACTGGGTCAACGCCAAGGGCTGGACGAACAGCGGCTGGATGAAGATCATGCGCCTGGACAACCGGGTCGCCTACGCCACCACCGGCATCTTCGTCGTCGCGATGCTGCTCGTCGGCGCCGAGCTGCTGCACTCGGCGAACATCGCGATCGCGAGCGGTGACAAGGGCCTGATGCAGCTCGGCGGCATCCTGGAGGACCAGTACGGCACGGCGACCGGCAAGCTCTTCCTGATCGGCTTCTTCGCCACCTCCTTCACCTCCCTCATCGGCGTCTGGCACGGAGTGAGCCTGATGTTCGCCGACTTCCTGGCCCGGCAGCGCGGCGAACGGGAGGCGCGGGGCGACGTGCTGGCCTCCGGGCGCCGGGAACGATCCTGGGCCTTCCGCGCCTACCTGCTCTGGCTCACGTTCCCGCCCATGATCCTGCTCTTCCAGGACGAACCCTTCCGCCTGATCATCATCTACGGCGTCCTGGGCGCCGCCTTCATGCCGTTCCTCGCCCTCACCCTGATGTGGCTCCTCAACTCCTCCCGCACACCCCGCGAGTGGCGCAACGGCCCGCTCAGCAACGGCATGCTGGCCGTCGCGGGCCTGCTGTTCCTCGTCCTGTGCGTGAAGCAGGTCTGGGACCAGCCGTGGGCGGAGTTCTTCTGACGGCGGCCGGCCGCGCTACCGCAGCTCCTCCCGCGCGGGGCTGAGCGCGATCTCCTTCAGCTGTCCGACGGCCGGCGCCGGGGCGTCGCGGGTGGCGTCCTGGCCGCCCTGGGCCCCGCGAAACGGAGCGGCCCCGCCCACAGTGCTGTGGACGGGGCCGAGGGCTTGGGGCCGGCCGTGGTTAGGGCAGGGCGTGGACGTGCGGGCCCACCGCGTTCGACCAGGCGTTGTTCGCCGTGGCGTCCCAGTTGGTGGACCAGGTCATCGCGCCGCGCAGGGACGGGTAGGTCTTCGACGGCTTGAAGGTGCCGCAGTTGGTGCCCTTGGTCAGGCAGTCCAGGGCGTTGTTCACCACGGACGGGGAGACGTAGCCGCTGCCCGCGCCCCGGGTCGAGGCCGGCAGACCCAGACCCACCTGGGACGGGTCGAGGCCGCCCTCCAGCTGGATGCAGGCGAGCGCGGTCAGGAAGTCCACCGTGCCCTGGCTGTAGACCTTGCCGTCACAGCCCAGCATCGAACCGCTGTTGTAGTACTGCATGTTGACGACCGTGAGGATGTCCTTCACGTTCAGCGCGGTACGGAAGTACGAGCCGGACGTCGACTGCATGTCGATGGTCTGCGGGGCCATGGTGAGGATCATGGACGGGCCGGCCTTCGCCGACAGCGAGCGCAGCGCCTGCGTCATGTAGGTGGCGTTGAGACCGTTCTCCAGGTCGATGTCGACGCCGTCGAAGCCGTACTCCTGCATCACGGCGTACACCGAGTCGGCGAAGTTCGCCGCGGAGGCCGAGTCGTTCACCGAGACGGTGCCCTTCTCGCCGCCGACCGAGATAATGACCTTCTTGCCGGCCGCCTGCTTGGCGCGGATGTCCGACTTGAACTGCTCGACGGTGTAGCCGTTCAGGCCCGCCGAGTCCAGGTTGAAGGTGACGGCGCCCGGGGTGCCGGTCGCGTCGGCGAAGGCGACCGCGATGATGTCGTACTGGGAGGAGACATCGGAGATCTTCTGGACCGCCGCGCCGTTGTTGAAGTTCTGCCAGTAGCCGGTCACCGCGTGCCTGGGCAGGTCGCCGCCACCGCCCCCGCCGCTCTCCTTCGTCCGCGCGGACACCGCCGTCGACTTGGGCGACTCGCCCGCCGCGTTGGCCGCCGCGACCTGGAAGGAGTACGACGTCGAGGCCGCGAGCCCGGTCACCGTCGCCGAGGTGCCCGAGACCGCCGTCACCTTCGTTCCGTCGCGGTAGATGGTGTAGCCCGTCGCCCCCGACACCGCGTTCCAGGCCAGTGACACCGAGGAGGACGTCGTACCGGAGACGCCGAGGCCGCCCGGGGTGCCCGGGACCGTGGGCTCCGGGTCGCCTCCGCCGCCCCCGGCGGGGCCGAACACCGACAGGTCGTCCAGGTGGTACGCCGCCTGGCCGTACCAGCCGTGGGTGTAGACGGTCACCGAGGTGGTGGAGGAGCCGGTGGTGAAGCTCGTCGACAGTTGCTTCCAGTTGCCGGAGTCCGGGGTCCAGGTGGACACGTCCGTCGTGCCGGTGCCGGTGACGCCCAGGTAGGCGTACCCGCCCTGCACCCAGCCGCTCAGCTGGTACGTGGAGTTGGGCTTCACCGCGACGCTCTGGGAGCAGCGGGCGTTGTCCTGACCGGCCGGGGTGGCCCTGAGCGCGGCCGTGCCGCCGTGCACCGGGGAGGAGACGGTGCTTCCGCTGTTCGCCGAACAGGTCCAGTTGCTCAGGCCCGCCTCGAAGCCGGCGTTCTTGGCGTTGTTGACGTCCGCCGCGGATGCCTGTCCCGCTCCGGCGAGGGGAAGGGCGAGGGCGAGGGCGGAGACGAGAGCTCCGGCCCAGACGCGTCTGCTGCGGCCGGGCGTTCCTGGTACGCGGTCCACTGGGGCCTCCGGTGGGGGAAGTTGGGAGGGAGAAGCGACGGTGGCCACCGTTGGAGGAACAAGGTGGTCCAGACCAATCCCCTTGTCAATAGGTCCAGACCGGAATCGCCGGTGCGGGGGCGGGGAGAAGCCCTTCGCCGGGCCGGGCGGGAGTAGGCCCGTCGCCGGAAGGGAAGCGTGGGGCCGAGGGGTCCGGGCGGGCTCCGGCGTCAAGTCGGTCCACAGGACCCGCACCATCGGGTCCCGATCGAGACCGTGAGATGCTCGGCCTGTCCCGATTTGACGCGTCTTGTACACCAGGAGTTGCTGTTCGGCTACACCATCGCTGTTCTCCGGCCACGGACCCGCGGTTACAGTGCTCACGTAGTCACGCAGTGAAGTCGCCGGAGTGCATCGGAGTAACACCCCGGCGGGCTGCCGGGATGGGGAGAACGGGGAGCCGCGCGTGTCAACTGCCATCGCCGTGACCGGCGCCGACATGGCGTTACCGGCCCAGGACGAGCGAACCCTGCCCGCCGTCGTGCTGCGGGACATCGACACCCGCCCGCTGGAACAGGCGCTGGCCGAGATGCAGATGCTCATCGAGCAGCACGGGCATGTCATCGTCGTCTGTTCCCGGACCGCCCCCACCGCCGTCCAGCGGAGGCTGCACACCCTGCGCTCGCTCCTGGAGAGCGACCGGATAGCGCTCTTCCGTCCCGATCTGCCCCCGCTGGGACTGGCGGTCCTGGCCCGCCAGTTGCGTCAGCTCGCCTCCTGCGACCTCAGCCCCGGCGTCCTCGCCTCGGCCGGCCGCCTGCTGATCCACTACATCCACTCCGGGGCGCTGCTCGGCTCCGTCGCCCGGCTCGACCGCGTCCCCGTGAACCTGAAGCAGCACGCCAAGTCGTGGATGCCCGGGAGTCAGTTCGCCGTACTCGCCCACCCACAGCCCCAGCTCGTCCGACTTGCCCCCGAAGCCTCCCTGGACGGTCCGGAGTTCGGCACCTGGATGCTGGTCGCGAAGGGTCAGCTGCAGTCCGACTGGGTCTCCGCGACCCTGGCACCGGCCTGGAAGGTGCAGGGCCTGCGCGAGGCGCCGCTGCCCGCCGAGTCCCCGGGCTGGTGGGGGACCGGCAAGGTCATCGAGTTCTGCACCTATCTGCCCGACCTCTCCGTCCTGTACCAGCTGGTCACCTCCGTGCGGCGCGGCACCTGCCACTGGTGCGGCATCGACGTCATCGGCGACCGGTGCGTGTTCTGTTCCGCCGTACCGCCCGCCCCCGAGGGCACACCCGCCCTCACCCACCGCACCTGACCCGTCCGTCCACCGCACCAGCCCGCCCGATTCCGCTCGACCGATATCCCCGATGAGGTTGTACGGTTCATGAACTCCCGTCAGCGCCGAGGCGTGATACTCCTGCTCCTGTCGGTCCTGTGCGCCCTCGGTGCGTTCGCCGGCGTGCTCTCCGTCATCAGCGACGTGAAGTCCAAGGTCGGCCCCGAGGTCACCGCGTACCGGCTGAAGTCCGACATCGCGCCCTACACCGCGCTCGGCACGGGCCAGTTCGAGAAGATCGAGATGCCCGAGCGGTGGCTGTCGGAGAACGCCGTCACCGACCTCGACGACATCCGCGGCAAGATCGCCGTGACCACCCTGCAGGAGGGTTCCCTGCTGCAGAGCGACATGATCGTGAACCAGCCCGAGCTGCAGCCCGGACAGCAGGAGGTCGCCATCATGATCGACGCGGCCACCGGCGTCGCCGGCAAGATCACACCGGGCTCGTCGGTCAACGTCTACGCGACCTTCGAGGGCGAGCGCGAGGGCGACCCCGCCCAGTCGAAGATCATCGTGACCAACGCCAAGGTCCTCGACGTGGGCCGGCTCACCGCGCTCCAGCCCGACGAGAACGACCGCGGCCGGCAGCCCACCGACGCCGTGCCGATCACCTTCGCGCTGTCCGCCATCGACGCCCAGCGCATCACCTACGCCGAGTCGTTCGCCCAGCGGGTCCGGCTCGCGCTGGTCGCTCCCGGAGGCGACACCACCGTCCCCGAGAAGGACCGGACGTACGAACTCGCGAAGGACAAGTGAGAGCCGCATGCCCACCAGGATCCTCCCGGCAGTCGGCGACGCGGACGCGGTCCGGTCCATCACCACACTGCTCAGCCAGCTCCCGGACGCCGAGCCGGTGGCCCCGGTGGTCGACTCCACCCAGCTCGTCGACACCCTTGCGCGTCTGGCCGCCGAGTCCGTCGACGAGCTGCCCGAGGTCGTGGTCGTGCACGAACGGATCGGCCCGGTCCCCGCACTGGAGCTGATCCGCGAAGTCGCCCTGCGCTTCCCCTCCGTCGGCGTCATCCTCGTCACCTCCGACGTGAGCCCCGGCCTCTTCCAGGCCGCCATGGACTACGGAGCCCGCGGACTGGTCGCCCTCCCGCTCAGCTACGAGGAACTCGCCAGCCGCGTCCAGGCCGTCGCCCAGTGGTCGGTCGGCGTACGCCGTCATCTGGGCGCGGCCGTCGATGTGTTCACCGGCGTCGGCGGCACCGTCGTCACCGTCAGCGGATCCAAGGGCGGCGTGGGCACGACCCTGACCGCCATCCAGCTCGCCCTCGCCGCCCAGGCCTCCGGCCGCGGCACCGCCCTGGTCGACATGGACCTCCAGACCGGCGACATCGCCTCCTACCTGGATGTCCAGTTCCGCCGCTCCGTCGTCGACCTCGCCGCCGTGAACGACATCTCCCCGCGCGTCCTCGCCGACGCCGTCTTCCGCCACGACACGGGCGTCACCCTGCTGCTCGCCCCCGCCGAGGGCGAACGCGGCGAGGACGTCACCGACCGCGCCACCCGCCAGATCGTCAGCGCCCTGCGCTCCCGCTACGAGGTCGTCGTCATCGACTGCGGCGCCCAGCTCGGCGGCGCCGGTGCGGCGGCGGTGGAGATGGCCGACCGGGCCCTGCTGGTCACCACCCCCGACGTCGTCGCCGTCCGGGGCGCCAAGCGGGCGGTGCGGATGTGGGACCGGCTGCAGATCCGCAAGGCGGAGGAGACCACGATCGTCGTCAACCGGCACACCCGGACCACGGAGATCCAGCCCCCGCTCATCCAGAGGATCACCGGCACGACGGTGGCGGCCACCACCGTCCCCGCCCACTTCAAGGAACTCCAGAGCGTCGTGGACGCCGGCCGTGTCCACGAACTGGAGAGCAAGAGCACGGTGAAGCAGGCCCTGTGGGGCCTGGCCGGTGAACTCGGCCTGGTCAAGGCCACCGAGGGCGCCCACAAGGGCGGCCGGCTGCGCGGCGACCGGGGGTCGGTGAGCTTCCGGCGGAAGAAGGACGGCGGGGGATAAGGGGATGAAGGGGCTGAGGGCGATGAGCGTGACGGACTTACGTCGGCACTGTGACCGGGGCCGCGACCGGCACTGTGACCGGGGCCGCGACCGGCACTGTGACCATGACCGGGGCCGCGACCGGGGCCAGGTGACCATCGAGTTCCTCGGCATGACCCCGACGATCCTCATCACGCTGGTGGTGCTGTGGCAGCTCGTGCTCGTGGGGTACACCTTCACTCTCGCGGGGAATGCTGCGGACGAGGCGGTACGGGCGGCGACGGCGGCGACACCGGGCGCACGCCAGGGCGCCTGCCAGGAGGCCGGTCTCGACAAGCTGTCGGAAGCGTGGGCGGGGGGAGCGACCGTGAACTGTGCGACGGCAGGCGGCTTCGTCACCGCCGACGTGAAGCTGACCGTCCCGATTCTCTTCCCGGGCACCGTGTCCTTCCCCTTCGACGTGGAGGGCCATGCGGGCGCGGTCGAGGAGGAGGACTGACATGCCGTTTCGACGGAGCCGTCGCCTCCGGGACCGGCGGGACCGCGACCGCGGCCAGGCGGCGCTCGAGTACCTGGGCTTTCTCCCCGTTCTGCTCATCGTCGGCATGGCCGTCGTGCAACTGGGCCTGATCGCGTACACCGCCCAGCAGGCGGGCACCGCGGCGCGGGCGGGAGCGCGCAGCGCGTCGCTGGACCGGGGCGCCGGAGGGGCCTGCACGGCCGCCGTCAGCTCCTGGCTGGCCGACGGCACCGACTGCGCGGCGGCGGAGTTCGGCAAGGAGGTCACCGTCATCGCCACGGTCGAGATCCCGTCGATCGTTCCGGGCTGGGACTTCGGCCCCGCCCGCAAGACCGCCACGATGCCGGTGGACCACTGACGCGTTGAGGAACAGGGAACAGGGACCAGGAACAGGGACCAGGAACAAGGGCAGGAACAAGGGCAGGAACAGGGACCAGGAACAAGGACGACCAGGAACAAGGACGAGGAGCAAGCGACTCATGAGCCTGCGGGCACGCATCAACTCCCCCGAGGAGAAGGCCGGACGGGGCGAGGACGGCCAGATGGTCGCCTCCTACCGTGCCAAGCTCCTGGAGGAGATCGACCTCGCGGAGATGAGCTCGCTGGCCGCGGCCGAACGCCGGGCCCGGCTGGAACGCGTCCTCGGCCACATCATCAGCCGCGAGGGCCCGGTCCTGTCGACCGTCGAACGCTCCCAGCTGATCCGCCGCGTCGTCGACGAGGCCCTCGGCCTCGGCATCCTTGAGCCCCTGCTGGAGGACGCGTCGATCACCGAGATCATGGTGAACGGCCCCGACGCGATCTTCGTGGAGCGCGGTGGCCGGGTGGAGCAGCTCCCCATGCGGTTCGCCTCCAACGACCAGCTCATGCAGACGATCGAACGCATCGTCTCCACCGTCAACCGCCGCGTCGACGAGTCCAACCCCATGGTCGACGCCCGCCTCCCCTCCGGCGAGCGCGTCAACGTCATCATCCCGCCGCTGTCCCTGACCGGCGCCACCCTCACCATCCGCCGCTTCCCGCGCTCCTTCACCCTCCAGGAACTCATCGGCCTCGGCTCGCTCGACGAACCCATGCTGTACCTGCTCGCCGGACTGGTGCAGGCACGCTTCAACGTCATCGTGTCGGGCGCGACCGGCACCGGGAAGACGACCCTCCTCAACGCCCTCTCGGGCCTGATCCCCGAGGGCGAACGCATCATCACCATCGAGGACTCCGCCGAACTCCAGCTCCAGCAGCCGCACGTCATCCGACTGGAGTCCCGCCCGCCGAACGTCGAGGGCAAGGGCAAGATCACCATCCGCGACCTGGTCCGCAACTCCCTGCGCATGCGCCCCGACCGCATCGTCGTCGGTGAGGTCCGCGGCGGCGAGTCGCTGGACATGCTCCAGGCCATGTCCACCGGCCACGACGGCTCCCTCGCCACCGTCCACGCCAACAGCGCCGAGGACGCGCTGATGCGCCTGCAGACCCTCGCCTCCATGTCCGACGTCGAGATCCCGTTCGTCGCCCTGCACGACCAGATCAACAGCGCCGTCGACGTGATCGTCCAGCTCACCCGTTTCGCCGACGGCGCCCGCCGCATCACCGAGATCGCCCTGCTGGAGAGCCACGGCGGAGAGCCGTACCGGCTGGCCACGGCCGCCCGCTTCCACGCGCGGCCCATGGCCGCCGACGGCCGCGTCCACGGCGCCTTCGACTACTACCCGCTCCCGCGCCGCACCGCCGACCGCCTCTACATGGCGAGCCAGCCGATCCCGCAGGCGTTCGGCATCGCCCAGTCCGCCGACCAGCTCGCCACCAGAGAAGCCAGGTAGGAACCGCCCATGGATCTGCAGAACCTGATCACGCTGACCACCGGCGTCACACTGCTGGCCTGTGTCCTCGCGGTCGTCGGTGTGCATTCCTACGCCTCCGGCAGGGCGCAGCGGCAGGCGCTGGTGGACCGCCTCTCGGCCACCGGCCAGATCCCGGTCGTCGGCCGCCGACGCCACTTCCCCACCCTGGACCGCCGCCTGCGCCGCACCGGGCTCGGCCGCAAGCTGGAACTGCGCCTGCTGGCCACCGGCCTGGACGTGACCCCCGGCGAGTTCTTCGCCGCCATGCTCGCCACCGTCGCCGGACTCTGGCTGATCGGCCAGTCCACCCTGGCGCCGTTCTTCGGCCCGATCGCCGGTCTCCTCGGCATCTGGGCGGCTTGGCAGTTCCTCAACTGGCAACGTCAGAAGCGCATCGAACGGTTCATCAACCAGCTCCCGGAGTTGGCCCGCATCCTGGCCAACGCCACCCAGGCCGGCCTGGCGCTCCGTACGGCCATCGGCATGGCGGCGGAGGAACTGGAGGCCCCGGCGGGCGAGGAACTGGCCAACGTCGCCAACCAGTTGGCGGTGGGTGCCTCCATGGACGACGCCCTCGGCGAACTCGCCGACCGCCTCCCCTCCCGCGAACTGGTCGTCCTGGTCACCACCCTGGTGCTGTCCAACCGGGCGGGCGGGCAGGTGGTGAGCGCGCTGCGCAACCTGACGGAGACGCTGGAGGAGCGGAAGGAGACCCGGCGGGAGGTCCGTACGCAGCTCTCCCAGGTCAGCATGACGTCGTACGCCGTTCCCGTCCTCGGTGTCGGCTCGTTGTTCCTGATGAACGGCGTGAAGGACGGCGCTCTGGAGCGCATGACCGGCTCACCGGCCGGCCAGGCCGCGGTGATCACCGCCTTCGGGCTGTACGCCGTCGGCTTCGTCCTCATCCGCCGACTGTCCCGCATCGACGTCTGACCGGCGAGGAGGCTGACTGACATGGGACTTCTGCTCGCCCTGCTGATGGCCCTCGGCGTCTGGGGCGTCTTCGCCGGCATCCGCATGTACCGGGCCGAGGTGAAACTCCCCGGCGACCTGATGCTCGCCCTGGAGGTCGGCTCCACCCGCACCGGCGCGGTCGACTCCCTCGTCGACCGCATGGGCATGCGCTACGCCCCCGCCGTGCTGCGCGCCATGGGCCCCAAGCAGGTCGCCAAGTACCGCCGCAAAATCGACCTGGCGGGCAACCCCGGCGGCCTCACCATCGACCGCTACGCCGCCCGCCGCGCGGTGTACGGCGCCCTCGGCGGCATCGGCTTCCTGGTCTTCCTCCTGCGCGGCCAGCTCTTCGTGGCGCTGCTGCTGCTCGCCTTCGGTGCGTTCTGGACGGAGGTCGGCATCTGGTCGGCGATCCGCATCCGCAAGGACGTCATCGAACGCACCCTGCCCGACTTCCTGGACGTGCTGGCGGTGGTGGTGAGCGCGGGCCTGGGCTTCCGTCAGGCACTGGACCGGGTGTCGATGAAGTACGAGGGCCCGTGGGCGGACGAACTGCGCATCACACTCCGCCAGATGGACCTCGGCATGAGCCGCAGGCAGGCCTTCGCGGAACTGCGCCGCCGCAACGACTCCGAGCAGGTGGCGATGTTCGTGACCGCGTTGCAGCAGGGGGAGGAGCTGGGCGCGCCGATCGTCGACACGCTGGTGTCGCTGGCCAAGGACATGCGCCGTACGGACGCGCAGAACGCCCGCCGGAAGGCGGCCCGCGCGGTCCCCAAGGCCACCATGATGATCACCACGTTCATGGTCCCGGCCACGATGATCCTCCTCGGCGCCGGCCTGATCCTCGGCTCGGGCACCGACTTCGGCTCCATCACGGGCGAGTAGGACGGGGCAGGGCGCGATGACGACGACCAGGGAACGCACGCGGCTGCTCCGCCGCCCGGCCGCCAAGCCGTCGGAGATCACCACACCCCCGGCGGGCACGGTTCTCCCGCCCTACGCGAGGACGGGCGCCCCGGACATCCCGGTGACGTCGGCGACGCCGATGCTGCCGCCCGGGTGGGAACCGGTGACGGGCGCGTACCCGCTGCCGCACGGAGCCGCGGCCGCCGATGGCGCCGAGCCCCCACAGGGGCCACCCGCACTCGACGACGAGAGCCGCACGGATGGTGCGGGCGGGAACCCGAATCCGACCGAAAACAGGACGCACCCCCCACAACCCGCACCCGTACCCGCACCCGCACCCGCACCCGCACCCGACGTACAAATCCAGGCCAACGCCCTCCAAGCCCTGTGCCGGCAGGCATTCGGCTTCAGGCTGGCGATGATCGCGCTGGCGGCCCCCGCGGCACTGCTGAACGCCGGCCCCGGCTGGGGCACCCGCCTGGTCGCCACAGCAGTGATCGTCACCTTCATGGCGTCCTACGTCCTCTTCAGGGACTGGGAACGCTTCGGCCCCCTCCTCCTGCGCCACCCCACCCTCCTGGCCGTGGACACCCTCTTCGGTGCCCTGCTCCTGGTCTCCGCCGGCCCGGACACGACGCTCGCCTACGTCAGCGTCTGCACCCCCCTCCTCGCCGGCCTCGTCTACGGCTGGCGCGGCGCCGCCGTCTTCGCGTCCCTCCAGGGCCTGATCCTCCTGCTCGTCTACGCGACCCTGGAGGACCCGAAGACGGACCTGGCACAGACACTCCTCCTCCCCGGCCTCTGTGTGATCGCCGGAGCCGTCGGCTCGAGCCTGCGCAAACTGATGCTCAGCCTCGGCCGGGCGACCCAGGCGCTGACGGCGATCCAGGCCCGCCTGGCGGTCACGGAAGCCGTCAGCGCGGAACGAGCACGCCTGGCCCGGGAGATGCACGATTCGGTGGCCAAGACCCTGCACGGAGTGGCCCTGGCGGCGGACAGCCTGACCGCCACGGCCGGAGCACCGCGCATGAACCCGGACCTGGTGAAACAACAGGCGGAACTGGTGGCCCGCTCCGCCCGCAGGGCAGCCGCCGAATCACGCGAGCTCCTGGCCGACCTCCGGCGGGAGTCGGACCCCGGCCAGGGGACGGACGTCCTGGTGGAACTGGCGGCCCGCACCCGGGACTTCAGCAACCGCACCGGCCTGACGGCGTCCTACGGCCCGACCGGCGAGGACACCGTCCCCCCGGTCCCCCCGGCGGTGGCCCGCCAGCTCCTCACCATCGCCCAGGAGGCACTGGAGAACGCCCACCGCCACGCGAAACCGACCCGGATCGACGTCCGCGCGGGCGTGCACGGAGACCTGCTCCGCATCAGCGTCTACGACGACGGCGCCGGACTCCCACCCGGCACAAGCCTCGAACACCTCCGCCGGGCGGGACACTTCGGCCTCGTGGGCATGGTGGAACGGGCGGCGTCGGTCGGCGCCCGCATCCGCATAGGCAGGGGGAACCTGGCCCAGGGCACGGAGGTCCGCCTGGAACTCCCGCTCGCGGCGGTGACGCCGACAACTCCGACGGAGGCCACCCCATGAACACACCGCCGAACCCCTTCGAGAACGTCCCTCCACCCGCCTCCCTCCGCGTGGTGGTGGCGGACGACAACCCGGTGGTCCGCGCGGGCCTGACCGCCCTCCTCACCGGCCGCGAGGACATCACGGTCGTGGCGGAGGCGGCGGACGGCAGGGAAGCCTACGAGGCGGCCCGGGCCCACCGCCCCGACGTGGTCCTCCTGGACGTCCGCATGCCGGGTGTGGACGGCATCTCGGCCCTTCCGTATCTGGTCGGCATCGCCCCGGTCGTGATGCTGACGTACAGCAGGGAATCGGAGATCGTGCAGGAGGCGCTGCGCAGGGGGGCGGGGGGCTACCTGGTCCACGGCGAGTTCACGGCGGACCAACTGGTGTCGGCCGTTCACGACATCAAGCAGGGCCGGCCCCACTTCACGCCCACAGCGGCGGGAGCGTTGCTGTCGCAACTGCGACAGGGGCTGGGGACGGGTCAGCCGTTACCAGAGGGGCTGGGTGCCACGCACACAACCAACGATGAGCAAACCGGACTCGGCTTCCCCCATGTACCACCGCCACCTACTTCTGCGGAAAACCTTTCGCAACTGCAACCGGATATGGCACAGTCGTCGTCTGGGTGGACAAGTGGCCGCCCGGCCGCTCCCGACAGGTCCAGGTACCAACTGAGCGCGAGGGAGGCAGAGATCATGGACCTCATCGCTTCCGGCATGAACAACCAGCAGATCGCCGCCACGTGCTTCATCAGCGAGAAGACGGTCAAGAACCACATCAACCGCATCTTCGCGAAGCTCCACAGCACGAGCCGTTCCGAGGCCGCGGCAAAGTGGCTCGGTACGGCACCCGGTTCGGGTCGAGGGGTGGGGTGACCTCCGGTGGCGGCATGGGGGAAGAGGCGCTGGGCCCGCGATTGGGCCTCGCATTGGGCCCTGGGGCCCTCTGACGGGCGACGCACCCGGCCGTACGGTGCTGGTGTCGAAAGCGGCCCTGCGGAAGAGGCCGCGACCGCGTCAGCCGGAGGGGACCACCATGAACAACTGGATCAACACGACCGTCAGTTACCTCCACTCCCGCGCAGCCCGCAACGACAGGGGCCAGACCGCGGTGGAGTACCTGGGCATCATCGCGGTGGTCGTGGCGATTGTGCTGGCGATCACGGGGACGGACATCGGCAACACGATCTACACCGCGATCACGGACAAGGTGAACGAGGTCATCGGCTGATTCGGCGTCTTCGCTGCGGCGACGCGGGGCAGGCTTTCCCCATCTACATCACGGTGGTGGGGGGCCTGCTCTTTCTCGCGTTCGCGTACTTTGCAGTTGGTCAGGCGGCGGCGAACCGGAATGACGCGCAGACAGCCGCTGACGCGGCGGCCCTCGCTGCGGCCCAGGACAGGCGGGAAAAGCTCGCCGATGCTCTGACGAAGAGCATCAACGATCCCACCGCGTGGGCAGAGATTTTCACCGGCTACGTGCCGGGTATAGGACCGTCGTGCTGGCGTGCTTATCAGCTCGCCGCCCAGAATGATGCGACCGCTTTCTGTACGCCCAGCGGACCACTGTCGTTCACGGTCGAGGCCGTGACGAACGGGACGGTCGGCGAATCCATTGTCCCGGGCACGGAGAACAAGCGGTCGCGTGCAGAGGCCACTGCCGTGATCGAGCCTCGCTGCGATTTCGAGCTACCGACAGAGGACGTCCTGGCCCAGCTCACTTGTGAGGGCGAGAAATGGGAGTTGGACCCGGAGGGTCCTGCGGAACTGCTCCCGAAGCCGGAAGATCTCTTCGACGTCCACTTGGCCGAATGATGAGCGAACGACGAGTGATGAAGGAAGCAGAGGCATGAGCATGCGGTTCACTTCGAAGGCCCGTAGGGGGATGGTCGTGCTGACCGCTGCGGCCGCACTGGCCGTCGGTGTGGCCGGGTGCGGCGGCGGTAGCAACGACGACAAGAAGCCGAAGACGTCGGCCTCTGCCTCGAAGGGCGGCGGTTCCCATCCGAGCGCTCAAGAGGGGCAGGCAGATGAGCCTCTGGCAGAGCTGAGGGGCACAGATGGCCTGCTGCTCCAGGTCACCTCGGCCCAGCGTGACGCAGGGGGGTTCGTCACTGTAAGTGGGAATCTGAAGAATGACGGTGCTGAAAGGATCACCGTGCCGGCCGCGGTACGTGGAAATGAAACGGAGATCCTCCGACACGGGATGTCTCTCGGGGGTGCGACTCTGGTCGATAGTAAAGACAAGAAGCGTTACTACGTCCTGCGCGACACGGATGGGCGACCGCTGACAACGACCGGGTTCTCATCGCTCAAGCCGGGTGAATCATTGGCCGTCTTCATACAGTTCCCTGCACCGCCCGCGGACGCCTCCCAAGTCACCTTCCAACTGCCGACGTTCGCCAGCGGCACCATCCAGATCTCTGGGTGAGGCAGAGGATGACTCACACACGCCTGATCCTCATTGGAACCGTCGCCACTGTCCTGGCCGTATGCCCAGGTGTGGCCCTCGCCGACGACAGCCCCAGCGTCCCCCCAGGCACTGAAGCCACCGCCTCGGCCCCCGTCGAACTCGACCCCAACGACCCGGACCTCAAGCTGCCGGACGGCGCCACCCTCGCGGAGGCCAAGGTCCTGGACATCAAGCAGGTCGTCGAAGACCAGAGCGGCGACGAACGCCGCGAGGACACCAACTCCGACGTCAAGTTCGCGCTCCAGGCCGAGGTGCTGTTCGGCAAGGACAGTGCCAAGCTCGGCGGAGAGGCGAAGTCTCGTATCGCTGCCATCGCGGACGAGATCAAGACCCAGAACGCCACGAAGATCCGCGTCTTCGGCTTCACGGACAACCTGGGATCGTCCGCCCACGGAGACGTCCTGTCCCGCAAGCGCGCCAACGCCGTACACGGCGTCCTCGTCCAGGAGCTGAGCGACTCGGGCGTCACGTACGAGGTCCGGGGGTACGGCGAGCAGTATCCGATCGCCGACAACTCCACGGAGGCCGGCCGCAAGAAGAACCGGAGGGTGGAAATCTCCTTCCCGCGTACCGAGGGCTGATTACAGCAGGTGATCGGCCTTGCCCGCCTTGATCTCCAGGATCAGGGAGCGCAGGGCCTCCCTGCTGTCGGTGAGGGGGGTGTCTTCCTGGCCGGCGACGGCGATGTAGGCGTTGCCGTCGGTGTCGGTGCCTATGCGGAAGCAGTTGGCGCCCTCGGCGCAGAACGGCTCTTCCCACGTGATGTTTGTCATCGGGTACTCCTCAAAGGTCGCTGGCGAGACCGCGCATGAAGTCCCGCGATTCGGTCGAAGAGAGTGACGCGGTCGCCATCCAGTCCAGGTGTGCGCGGTACTTGTCCAACTGCGATCCTCCGTGGAGGAACTCCGGGCCGTGCGCTGAGTCGAGCTCTGCGGTGTCCAGCTGGGGCACGACTGCCTCCGCATATGTCAAGGCCTGCCCGGCGCCGGGGAAGGCGCCCGCCTTGAAGGGAATCACACGAACGTCGATGTTCCTGCGTTCGGACAGATCACAGAGGCGTTCGAGCTGCCCCCGCATGATCTTGGTGCCACCGAATTCGACCCGCAGAGCGGCCTCATGCACGTATCCGACGTACGTGATCGGGTCCTCTCGGTAAAGCACTTGCTGGCGCTGCATACGATGCGCCACGCGTAGCTCGACTTCGGCTGGCGAGAGCACCGGCAACGCCGCGGTGAACAGCGTGCGGGCATACGCATCGGTCTGGAGTAGTCCGGGCACGTGTATGGCCAGTCCGGCGCGCACCTTGCGGGCGTTCCACTCCATCTCCGCGATGTCCAGGAGCCCGGCGGGGAGTTGTCCGCGGTACGCCTCCCACCAGCCGCGCGTGCGGTCTCCCGCCATGTGGGCGAGCGCGTTGACGTACGCCTCGTCTCGGCAGTCGTAATTGCACGCGAGAGTCCGGAGGCGGTCGGGTGTGATGGTCCGGATGCCGGCCTCGATGTTGGAGATCTTCGTCCGGTCGATGCCCAGCAGACCGGCGGCGTACTCCGTGGACACCTGTGCTGCGAGGCGCATCTTGCGCAGTTCCGCGCCCAGTCGCTTCTGGCGTTCGGTGGGCGTTGCCCTCGGCGGCATGTGTCACTACCTCCAGTTGTCGCGGCGCAAGTCTGCCCTTTGTTCACGCTCGCGGTCCACCCACATGGGTGGAAATTTCGAATAGCAAGTGGCACATTGCCACATCGGTGCTCTACCGTCAGTGACAGGTCAATTACGACCCGCACCGAACCGGAAGGGCATCGCGCGAGCCTGCCCGCACTCTCCTGCCCTGGGAGAGGCGTGCTCGCGTCAGGGAGACGAGCCACCGGACGGGCCGCACATCACCTGCCGAGCACTGGAGTTGCCATGTCCGTATCCGCCGGCCTCTGCCCGATCGCCGCCCCCGCCGACCTCCCTCCCGCACCGCCGACTCCCGACACCCTCTCCTACAGCTTCACCCTCCCCGCAGCCCCGCAAAGCCCCGCGATCGCCCGTACCGCGGCCCGGACCATCCTGCGGGCCCACGGACTGGAGGACATGACGGACGCGACGGTCCAGGTGGTCGGCGAACTCACCGCAATCGCCTACCGCCTGACCCCCACCACGGAGCTGTACGTCTCACTCCGCTACCGCGACGACGCCCTCCGCGTCACCCTCTACGACGCCCACCCCCGCCACACCCATCCGCGACTGGCCACGGCCTGCGACGCCCGCCGCCGAGCCGCGCTCAGGCTGCTGGCATGCGTCGTCAAGGCCTGCTCCGGCGACTGGGGTTTCGGGGACGCGCGGGAGCCGGGTGGCGGCACCCGCATGTGGGCCGTCCTGCAGAGGGAGGGCGCACGCACCTATACGACGTCGGTGCCGGGCCGGTGAGCGATTCCCTCGACGATCCCGGCGGCAGCGGCAGCGGCAGCGGCAGCGGCGCGGCCCTCGGACGTGGGCGTGAGCGGGTTCATGTGCACCGCTCCCGGACTCACGGACCCTCCAAGTCGATCGACAGACAGGCCCCCACCCGCAGCCCCCACCCCTCCATCGCCCCCGCCTCGGCCTCGAGCACATGCCGTGCCCGGAGCCGGGGCAGCCCGAGCCGCCCCGGCGGCATGGTGCGTACGGCGATGACCCGGAGCCGTCGGTCGAGATAGGCGACGTCGATGGGCATACGCATACGGAAGGTGTGCACGCTGTTGGCGGGGGAGAGGAGCAGCGCCCCGTCGAGGGAGTCGCGCCCCAGCAGTCCCCTCGTACGGGCCCGGTAGGAGGTGGCGATCTCCAGAGGAACGCACACGGCGGGCCCCTCGTCACCTTTCCCCCGCACGGCCAACTTCCCACGCCCGTCCCGCCAGCGCCTCATCCCCGACCGACCCCCTCCGCCGTGAATCACGGCCTACCCAACCCGCCGAACCTTGGGTGCTGCTTTGGGCCCACGGACCCATGCTCTGACACCCGCCCCTCCCTACCCTCGGGCCCGTGCCGTGAATCAAACACGGTTCGAATCAGGGGAGTTGCGGAGGGGGCGGGCATGGCCTGGACCGGGGGAGGGGCGGAGTCCGGGGCAGCCGGGCTGCCGGGCGGCGGGGGCGGGCGGCAGGGCATGCCCCGGCCCTTGTCCCGTGCACTGCTGCTCGTGCACGTGCTGTTCGCACTCACCGCGCTCGGCGGCCTGGGGCTGCTCCTCACCGCGGCGTCGCTCGACGCGGTGGACGCAACCCTGCTCGCCCACGTGGCCTACGCCGCCGCTCCCGGCGTGCTCGGCTGGTGGCTGGCCCGCCGCACCTGGCGGGGTGGGGCCGGGGTCTGGCTCGGGCTGATCGTCGTACAGGCATGGCTGGTCCTCGGCTCGATGTCCAACATCGCCGACGGGTCGGCCCGCGGCCTCACCCAACTGCTCCTCCCCCTCCTCATCCTGTTCCTCCTGACCCGCCCGGAGAGCCGCGACTGGTACCGCCTCGCCGAACCCGACCGGCGCGAACGCCGCGCCTTCTCCCTGCCCCGGATGATCCGCTGGCGCCGGGACGGCGGCCAGACGGCGGTGGAGTACGCGGGCCTGATCGCGGTCGTCGCGGCGATCATCGGCGCGCTCGTCGTCACCGGCCTGGGCGGCCAGATCCTCACCGAGGTCCAGGCACAGGTGTGCCGCGTCACCGGGGCGGCCTGTCCCGCGCCCGGGAACGGCGGGGACGGCCAGGTCACGGCGGAGGACGGTGACGGAGGCGAGGGCGACACCGGCGGCGGCACCGATGGCAGTACCGATGGCGGCACCGGAGACAGCACCGATGGCGGCACCGGGGGCGCGACGACCGGTGGCGGTACGGGCAATCCTGGGGGCGACGCGGACGATCCGGGCGGTACGGATACCGGCAACCCACCCGCCGGAAGCGCGGACGACCCCTCCGTCGTGGACCCCGTGGCGGCCGAGGACGAGATCGACGAGCCGCCGTACGAGGACCCCACCACGGAGGAGGAGAACGGCGACGAGGGCGACGAGGGCGACGAGGGCTGCTTCTCCGGTTTCGGCGCCTTCTTCGGCTGTGCCGGGGACCAGCTGGGGCAGGTCGGCGGTGGCCTGTTCGTCGACGGCATCTGGGGCGACCTCACCGGCATCTGGGACGTGGTGACCAACCCCGTCGAAACCTGGAACGGCCTGAGCGACTACGCCGGTTCCCTGGGCGACGAGTGGACGGACAACACCGCGGACGCCCGCGAGAAGTGGGACGACGGCGACTACTTCGGGGCGGTCCTGGACTGGGGCGGAGCGTCCCTCGGCACCGGCGGAACCGTCCTGTTCGACACGTTCATCGGCGACGACGTCGTGGACCAGTGGGACAGCGGCAACGAGACCCGGGCCGTCACCACCGTCCTCTGGAACGTCGGCTCCCTCTTCATCCCCGGCTACGGCGAAGCGAAGGTCGCCGAGAAGGTCGGCTCGCTCGGCAGGCTGAGCAGGGTCGTCGACGACGCCGTCGATGCCGCCGGGGACGCACGGCGAGCGGCTGACGTGGGCGACCTCGACGCGCTGGACGACGCCGTCCGCCGCGCCGACGAGGCGGCCGACGAGGCCGAGGACGCGGCCCGCCGCACCGGCTGCACCATCGCCGCACCGGGCCCCGGGGTCCCGTACGGCCAGGACCCGCACCCCGGTCTGAACGGCGGACCCGGCACCGGCACCACCGTGCTCGCCGCCGGCCCCGCCGCGAAGCGCCCGTACGTCCTCCTGGCCGAGGGCACCTGCGACGAGGAGGCCAAGGAGCAGGCCGAGGAGGCCCGCGCCGCGGAGCGCCAGGCCTACCTGGAACGCAAGCGCGCCGAGGAACCGGACCGTGCCCGGGAAGCGCTGGCGAACAAGAAGCAGTACCCCGACCCCGAGCACGGCGACACGGGCGACCCGCGCAACTACAACCCGCCGGACTGGGCCGACGACCTGGACAGCCGCACCTACGGCGACCCGGACGGCGGCGACGGCTTCTGGGCGAGCCGCGACCGCAACCCCGCTCCCAACTGGCGCAACGAGTCGTGGCTGCGCTACCAGGAACAGGTCACCGGTACCCAGCGCGGACACGAGTACGTCGTCCCGCACCCCGACCCGGACGTGCCGGACGTCGAGTTCGACGGCTGGGACTCCTCCCGTGACACCTTCCTGGAGGCCAAGAACGGCTACGACAGCTTCCTGGCCTCCGACCGCACGGAACTCACCCCGTCCGGCAGGGAACGGCTGCTGACCGAGGCACGCCGCCAGGTGAGCGCGGCGAACGGCAACGGCATCGAGTGGCACTTCTCCAACGAGGAGGTCGCCGACGCGGCCCGGGACGCCTTCGACGACGCGGGACTGGACATCGAAGTCGTCCACACCCAGCCCGACCGGATCGCCGGCGACAGGCGTCCCGAGGCGTTCGACTGACGGGGCGGCGGGCGGATCGCGTCCTAAGGTGGTCGCGGCAGCGGACGTGGGCGAGAGGCGAGAGAAGAGAGACGGGACATGCGACGCGTGGTGCGGGGCTTCTGGGGCCCCCGGCAGGAGTCGGCGGACGAACTCGCCGCACGGTGGAGCACGACGCTGGAGCGGTTCGCGCTGCTGTTGCCGGAGGCGGCGGCGGGCGGCCGTACGGCATGGGAGTGGCGTACGGTCCCCGCCTCCGGGCCCGCCGAGACGGTCGGGCCCGACGAGGCATCGCTGCTCGGCGCGCTGCATACGGCACGGAAGGCGGACCCCTGGGCGGCCGCGAACGGCACGTCGCTGCGACTGCTCGCCGCGGACCCCGCCCCCGGCTGGAAGGTGGAGATCGCCGTGCTGGCCGGTGGCACGCCGGGCTCCCTGCTCCAGTCACTGGTCGCCACGATCACGTCACCCGACGAGGCATCCTTTCCCGACGCCGCGCTGCTCACCGTCGTGGCGGAGGCGTGGCATCCGGACTACGGAGACGTCAGCGACCGGGCCGTCACCTCCGCCCTGAAGAGGGAGGCCGGCTTCAGGGTCGGCACGCCGTCGGTCGGCTGGGCCGGCTACCTGTCGGCGGGCCGGGCCGCCCGGGTCCCCGCCGACCTGACGGCCGACCGCGTCGAACTTCCCACCAGGGGCCTGCTCCTCGTCCTCGCCACTCCCGGGGACACCGCGGCCGTCGTCGAGGCGTACCAGTCCCTGAAGAAGTCCGGCGCGCTGGAGCCGTTGCCCCGCCCGATGAACCGGCCGGCGCTGTGACCGCCCGCGCGGGCGAGCCCTTCGACGCGGGCCGGGCGGTGTCGGACATCGAGTCCGCCCTGTCCGTTCCCCTCCCGGACTCGGGCCCCACGATCGACGAGGGCGAGCCGGTCACCGGGGAATGGACGTCGACCCGGGGCGAGGGTTTCCTGCTGTTCCCCCTCTGGGAGAGCGAGGCCCTCACGGGGGTGTACGGCCGTGCATGGAACGACGCGGAGGAGGCGGCGGAGGCGAAACTGGCCACGCTGGTCGCGGAACTGGACGCCCGCTGGGGGCCGCACCGGGCGGTGACCATGGGTGAACCTCTGCTCCAACGCCCGACGGCGGAGCCCTTCCGTACCCTCCTCGCCAAGGACTGCAACGGCGACCTGACCGTCTGGGGCCCGCTGCCCGGCCCGGCACGCCGCTGGATCGCCGTCTCCCTCAACCAGTCCGACGGCGACGCACCAATGATCCTCACCGCACTGATCAGCGACCGTCCGCTGACACTTATGTGACCGTGTTGTAGCAGGAGTTGAACCCCCTCACTCTGGTGTCGTGAGTCGTGCGCTGGATAGCGTGGGTTCGCTCGAGAGAAGCCTCGCCCCACCGGGAGTCGACCGTGAACCGCCGCCCCTCCTTGCTTGCAGCGCTCGCGCTGACCGCCACCGCGGCGTTGACGCTGTCCGCGTGCGGAAGCGACGACGAGCCCGCCAAGGACAGCGACAAGATCGCCGGCGCCGACACGGCCGGTGAGAAGTCGGCGTCGCCGAGTGCGTCGACGCCTGCCGCCGAAGGACGCCCGAAGATCGAGCTGCCGCCCGACCTCTCCTACACCTTTGACTGGCCGAAGACCGGCGACAAGGAGAAGGACGCTGTTCTGGCGGACAGTGAGCAGTCCATCAAGGCGGTGGACATGGCGATCCGCAATCAGGACGCGCTGGACAAGGCTTACCTCTATTACTACGAGGGAGAAGCGGCCGCAGGGACACAGAAGTTCATTCAGAAGTACGTGGACAACAAGGCCGGTGTCACCGGGGCCTATCGCTTCTACGCCCCCGAGGTTGCTGTCGGCAAGGACGGCTCCGCGTCGCTGAGTTACTGCGAAGACCAGGGCAAGGCGTACGTGAAGTACCTCGAAACCAACAAGGTCAAGAAGACCGAGGTCACGGCCAAGAGCTACGTGATCTATCACACCTCCCTGAAGAAGAACAGTAAGGGCGTCTGGGTCATCCAGAAGATCGTCTCGCAAAGTGGGAGTGCCAAGTGCCAGCCGTGACACGTTCCGCACTAACGCTTGCGACCCTCGGTGTGCTCGTGTCCTTCCTGGTTCCGCCGGACGTGGCCCGTGCTGACGACACCTTGGGCGGTGATACGCAAGGCACCGACCAGCGTGCCGAGACCGGCGACGACGGCACCGTCTCCGTCACCGTGGGTGGTGTCGTGTTCGACCGTTCCAAGAACGGCACCGGTGACTCAGCGGGTCCGCTGACCTCGTCGACGTCATGG